>NZ_KV797640.1:10732-152477 GCF_001809415.1 Rothia sp. HMSC058E10 | reverse complement strand
TGAATCTCGCCCCAAAGAAGTTAGCACCCCCGGTGAAGGTCGCCTCGGAGAAGTCGGCGTTCTGGGTGAAGGTCGCTCCGGAGAAGTTAGCGTTCTGGGTGAAGGTCGCCCCGGAGAAGTCAGCCTCGGTGAATTCCGCCCAGGAGAAGCTAGCCTCGGTGAAGGTCGCCCCGGAGAAGTCAGCGCCCTTGGTAAAGGACGCCTCCCGGAAGTCAGTGCGTTGAACGAAGGTCGTCTGAATAAAACTTGACGAAGCGTTGAAATAACTATTTCTGAAATCAGTCGAGTAGAAGAAAATCGCATTGGAGAAGTCGTAATCAAAATCTGACCAGGAGCCTTTTAAAAGTTTCTTAGTGCCGTCTCCTTGGGTGATAGTGCCACCGAGTCGATTCCTGATTGCGCCCAGAATTGTTGTTCGCAATTCTTTCTCTTCGCGGAACCTTGCCTGATCTATAGTGAACTGTTGTATTCCACCTTCATAATTCTCTGGTGCTTCATTCTCAAACAGCACTTCAAACTTTGACGCAAGGTCAAATGGTGAGCGGATGTAGGCGCAGAGGCTATTAATGATTGCTTGACCTTCTTCCCGGCGATCTTCTTCGTTGGGGAGAGTTGTCTCGTCAGTTAACCACTCGTCAACCAGCTTGACCAGAGTATAGACCCCGCCAAGACGAATGGGTGCTTTCTCGTCGGCAAGCTGTTCGATTGCTGTAGCATAACGGCTACGCCGTTCTGCATGTACCTGTCGCATGTGCTCTTGATCGTTTTTACGGCGATTTTCCCACAGGGTGAGTATTGCGAGAACGCCACCCGTGGCAGCAAGAATAGTTTGGCGTAGGATTGGAAGACTATCACCGGAACCATACGAGGTGATAAATGGAGGAATAAAAAATGCACATCCTCCACCTATGAGAGCTACAGCAATAAGAACTGTATAAAATCTGTTGTTCCACCATGCATTACCTCTCTTAGAGGGGTGGGAGTTATTCGCCTTTTCAGCCATGTCTAGGGTTCTCCTTTGTAAAGGTAAGGAAGGTTTCTTTGAATAAAAGGAATATAATCTGCCATATTTTTACGTGAAAAGAACTTTAGCTTTCATCGTCGTCTTCCAGATCGGAAGGTTCGTCCGGGTCGAAGAGTTCTGTGCCTTTAGGAATGATGAACTTAACGCCGTTATACTCTTGTTCTTCGGTTTCGATTTTGTAGGGGCTACCGTGCGAAACCTCGAAGTTATAATCTTCTGGATTGACTTTATAAGAGAACCTCGCTTTATAGGTTTTATTGTTTATCGTGTATTCAAATATTGGTTTGTCTTCGAAGGTTGTCCAGGAGAAGTTAGCGTCCTTGGCGAAGGTTGTCCAGGAGAAGTTAGCGTCCTTGGCGAAGGTTGTCCAGAAAAAGTAAGCATTTCGAGTGAAGGCCGATCTGCTGAAATCAGCATTTCGGGTGAAGGTCGCACTGAAGAAGCCAGCGAACTCAGCAAAGGTCGATCTGCTGAAATCAGCGAACTCAGCAAAGATAGCCCCAGAGAAGTCAGCGTCTTTGGCGAAGATCGCCTCGGAGAATTTAGCGAAAGCACCAAAAATACTATCGCTGAAGTCCACATAGTAGAAAAAATGGGCATTTGAGAAGTCATAATCGAAATCTGACCAAGATCCGGGCTCATTGATGTTGCGTAGCCGTTCATATATTTCTTTGATGATACTTTGTCGTACCTGGCGTTCTTCTTCTAGAGCAGCTTTCTCTTGGGCAAAGGATCGTTTGTCTGCATCAAACTTTTCTTTATCCCCGCCAAAATCGTTCTGTAGATCTTTTGCGTAGGGTTTATCTAATTGCTCAGCGCGTTCTGCAAGTGGGAATGGGGAACGGATGTAGGCGCACAGATTGTTGATAATGACTTGGCCTTCTTTGCGGCGTTCCTCAAGACTAGGGGTAGTTTTTTCGTCTGCTAACCATTCATCCACCAGCCCTACAAGAGAGTAAATACCGCCAAGGCGGATAGAAGCTTTATCGCTGGACAGTTGCTCAATTGCTGTAGTGTACCGACTACGTCGTTCGGCATGTACCTGTCGTATTTCTGCATGTACCTGTCGTATATGGTCTTGCTCATTCTTAGTTTTTTCAAGAGTATTCTTGCGGTGTGTCTCTCCCAATGTGATGACACCTAAGAGTCCACCTACTGTATATATCAGTAGCTGGCGCAATACAGGACCGTCATCATCTTTGTTGAAACCTGAATTGAGGGCTATCGGTAGGAAGAACGCCCAAGTGCCGCCGAGAATGGCAAGTGCTCCAAGCCATACATAGAACGTTCTAAGCCATTCAATTTTTCTGAGTAGCCTTTTAGGTTTTTGCTTGTATCGTGCAAGATGCAGTACTGCGAGTATAAGGATCAGAACGGCTGTAACGACCACCAGAGCCCAAAATGCCGTTCCGGAGTTTATTGCATTCAATTCTGTTCCAACTTTCCTTCAACCTAGAGCGAACACTCACCTTCCATCATAGGGCGAGGGTGACCGCATCTGTCGGAATTACCGTTGTTAACCTCATATATTTCGCTGCGTAGAGATGAAACGCCTGCATTCAGGTAAGTTACCACCCAAATAACCCCTAATTTCCGCCTAGTTCTGCCCCAAAATCGCCAGCACCTCACCCCTTGCCACCTGCCCCTAACTCCTACTCACTTCAAAAAGTTGAGTCTTTTTCACTCAAGTCTGTTGACATCCACCCAAACATATGTAAAACTTGAGTACATGAGGCTCAAGGGGTCACTCACCGGGCAGCATCCCAGCACATTTTCACCGTGCATGCGCTCGGTCTAAAACCCCTTACGCCCCGAAGATTTAACCAAGGAACCCGCCTCGCCAAGAAGCGGGGCATAACACTAAGGAGTACAAAACATGGCACGTGCAGTTGGTATTGACCTCGGCACCACTAACTCGGTTGTATCCACCCTTGAAGGTGGCGAACCGGAAGTTATCCCTAACGCTGAAGGCGCCCGCACCACCCCCTCCGTGGTCGCATTCTCTAAGGATGGCGACGTTCTGGTCGGCAGCGTGGCAAAGCGCCAGGCGGTTACTAACGTTGATCGCACCATCTCGTCCGTCAAGCGCCACATGGGCACCGACTGGACGACTGAAATTGACGGCAAGAAATACACCCCGCAGGAAATTTCCGCACGTATTCTGCAGAAGCTCAAGAACGACGCTGAAGCATACCTGAACGACAAGGTGACCGATGCGGTTATCACCGTTCCCGCATACTTCAACGACGCTGAGCGCCAGGCTACTAAGGAAGCCGGCGAGATCGCGGGTCTGAACGTTCTGCGTATCGTGAACGAGCCGACCGCAGCTGCACTGGCTTACGGCCTGGACAAGGGTAAAGAAGACGAACTGATTCTGGTCTTCGACCTTGGTGGCGGTACCTTCGACGTCTCCCTGCTTGAAGTTGGCAAGGACGAAGACGGCTTCTCCACCATTCAGGTGCGCGCAACCAGCGGTGACAACCGTCTGGGCGGTGACGACTGGGATCAGCGCATTGTGAATTGGCTGCTTGAGCAGGTCAAGTCCAAGACCGGCGCAGACCTCTCCAAAGACAAGATCGCTCTGCAGCGTCTGCAGGAGGCAGCTGAGCAGGCTAAGAAGGAGCTCTCCAGTGCATCCAGCACCAACATTTCACTGCAGTACCTCTCGGTAACCCCCGAAGGCCCCATTCACTTGGACGAGAAGCTCTCTCGCGCAAAGTTTGAGGACCTCACCAGCGACCTGCTCGAACGCACCAAGAAGCCCTTCCAAGACGTTATCAAGGAAGCAGGCATCAAGGTTTCGGATATTTCCGAGGTCGTGCTCGTGGGTGGTTCCACCCGTATGCCCGCCGTGGCTAACCTGGTGAAGGAACTCACCGGTCGCGAACCCAACAAGGGTGTTAACCCTGATGAGGTTGTGGCAATGGGTGCAGCCCTGCAGGCTGGTGTGCTCAAGGGCGACCGTAAGGACGTTCTGCTGATCGACGTGACCCCGCTGTCCCTCGGTATCGAAACCAAGGGTGGCGTGATGACCAAGCTGATCGAGCGCAACACCGCTATTCCGACCAAGCGTTCTGAGACCTTCACCACTGCTGAAGACAACCAGCCTTCCGTGTCGATTCAGGTGTTCCAGGGTGAGCGCGAATTTACCCGCGACAACAAGAACCTGGGTACCTTCGAGCTGACCGGTATCGCCCCCGCACCGCGCGGCGTACCCCAGATTGAGGTCACCTTCGATATTGACGCCAACGGCATTGTGCACGTCTCCGCAAAGGACAAGGGCACCGGTGCTGAGCAGTCCATGACCATCACCGGCGGTACCTCCCTCTCGAAGGAAGACATCGACCGCATGGTCAAGGATGCTGAGGCTCACGCAGAGCAGGATAAGGCACGCCGCGAGGCAGCCGACACCCGCAACGCCGCCGAGTCTGTGGCATACTCTGTCGATAAGCTCCTGAAGGAGAACGGCGAGAAGCTGCCCGAAGACGTCAAGACTGAGGTTCAGGGCGATGTTGACGAGCTCAAGAAGGCTCTTGAAGGCGATGACGAAGATGCCGTGAAGTCTGCTCTTGAGAAGCTGCAGGCATCCCAGACCAAGCTGGGCGAGGCTCTGTACGCTTCCGCACAGGCAGAGGCTAACGCAGACTCCGCTTCTTCTTCCAAGGAAGATGACGAAGATGTGGTAGACGCCGAAGTTATCGACGAGGACGAAGACGAGAAGAAGTAATCATGGCTGAACACGAGAACACTGCGGGAGACCCACTGGAGGAGGCATTCAACGCCCCCGCCGCCGAGGGTCACCCCGAGGCCGAGGAAGCCCCTGCCGCAACCGATCAGGCTGCGGCGGGGGAAACCCCCGAGCCGAGTGAGGAAGCACCCTCAGAGGATGCGAAACTCGCGGCAGAACGCCTGGACAGCCTGCTTCGCCTGCAGGCGGAGTTCACAAACTTCAAGAACCGTGCCGCCCGCGAGAAGGAGCAGCTTCGGGAGTTCGTGGCGAGCGATATTGTGAGCCTGCTTCTGCCGGTGCTCGACGATATTGACGCCGCACGCAAGCACGGCGACCTGCAGGAAGGTCCCTTCGCTGCGATCGCCACCAAGCTTGAGGATTCTCTCAAAAAAGAAGGCGTGGAACGTTTCGGCGAGGTGGGCGAGCCCTTCGACCCGAATATTCACGAAGCGGTCATGCAGCAGCCGACCAGCGAGGTAGAACCGGACCACATTTCGATGGTTCTGCGATACGGGTACCGCGTGAAAGAGCGCGTGGTACGCACCGCCCAGGTTGCGGTGGCTGCCGCCGAATAAACACTCCGTAGAGCATACAGCGGGCGGGTTCTTGAGAAATTGAGAACCCGCCCGTTTGCCGCATATTTCCGCGGATTTTCTGGGATTTCTCTTCCAAAATTGAGTCTAGTAGACTAAACTTTATATAGGATTAAAAACTAAGGTTGTGCCCTCTTAGGGGCAGTTACAAGAACCCCGGACGACGGGAAAGGAGAACTACATGGCAAGCGAAAACTGGCTGTCAGAAGACTTTTATAAAACCCTCGGCGTGAAAGAAGACGCCTCTGAATCTGATATTAAAAAGGCTTACCGCAAACTCTCGCGCAAATATCACCCCGACCTAAACCCCGGGAACGAGACAGCCGAGAAGAAATTCAAGGAAGTCTCCGAAGCCTACGATGTACTCTCGGATAAGAAACAGCGCGAAGAATACGACCAGATTCGTAAATACGGTGCCGCAGGGTTCGCTAATGGCGGCTTCGGAGGCGGCGCTGGCGGATTTGGTGGTGCCGGTGGTTTCGGCGGATTTAACGGCCAAAACGTGCATTTCACGACCAGCGGCGGTGGCGAAGGTATCAACATTGAAGACCTGCTCGGTGGACTCTTCGGTGGTGGCGTTGGCGGCGCGGGTGGTTCACGCCGTACCGCCGGGTTCACGAGTGCCGATTTTGGGGATGCCACCGGGTTCGGGGGAGCTCAAGGCTTCGGCGGCAGGCAGCAGCGTGCCCCGCAGGATAATAACCTCTCCACCAGCACACGTATTACCCTGCCGCAGTCGTACACGGGCACCAAGGCGACCGTGTTCCTGCCGGACGGCACGAGTACTGAGGCGCGCATCCCGGCGGGTGTGAAGGACGGGCAGAAGGTGCGTGTGCGTGGCAAGGGCCGCCCCGGCACCGGCGGCGATCTGATCGTGACCGTGCGTGTTTCAGATGACCCGCACTACAGTCGCGAAGGAAACAACCTGGTGTTGCGTGCCCCCGTCACTCTGGAAGAGGCCGTCAACGGCGGTGTGCTGGAAGTGCCCGTACCCGGCGGTAAAACCGTCAAATTGCGGCTGACTCCCGGCAGCGTGGGTCGTAAACTGCGTGCGAAAGGACGCGGGTTCAAAACCAAGTCGGGCACCGGCGACCTGCTGGTGATCCCCGAGGTACACCTGCCGCAGAACCTAAGCGATGAGGCGAAGGAAGCCTTCGAGAAGTTCATTGCTCTGGCACCGCAGGAGAACCCCCGTGAGGACCTTTTGAAGAAAGTTAGGTAGCTTATGAGTGCCCATAATAAGCAATCATTGGCGTCTGCCTACAGCGCCGACAGGCCGGTTTTTGTGATTTCGGTGGCGGCGGAGCTGGCGGGTATGCACCCGCAGACGCTTCGCCAATACGACCGCCTGGGGCTGGTGCAGCCTTCGCGTGCGCCGGGTAAGGCCAGGCGCTATTCGCAGCGCGATGTGGATTTACTTCAGCGTATTCAACAGCTCTCGCAGGAAGGCGTTTCGCTTGAGGGAATCCGCCGGATTATTGAGCTTGAAGAGATGGTTGAGGAACACCGGGATCATATTGCCCGCCTGCAGGCTCAGCTTGAGGATGCGCACGCCAAGTTGGGGCTGGCGGAACGAGTGTTCGCGGCCAGCACCCGCGGGGATGTAGTGAACATCCAGCGGGGTCAGCGCCCGGCACCGCGCAAACGTTCCTCGGCGGTAGTGCTATACCGGCAGAAATAGTTTTTACCGTGGGTGGTTCTCAACCAACGACAACGTAACGTGACATGCCAGCCTAGCTATACGCCTACTTCACCCTTTACGAGTGTTAGGCGGGCGGCGTGCCTGACCCGACCACGGCGTAAGCCTTTTTGGGCAACGATATCCTTTGCCTACATGCGAGTTGTCGGAGGTAACGCAGCGAAGCGAGTATGCCTCCGGCTGTTTGAGCAAGGGCAAAGTGGTATCGTTACCCTTTCCCTAGCAGATAACTTATTTACGCCTATACGTCAGGTCGTGGGCACGGCGGCCCGCCTCACGAGCCTTCCTCTCAAAGCTAGTCAGGATGCGCCCCTCCCAGCGCGGCGCCCAACCACCCACGGGGTCGTCCTCGGTAGCGCCTTCACCGGCATGCAGATTCTCGAAGTCGGGGTGTGCCTCCATGACATCGCGCATCACGTGAGCGTATTCTTCCCAGTCGGTAGCAAGGCGCCAGATTCCGCCGGGTTTGAGCACACGCGCAACCTTGTCGGCAAAAGCGGGGGAGACCAGACGACGTTTGTGGTGGCGTGACTTGTGCCAAGGGTCGGGGAAGAAAACCCAGAGCTCATCAACCGAATTTTCTTCCAGCATGTTATCTAGCAATTCGGGGGCGTTAGCCTGAGCGACGCGCACATTCTCAACCCCGGCCTGCCCCATCTTGAGCAGCAGATCCGCAATGCCAGGGGTGTAGACCTCAACGGCAAGGAAGTTTGCCTCGGGCATTTCGGAGGCGCGGTGCACGATTGCTTCGCCCAGCCCGGAACCGATCTCGACAACCTGGTAGGCTTCACGCCCGTAGATTGTGACCGGGTCGAAAGTGGCTTCGGGGGCTACAGAGGTATCTGCCCGTAGCCGGGGTATGTCGAGCACGTGGGTTTGGGAGTAGGTGTCCCACGCTTTTTGGCGGCGCGAGGTTAGGCGGTCGCCGCGGCGCACGAAGGAGTAGGGCTGGCGGAAGAACTCGGGCGGTACCGTTTTCTTCTCGGGCGTCTGGGGCGTATCGGCGTTGGCTGATGCGGTGGTTTGCGCGTTCTGCTCTTGAGATGACATACCTATCAGGATAACGTAGCGGCGCGCGGAGGGAGGCACTGTTAAAAATTTCGGGAGCAGTTTTTCATTTTAATGAAGAAACTGCCCCCGTTTGGCCTTTACGACCGCGAAGTCGCCGTGCAGACTACTTCTTCTTGCCGGAGAACAGCAACGCCAGACCCGCGCCAAGAATCACGATGTTGTTGGCGAGCTGCTGCCCATCCTGGGTGGGGCGGAATGCGCTATCGTGCATGTCGGGGTTGCGGAAGTACATGGTCATGAGGTTCGCGCCGAAGGCTGTCAGCCCCGCGCCCGCCAGACGGCTGGGGATGAAAGGGGTCAGCAGAGTAGCGCCGAGCGCGGTTTCCGAGTAGGAAATAAGTTTACCGAAGGTTTTTGGATCGAGCTTGGCGACGGCGGGCACACCTGATGCCGCCATCTGCTGCAGATATGCGTAGGTACCTTCGTCGGCGCCGAGTTTCTTGACGCCCGCATCGAGCATAAGCGCGCCGGTAGTGAGACGCAGTGCAGCATTTGATAGTTTACCCATGAGTGAGTGTCCTCCTGATGTTTGTGATGAGATGAGTGATGCGGTATTTCCACACTGGGCATTGCAATTGTAGCGGCAAACCTCAGGAAAGTTTATTTAATCGTAAAGTTTTAACATATTTTTTGCGATAAGCATTATTTTCAGCGTTTTAGCGGGGGAGAGCGCTGGCTGAGAGAAGCATCGTCGGCGTGTCGCCACCCCCAGATAGCATAGGCATAGCCAAGGTTCATGCGAGGTATGCATCTTTTGCGGGTAGAATTCTGTGTAGTCATGGCGTAACGATGCGATTTTCCGTGAGCCGTGCTCGTGCGAAAATCTGAACTGCATCGTGATGCCCCGAAGGTCGGGGCTTCCTGTTGAGGTTGTAGCCCGCAGGGCAGAGCACACACAGAAAAGAGGAATAGTGACACAGCGGCCTTCCAAGCATACAGTTACCGAGAATGAGAGTTCCACGGGTGAAGAGAGCCTGAAGCGTGGATTAAGTTACAGGCATATCCAGCTCATCGCTATCGGCGGTGCAATTGGTACGGGGTTATTTCTAGGATCAGCGAAGACTATTTCGCTCACGGGACCTTCCATCGTATTTGTCTATGCGATTATTGGCATCATTATCTATTTTGTGCTGCGTGCGATGGGCGAGATTCTGCTATCGAACCCGAAGTACAAGTCATTTACCGATTTCGTATCTGATATTTTGGGTACTCGCGCGGGCTTTTTCGTCGGTTGGTCGTACTGGTTCTTCTGGGTGACCACGGGTATTGCGGATGTGCTGGCGATTACGGATTACACGCATTACTGGTTCCCCGAGCTGCCCTCATTTATTCCTGCACTTATTGTGATCGGGGCGCTGTTGGCACTGAACCTGCCGTCGGTGAAAAACTTCGGTGAGATCGAGTTCTGGTTCGCCATGGTTAAGATCGTGTCGATTCTGGCGCTTATCGCCGTGGGTGCCGTGATGGTCGTGTTCGGGTTTACGAGCCCGGATGGAACGGTCGCCTCCATCACGCACCTGTGGGATCGCCCGGGACCTTCGGGCAACGGGGTGTTTATTCACGGTCTGACGGGTTTCTTGGGCTCGTTCCAGATTGCGTTGTTCGCGTTCGTGGGCGCTGAGCTGGTGGGTACCGCCGTGGCAGAGACAAAGAACCCCGAACGTACCCTGCCGCGCGCAATTAACGCCGTGCCGCTGCGCATGGTGCTGTTCTATGTGCTGCCGCTGTCGGCGATTCTTGCGGTGACTCCTTGGGATAAACTCGACCTTAATATGAGTCCTTTTGTGGGGATGTTCTCACTGGCGGGTGTGTCAATTGCCGCATCGCTCATTAACTTTGTGGTGCTGACGTCGGCAACGTCTTCGGCGAACTCAGGTATTTTTTCGACCTCGCGCATGGTGTATGGGCTGGCGGAGGATGGGAATGCACCTTCCTTCCTGAAGAAGCTCTCGAAGAACGGCGTGCCCACGAACGCCCTGTACCTAACGACAGTTCTTCTGCTCTTTAGCCTGGTGATGCTGGCGTTTGGGCGTGAGCTTCTGGAAGCGTTTACTGTCGTGACTTCGGTGGCCTCAATTATGGGTATTTTCACGTGGTCGATGATTCTCGTGTCGTACCTGGTATACCGCAAGAAGTTCCCTAAACGGCATGAAGCCTCACAGTATAAGATGCCGTTCGGTCGCACGATGAGCTGGGTTGGTTTGGTGTTCTTCGCTCTGATGATCTACGCCCTGAGCTTGCAGCCAGAAACCGGGTTAGCTCTGGCGCTTAGCCCTATATGGTTTATCGGGGTTGAGCTTGGGTACGAAATTATGGTGCGCCGTCATGCGCGTAAGCGCCTTCTTGCGGAGTCGGTGCGGGCGGAAACTAAGTAGCGAGTCTTATTTATTCCTTAATAGCGGGCGGGATGCGGCGTGTAGAGAAAACGTGCGGCATCCCGCCCGATGTGTCTTATGGGGCGATGACATACGGCATGTACCAGAACAGACCCCAGTATGTATAGATATTCTTAAATTTGTATAGAAATTATATATGATGAGAATTTTTCTTTTGAGGATGTGGCGAGTTGGGCAGGAAAGGGATATACCTCACGTGCGCTGTATTTTCCGAAAGTAAGGCTTATTGTCAAGGGTTTTTCGTAGATCTCTTCCGAATTTTTTTAAATCGCGACATAAAGAATTTATTATTCGTGACGCATGCTATAGATACGCGACACACTTCCTGGAGATAATTACACAATACCGTCCCTGTTATGTAGAATATATATTCAAAAGTTGTGATAGCTCACCGTATCTTACGGGCTGAGTGCTGCACTTGCCGCCCCGAAAGCCGGGGCTGTCCCGCTCGGCTGCGGGACCCAACCACGAAAGAGGAACTGTCATGCAGCAACCTCACGATAATGCCGCATCGGCGGCAGACACGACAGATAATGCTGAAGAACTGCACCGCGGGCTGAGCAACCGACACATCCAGCTCATTGCTATCGGCGGTGCTATTGGTACCGGGCTCTTCATGGGTTCCGGTAAGGCAATTTCTAAAGCTGGTCCATCTATCCTCTTGGTCTACATGGTTATCGGCGCCGCTATCTTCTTGGTGCTGCGTGCGATGGGTGAGATCCTTCTATCAAACCTGAAATATAAGTCATTCTCAGACTTTGCTACCGACCTGATCGGGCGCCCCGCAGGGTTTTTCCTCGGATGGTCGTACTGGTTTATGTGGGTAGTCACCGCGGTCGCAGATATTATCGCAATCGTGGGCTATACCGAGCTGTGGTGGCCCGATTTACCGAAAGCGGTTCCAGCACTCGTCGTGATTATTGCGCTACTGGCGCTGAACCTGCCCTCGGTGAAGAACTTCGGTGAGATCGAGTTCTGGTTCGCCATGATTAAGATTGTTGCCATCTGCGCCCTTATTATTGTGGGTGCCATTATGGTTGCTACGAGCTTCACGACACCCAGCGGTGCTCATGCTCAGGTAGCCAACCTATGGAACGACGGTGGGTTCTTCCCTAACGGTGCCACCGGATTCTTAGGCGCCTTCCAGATTGCGGTTTTCGCCTTTATGGGGTCCGAGCTGGTAGGTACTACCGCCGCCGAAACTCAGAACCCCACGGTGACCTTGCCGAAGGCTATCAACTCCGTGCCGGTTCGTATTCTCATCTTCTACGTGGGCGCCCTGATCGTCATTCTGATGGTAAACCCCTGGCGTGAAATTGATCCGGCCAAGAGCCCCTTCGTGACCATGTTTACCCTCGCCGGTATTGCCATTGCGGCGCATATCGTGAACGTTGTGGTGCTGACCTCGGCAACATCATCGGCGAACTCGGGTATCTTCTCGACTTCGCGCATGGTGTACGGTCTCTCGCAGGAAGGTTACGCCCCGAAGTTCCTCGGTAACCTTTCCGGGAGCGGCGTGCCCCGCAATGCGCTGTTCCTCACCTCGATTCTGCTACTCTCCAGCATCGCCCTGCTCTATGCTGGCGACTCGATTATTGAGGCGTTCACGCTGGTCACCACGATGGCGGCAGTACTTGTGATCTTCGTATGGTCGATGATCCTCGTCAGCTACCTGTGTTACCGTGCGAAGCGCCCCAACCTGCACCGGGAAACCACCTATCCCATGCCCGGCGGCGTGGTGGCATGCTGGATCGTGCTTGCGTTCTTTGCTTTCATCATCGGGATTCTTGCTACCGATAAAGACACTCTCACTGGTCTGATGCTCATGCCCATCTGGTTTATTCTGCTGACTATCGGGTGGTTTGTGAAGAACAGCATCAACCCCGAAATCCCGGAGACCAGCATTACGCAGTCGCATCCGGTGGTGGATATGAAGGCACCGAAGAATAATAAGTAAAGACACTTCGGCGGTTATCTGTTCCGCATTACTTCCGGTATAAAAAGGCTCTTGATGTAAATAGGGCGGCGTTACTAGCTCTTTTTCGCATCAAGAGCCTTTTAGCGTGATAGGGGAGGAGAAACGGAAGAATCCGCGCCCCGGCTTAACCGGCCTCGGTACCCGAGGTATCCTCGGCATCCAACACTAGGTCATCCGTGCGGTAGTAGTCCCAGCGAGAACAGCCCATACCCCAGCGCATTGCCTGCACCACATCCTGCGCGGCCTCATGAGGGTCAAAAACATTCCGGTTCCACATGGGCTGCATGGGGGTCGGTGCCGCCCACCCGTGCGAACGCAGATAGTCGGTGCTGAACTTGGGCAAAACCTCAGCCTCCATTGCAATTTCGCACAGGAACCCGGCGGGGGAGCGGTAGATACACACAAGCGGCATTGCGTTAGCATTCGCGGCACCCGTGAGCACATAGTAGGTGCGCAGATGCCTGCTCCAGGGCAGGCTCGCCAAACGCTGACCGAGTGAGTTCGCTACCTCATCCCAGCGGTCGCGGGCAGAAACCGTCTGCTCAGACTTCACAACCCCAATACCCTGCACCGCAAGCTGCTCGGGCGAAATACTGGGCGGATGCGGCGGCACCCGCACCGGCGCGACCTCACTTTTCGTCATCTGCAGGGCATCGGTCACCATTGTGCGGCCCACCTGCAAGGCGGTATGCCACGACCCGTACTTCGCGCGCACCGCCGCTAGAAACGGCACCCGCCCCAGATTACTGCGCATAGTAGACCATGTTCCGTAGGCAAGCACCGTCGGCTGCCGATCATACCGAATACAGTAACTCATGAAACTGCCCAGTTGGTTGCGGAACTCCATATCCGTGAGCGAAGTACCGCCCAGCTGCCAGTTGTACTCCGCATAATCGGGCGGACACACACCGGTGCGCAGCATGGCGGTTGACCATCCGCCATCACCCAGCTGATCACGAATGCTCTCGCAGGAGGGCGGCCATACAAACGAACCGTGCGCCACGTCTTGGGACTCAGCCGGAAGATGCTGGCACACATCGCGGTAGGTAAGCTCATCAAGCTGTGTATATGGATGCAGCGCCAGGTACTTGAGCCCAGCACCCACCTTCCCTAAAATCAGGGCGATATTCTGCGGTGAAACCCGTGCGCTCTCCAATAAGCGCATCATATCCGCCATGACCGTTGCATCCAGAGTTGTTGCGGCGTAGGAACCATCCGGTGCCAGACCGTAAGCCTCTGCCACCGCATACCAGACGGCGGTCGCCAGCAAAACATGGGTGGGAGTCTGCTCGCCGTGCGAACCAAACTCCCACATGCCAGAATCTAAAGCAAAATCAAGATGTTCCCGGTTAACCTGCGGAAAAAGAACACGAATACGACGGTGCGTTTCGCTCGGAGTCCAGCCCTGCGCAGCCAAGGCGGTAATCAGCGTGCCAAACTGCTGATGAAATTCCCCGTACCCCGGCGGCAAAGATGAACGTGAAGGCGCCTGTGCGCGATCGTCAGCACGACCATACATGCGAAACCTTCTTTCGGGCGGCTATTTCAGCCAGTCCACCGTGAACCGGCTACCGTCATGTCATCTTCTATGCCCCGGCGCATAACTTCTGCACAATCGCCGGACTATCTGAAAAATAGCGATGTGATGTTATTACCTATTCTAGATGCGGGACCATAGCTGTAAAATTTATTACGCTCCGATGCGCAACATACCCCGCGCCCCACCCCCGCAAGACTGGCACAGCACACCCGAGAATGCGAAACTGAGAGAATGAGCGAAAAACACGAGCGCACCGAAGCTACGAACACCCGCATCCTAACGATGCTCGCTAAGGAGCTAGACCTCAAACCCACGCGTGTTCGTGCCGCCGTAAACCTGCTCGACTCCGGGGCTTCGGTTCCGTTTATCGCTCGTTACCGCAAAGAA
This sequence comes from Rothia sp. HMSC058E10, assembly GCF_001809415.1. NCBI lineage: Bacteria > Bacillati > Actinomycetota > Actinomycetes > Micrococcales > Micrococcaceae > Rothia > Rothia sp. HMSC058E10. Next base: position 138,059 of record NZ_KV797640.1, on the reverse strand, counting down.
GCTACGGGTGCGCTCACCGACACCCACCTGCGTGCTATTAGTACCCGGCTCGATGCCCTGCGTGCGCTCGAAACTCGCCGCGAGAATATTCTCAGCTCGCTCGCCCAACGCCGCGAAGACGGGCTGATCGATCCGCTCACCTACGAACAACTCATCACGGGGGTGGGGGCGGCATCCAGTAAACAAGACCTCGAAGCACTCTACGCACCCTACCGGAGTGAGCGCATCACCAAGGCGCAGCGTGCCCGCGCGGCAGGTCTGGAGGCGCTCGTTGAAGACCTGCTCGAAGTTCCGCTTGCCGGGGTCTACGATATTGCCGCAGCCTATGTGGACGAACCGGATGAAACCGACGATAAACATGCGGCAGATGCCGGAAAATCCGAAGGCACCGGAATTACAACGGTGGAAGAAGCCCTCGACGGCGCCCGCGCTATCCTGATCGACCGGGCGCTGACCGACCCAACGCTCGCCGAACGTCTTCACGAAAGAATGGTTGCCACCGGAACGATCTCTAGCCGAGTTATCGCTGGGAGAGAAGCCGAAGGGGCAAAATTTGCCGACTATTTCGACTTCTCCGATAGCATTAGGCGTATTCGCCCGCACCGGGTTCTCGCCCTGCTTCGCGCCAAAGAAGCCGGAATCGTGCGGCTCAGTATTGACGGTGCCACACCAGCCCCGCCCCTGAGCAAACTCCGTGGTGAGGCACGTGCTGCTGCGCTTGCCCTTGCCGAAAACTACGAGAACGTTCGTTCGGGATACGAGCGTGAAGTCGCCTCCGCGCTGCGCATACCCGTGCAGGTTCTCAACACCGTCGACAGTGAAGACCGCGTGCTCGGCTGGCTCGCCGCAACCGTGCGCACCGCATGGCGTAAACGGCTGCACCCCCGCCTGGCAGACCGCATACGCAACGCCCTCTTCGAGATGGCAGAACGCGAAGCCATCACCGTTTTCGCCTCGAACCTGCGCGACCTTCTGCTTGCCGCGCCCGCCGGGCAAAAAGTCACCCTCGGGCTTGATCCGGGGCTGCGTAATGGCGTGAAATGCGCGGTTATTGACGGCACCGGGCACGTGCTGAAAACTTTCACGGTGTACCCGCACGCGCCTCGATACGACCGTGCCGGTGCGCTCGCTGCCCTTGAAGATGCGGTGCTCACCCACGGCGTGGAGCTTATCGCCATTGGCAACGGCACCGCCTCACGTGAGACCGATAAACTCGCCGCCGAACTGCTGGCGAAGCTGCGTTCTCAGGGGTATAAGGCGGCGCAGAAGGTTACCGTCTCAGAGGCGGGGGCATCCGTATATTCGGCCTCTGAACTCGCCAGCGAAGAGCTGCCCGATCTTGACGTAACGGTACGCGGGGCGGTCTCGATCGCCCGGCGGTTGCAAGACCCGCTTGCCGAACTCGTCAAAATTGATCCCCAGTCTTTAGGCGTGGGGCAGTACCAACATGACGTCAGCGTGACCGCTTTAAGACGCGCCCTCGATAATACGGTTGAGGACTGCGTAAACGCGGTGGGGGTTCACCTGAACAGTGCATCCGCCGCACTGCTGGCGCGTGTTGCCGGTTTTAACCGCACGATTGCCGAAAATATCGTGGCGTACCGTAGCGAACATGGGGCTTTCACCACCCGGGAAGAGCTTCTGAACGTGCCTCGGTTAGGTACTAAGGCCTATGAACAGGCGGCAGGGTTCGTGCGTATTCTGCACGGTACCGAACCGCTGGATGCCTCTGCCGTGCACCCCGAATCGTACCCTGTGGCGCGGCGTATTATCGCCGATGCACAGCGGAAACATGGGGCACTCTGGCAAGCCGGGCGGCTTATCGGCAGTGACGGGGAAGACCCGCTCACCGCGCTCGACCCCGCTGACTATGTGAACGAGAGTATTGGCGAATACACCGTGCGCGATATTTTTGAGGAATTGCGCCGCCCCGGGCGTGACCCGCGCCCCGAATTTCGTACCGCACACTTCTCTGAGGATATCTCTCGCTTTGAGGACGTAACCGTTGGGATGGTGCTTGAGGGAACCGTCTCGAATGTGGCGGCTTTCGGTGCCTTCGTCGATATCGGAGTGCACCAAGACGGGCTGATTCATATCTCGCAGATGAGCCGCGAGTATGTTGCGAACCCGCACGATATTGTACGAAACGGCGATATCGTGACCGTGAGGGTTGTTGAGGTGGATGCGTCTCGCCGCCGTATTTCGCTCTCACTGCTGTTAGATGAGGGCGACTCGGGTCGCTCGGAGACGGCGCATAAGAAAACGAATAAACGTTCTTGATAGGGGTGGCAGCATGCTTCACCGGGCGGAGGCGGATACAACGATGCGTGCTCAAACAACTGACAGCATTATGTCTGCGACCGTGGGCGGTCTTGCCAGTCATGCTGTCAGAACTGCGCCGCTATCGTATATCCGCCTCCGCACGAAATATGGTTAAAAATTTTCCGGCTTCGAGCCCCAACAACTCACGGCAAAGCTTCGCGGTACGTTGCGCCTAGAATTTAGGATTCTCAGGGTCCGGACCTATGCGACCATCCTTCCGCGTAAGCCCATCAATCGCCGCAATGTCTGCCGCATCCAGGGTGACATTAGCGGCCGCAAAGTTCTCGGCAATGCGCGCAGGAGTAACCGACTTCGGAATCGCCACGATCCCCTTCGCCAGATGCCAGGCGAGCACAACCTGCGCCGGAGAGATACCGTGCTTACCCGCAATCTCAACGATCACCGGGTCTTTCAGAATCTCGCCACCCTGACCGAGCGGCGACCAAGCCTCAGTCACAATACCAAACTCACTGTGCACCGCGCGCATATCTTCTTGCGAGAAATATGGGTGCAGCTCAATCTGGTGAATCGCCGGGGTCACGCTGGTATCGGCGATAATTTCGCGCAGCTGAGCCTGCGGAAAGTTAGAGACACCAATCGAACGCACCTTACCTTGCTTTTTCAACTCAATGAGCGCCCGCCACGACTCGAGATAGGTACCCTGCTGCGGCATAGCCCAGTGAATCAGATACAAATCCACGTAATCGGTGCCGAGCCGCTCTAGCGATGCATCAAGCGCGGCAATAGCCTTCTCAAAACCCTGATCCGAGTTCCAGAGCTTGGTGGTGAGAAAAATATCCTCGCGCGGCACGGAGCTGGCGGCAATACCGCGACCTACCCCAACCTCGTTCCCATAAATGGATGCAGTATCGATGTGGCGGTAACCTGCTTCGAGAGCCGTACCGACAGCATCGGCGGCACCATTATCCTCAATCTGCCACACACCATACCCAAGCTGAGGGATGCTGTTGCCGTCATTGAACGTGATGTTTTTGACCATTACTTCTCCTGAAAGTTGATGGGGACTGACGTTTTCAACGGTACCCCTGGATGCGCTCGCACGCTAGGGTGACGGGCGCATCCAGCCCAGCGCGAAACCGGTAAGCCCCTCCCAGGCGCGGAAAAAGAGCCTTGATTTATATAAAGCGTGAAGAATCCCGATTTATTCGTATAAAGAGCCTTTTTAGATTCAGAAAGTACAAAAAGTATGAGCTGTAGAGATAAACGGGATTTGAATTCTGCCGATCAGAAAGTCACATGACTATAGTCATACATTCTTACTGACGTTACGGCACTGCCTGTAAAGAGTTTTCTTCGAGAGACTGGAATAGCCGGGATAGAAAAGGCTTCTATCCAATCGGTGTTCTAAGGAGAATATGATGACTGCACTAGTCACCACTAAAGTCAATGCTCTTGCAGCCGCACGTACTTTCGGGACGGCAGCGGGTAGCCCCGCTCACCGCCGTGCACTTGTGGCAAATCCCAGCGAGGTTTTGGCTGAAGCAGGCGTTGTTCCCTCAGGAACTCAGGTCCGCCTGGTAGAAGATGAAACCCTAACTCTGGGGCACCACAAGGTTGTTGATGACGGGGAAGAACTCGTCATCGCAATCGCTCCCGCAGTCGAAGAAGAGCTTGATACCACCGAATCCCCTGAAGACGGTATTTGCTGGTGCTGCTGCTGCCCTTGCTAAGTTCTGAAGGGCTATAAACAACGATGGGAACCAGGCTATTAAAGCTTGAGTACTAGCCTGGTTCCCACTCTGGATACACAGTGAAGGAAAATCATGAAAAAGCGTTCAACAGGTCGTTGGGTTTTTCGTGGAGCGTTACTCGTCGGATTTTTGCTTATTAACGCTTCAGCCAATCATTGGTGGCCGTTCCTATGACTTTTACATATGACAACGGATTAGTTCAGATGCCTGAACCCCCGCATCTTTTTACATCCGCTTGGTACGAATCTCCTATTTCGAGTGCTCTAGCCTGGCAGAGCCACGCTCCTGAGGGTATTGGGGCATCAGATATTTCTGGCGTTTTGTTGGCCACTCGGTTTGAGAGTGTCAAAACGGTTTTGCATGATGACCAAAGGTTCTCTGCTGTGGGACAAAAACATTTGAGTCAAATGCAGTCCCAGGCACACTACGCGAAACCTGAGCCTGCAGATTTTCAGATTCCTCAAACTCAGCAAAGGTTCTTAGCGCATATGGATGGATCCCCTCTTCGCCAGATGCGCAAAAGGCTACGTACTCCTTTTACCGCTGCGAATTCTAAGAAAGCGGTCGAACGTTGTCGAGATGCTATCGAGCAGTCCGTCACGATGCTCACGCAGTCGAAAAAGCTAGATCTTGCAGGGTGGTGTGATGATCTCGCGGTATCCCTGATTAGTGTTCTTATCGGGTATGAAGGAGATATTATCGAGCTTTCTCGATGGTGCCGAAAACGGGGTACTGTCCCGAGCAAACGAGAGGGGAAACTCTCTGCTCCAGACGCGCATCAGCTCTTCGCCGAAGACGTTATGGGTGCAGGAGGGTTCTACCATCAGTATCGTCACGACGGTATGCCCCACGATGCAGCAGTCGAAATTGTCAGTATGCTCGCCTCAATCACCCATGAGAGCCTGCAATGGGCTATGACTAACGTTTTGACCGTACTGACACAGCGTAACCTTTGGGAAACAGTAAATTACGAGAACTCTATCGCTATGGTTGATGAGGCACTGCGCCTATACACGCCTACCGCAGCGTTAGGACGCCTCGCTACTGTTGATACCAAAATAGGTGGAACGTCCATTCGTGCGGGGGAATTAATCGTGTGTTTACTTCATGCCGCACAACACGATTCCAGAATGTTCCCAAACCACGATGAGTTTACGCTCGGCAGGCCGCATGCGTCAGAAGTAACCTTTGGGATGGGACCTCACGCATGCCTCGGATTCCCCATCGCCCGTCCTCTCATGGGGGCAGTTACCCATAAAATCGCAGAATCTGCGTGTACTTTACGGCTTGGTGAAAATCCTGAACCACTACCGGAGATGATCAACTCTACGTGGATCCAAATGCCGGTACACCTTATACCTTCAATCTCTGGGGAGAATCTTTATGCAGGGATATGAGCAATACAGCGTTATCGCTGAGGACATTCACCAAAATTATAGTGATGTGAAGGTGCTTAAAGGCGTCAACCTCGCGGTCGAAAGGGGAGCAGTTCACGGTATTCTCGGACCTAACGGCGCGGGGAAAAGCACCTTTGTAGATTTGTGCACCGGATCTTCTAAACCTACAAGCGGTACGGTGCAGGTCCTCGGCGTTGATCCGCATCGCAACTCTGCCCTTGTGCGTTCACATATGGGTATTGTGATGCAGGAAGCGGCATTCCCGACTGGACTCAAAGTCAAAGATGCTGTCACCTGCTGGCAGCGTTATATGTCTGCAACAGAATACACAGTGCCTGAGTTTTTCGATCTTGAGAAACTAGCGGATCGCAGAATCCATGAGCTTTCCGGTGGCGAAAGGCGCAAACTTGACCTGTATCTGGCTATGATGGGCAATCCTTCTCTGCTTATTCTTGACGAACCCACAACTGGACTTGATCCGTTAGCACGTAGAGATGTGTGGGAGGTTATACAGAACCTTGCCGAAACAGGTACTACCATATTGCTTACTTCTCACTATCTTGATGAAGTTTCGGCTCTTTGCCAGCAACTTTCTATTCTCCTTAACGGGCAGATTGTTGCGAGCGGAACCCCAGCGCATATTGCTAAAGAATACAGTCACACACGGCAAGGCTGGGTAGAACTCTCGGACTGCCAGAACGCCCAAGCCCTTGGTGGAAAACTTTCTTCGCAGGGCGGGTACAAGAATATACGTGTTCATGATGCCACGGTTTCATTCGATGTAGAGTCCCCGACAGGGTTACAAAACTTATTTGCAACATCCGCATATCGTGATGCTGTCCTTGATTTTGCGCTCAGCGACTATTCACTTGAAAACGCGTACGGCAGCATTGTGCGATCTACGGATGCCCCACAGGGTATAGGTAGTACCCGCACAGACTAGGAAGGCCACTTACGTGAGTGCCACAATCTCAAACTTCACACGAAGTCTGTATGCGCAAATAGCCATGCAGCTGACCGTCTTTATCCGTAATATGCGGAGTGTTTTTTTCACTTTAGCCTTCCCCATTATGATGATCGTGCTCTTCGCCAGTGGATCTTCAGGACAGGCTAATATTCCCGCTCAGCAGGGAGTTGATGTGACAATGGCAAGCTGGACTATTGTGGGCTTGTGCTGTTATACGCTTCTGATGGGTACATTTGTGCGTGTAGCAGGTGATATGGCGGCGCAGCGCTCGACCTCTCTCCTGAAACGTCTGCGACTTCGGAGCACATCGGATGCCGCAGTAATCGCTGGTTACATTGTGACTGCATCCATCATTGCCCTAGCGTGTACTTTAATCCTTATTGTCTTTGGCATGGCGGTGTATCACCTGCCTATGCCTAAAAATATTCCATTGACAGTATTGGTTATTCTGCTGACTACGGTGGTGCTCTCGCTCATCGGTGCTGCGTACGCATCGTTTATTCCCAGTGCAGAAGCAACTCAGATTATGCTGCTGCCGCCTGCTCTAGTTTTGATGTTCCTCTCAGGTATCTTCCAACCTGTATGGACTATCCCAGCTGGGCTACGAGACTTCGCAGGATGGTTCCCCCTTGTGCACTTAACGGATGCATTACGTTCCGCGTGGTTCGGGCTCGATGTAGCACACGCGCAGGTAAGTGATACTGGATTAACCATCCCTTCAGGAACCCAGTTCATCAGTACTCAAGGGATGCTTGTTATCGGTTTATGGTGTGCAGTTTCACTTATTTTTGCGATTACTAAATTCCGGTGGGATCCCCGACAACACTAGGAGAGAACTATGATAACCGCATCGTTAGATAACCAATCTGAGACCGCTGAGCTATATCCCCAAGGAACTGAACGATATGTAAGGAACCCACAATTCCACTTTACTCAGCAGACCCGGGAAAATCGCACGACAGTTGTTGCTTCTTCGCCCGAAACAACAGTGCTGCTTGAAGGGCCTGAGGCTGAATTCATCGCTGAAGTTGACGGGAAAACCTTGGAAGATATGATGCGTTTACCCCGCTGGGCAGCGGATCTTCCACTCATGTTTGCTCTTGCGGCTCAGCTGCAGTATCGCGGGCTTATTATGACTGAGACTCAACTTTCAGACCATACTACGCAGGGAAATATTGAGATTATTGACGTTACTCGTGCCCGAGTTCTTAAGTCTTTCTCTGCCTCGCCTCAAGACGGCATACGGGTTATTGATGGGCACACGGTTCCTAGCGTGAATTCGGGTTTACCAACGGTGATTGTCTGCGAAGATATGATTTCTCCCGCTGCCGAAAAGCTGTCTAGGAAGTATGAGGCGGCGGGGCATCTGTACTGCCTAGTGCAATTACAGGGAGCGGATGCTCTCATAAGCCCAGTGCTGGGGAATTCGTCGAGCGTACCTTATGACCAGCTCAAGCATAGTCTTCAAGTTAACGCACAGTATGCTCTTTCGGGCGGTAAACTTCTGGACAATGTTATGGGGGCGGCCTCAGTAACTCCGCGTTCCGCGGTGTACTCGCTTGTCTGGTCGGCAATTCAGCGAATGAAGACATCAGATCCCGCAGAGCATACAGTCTTACGTTTTAAAAACGGTCTCTTTGAAGGGGAGCACTACGTCATGACGGGTGCCAAGATTACCAAAGCTCAACCGTTGAATTTTGACGCGCAGGCTAAAAAAATTGACCTGAGCTTCAATCCCGTCAACGACGCTGGACGCGCAAAATCTACCCGAGAGACCTGGGAAACCTATCGACATCTTGTATCTGATGTAACAGGAGTCGTGTCAAGCCTTAAACGTTTGGTACCTGAAGACGAAGAGCTCCTGGTACACGTTTATGGGGCGGGACATAACTGGGCACTCAATCACAGTAGCTCTGAAGAATTCACACGTAGCTTACGCGGTCGTTCTTCGGGTAAAGGAACCACCGATTTAGGCGCCCGAGTATCCGGTTTGGCAGAAGCTATTGAACGTCATAGTGCGATCTCTGACGGCACTGAAGCCCGTTTACACACCAGCTATAAAGACTTGGGGGAGCAGGCTCTAGACCCTCGAACCCTGACACAGTTCTCTCAGGATCAATACGAGCAACGGGATGTTCTCAACCAAGTGAAGGATCCATATCATTGGGTTCCAGAAAAATTCGATCCCACAGCAGAGATTGATTGGATGCCTGTTTGGCGACCCGCATGTGATGAAACTGCCTGGATTCCTGCAGCGTACTCGTTATTCATGTTTGATCACGGAGCGATGCTGCCAGGTGCAAAATGTCCGCTTGGACAGAAAATGATGCGTTCAGATTCAAACGGTCTCGCAAGCGGTTCTACCCCAGGCGATGCCGCCGCGCAGGCTCTGCTTGAACTTATTGAGCGCGATGCCGTTGCCATTTGGTGGTACAACAAAATTCCCCGCCAGATAATGGCACCCGAGTTTACGGATACCCCTTTTATTCAGCGTACCCGAGAATGGCTGCAAAGTATTGGCCGCAACCTAGAGATTCTAGATATCACAACAGACATAGGTATTCCTGTAGCTGCCGCTGTAGCCCCTAAACCTGGGGGTGTGTCCGATCAGATCATTCTGGGGTTCGGCGCGCATCCTAACCCTGAAATTGCTGCAACCCGTGCAGTAACAGAGGCTCTGCAGTTTATGTGTGCCCTGCCAGCGCAATTTAGGACCGCAGAAGGTATGGATCTAGACCTCCTTAAAATTTCGGTAGATGATGCTGCTAGTCATTGGCTTCAAAACGCTAAACTAGACGATAATCCTCATCTTGTACCTGATCCACAGGCGCTTAACGTAGAGCATGTACCGTGGAAGCAAGCCGACCCCCAACGTATTATTGCGCGTCTAGAAGATGTCGGTTTACCTGTGTACCTTCAAGAGCTTACACGTCCTTATATTGGGCTTCCTGTAGTACGTGCTCTAGTCCCGGGGCTGCGTCCGTGGTGGAGGCGCTTAGCAGCGGGACGACTCTACGATGTGCCGGTTCAATGCGGATGGCTTACCCAGCCCACCCAAGAAACTGACCTCAATCCGATCTCCATGTTCTTCTAGAGGGAGTTACCCCGTGACAAAGACCCACCTGAATCCACACAAAATACCTTTGATTCATTGTGAATATCAGCTGAAACAGATGCATCCTCAAAACAATGAAAAGTTCGGAACTTTAGAAGACTGGGCTCAGAACTTAGACGTATCTGCACAGCAGGTCGCTCTGATATTGACTCGACAGAGCTCGTCAAGAAACCTTATACAACGTCTTATCAACCCTGAAACCGGAGCAAGCATAGAGATTTCTGGCTTTGAGCTCCTGCTGACTGAAGACGCGCTGGAACCTGTTCTTGACGAGGCAAATTATCCGCTTGGTCATACTGACTGCACTCTTACGCCGGGCGTTGTTATTTACGGGATGAATGGAAATACTCGCTTTGAAATAGCGCATCGGCCTTTACGAGTAACTCTCAATGCCCAAGCCTGGTTAGATGCTATGACGGGTGGCGTAACCCACCAAATTCTGGAATTTATAGGGATTTTTGCGCCTGAAGAACAGCATCATAAATATGGTCCTTGGGACTGTTGGGAACCTCATGACTATTTTATGTACCGACGTTCCAGGTTTGATACGGCAACCGGAGGGTATGGCGCTACTCGAACACGTGAGCACAACACAACCTTGCTCAAAGGCTTGGCTTCTCTTCGACAATTTCCCTTCCCCAAAGTTGATTCTCGCCGCCACCAACTTCTTCTGGATCAGGCGCTTCTACAACGAACATCCCGGCGCATACCGCAAAAACCTTCGTTAAGTCTTGAATCTCTGACAACACTGTTGGAAGAAAGCCTGCGTGAAACTTCCCATAAGAGTGAAAATATAACACGGCTGCCTTTTCCCAGCGGTGGCGCTCTTCACGAGCTTTACCCCTTCATCATTGCTCAGAATATCGAAGGGCTGGAACAAGGGCTATGGTATGCAAACCTGCATACTCGTCAGTATGAACAGGTTGCGGCTGTTGAGGAGAAAACTCAGAGCGCGTACATGCGTCTATTGCGTACCTATGCAAGTTCGGCAAGGCTAAAGACTGAAGATGTACAGGGGCTTGTTTTATTAGCTGCTGATTTTGACCTTGTGACTTCAACGTATGAAGGAGTCGCATATTCTCTTACCCTCAAACACGTAGGAGCATGGATGCAAACGGCCTGCCTGCTTGCGGAAGAAATACCACTCAACGTATGCCCTTTAGGCGGTGGCGATGCCCGCGCGTTTGAAACACTCACAGGCGTTTCATCCGATAGACTGGTTCCTGTGGGCGAGATTCTCGTGAGTTCCTAGCTTCTACGGTAAGGTTTTACACCCATGTTTGATACTTACGGTATATGGACCGCTCTGGCTTGGTGTGCTCTTGTGTTTGCTGTGGTCTGGATTGGGTACCTCAGAATCCAGCGTCCTACCGTAGGGAAGATCCATAGTATTGTTTCTATCATTATTATTATCTTTTCCTTAGTAGGTATTCTAGGCATTAAGCAATCTATGCTCCCAGTGGGGATTTTATGTTGTGCTATAGCAGTTACCGGAGTAAGGAATACAAAAATAGCGGCTATTACAACCCTGGCAGTTGTTGTGGCTCTTAACTATTTGCAGACTTTAGAACCTAGCTGGGAGATCAATACCAGTTCCCATGATCCAGCTATTGTTGCCATCGTGGGGTTTCTCTTCATGAATCTTCGGATTAGCCGAGTATCACACCGGCGGCTTCAAGAAGAACTTTATATTGCTGAACAGAACCAAGAGTTACGTGAACAGAACCTACAGGCAGAGTTTAGGACCCAGATTGCGGCGAACCTTCATGATCTTATTGGGCATGATTTAACAGTTATTAATATTCGCCTGCAACAATTGGTACGTACCTTAAAACCTCTTGATTCAGACGTGGCATATGAAGCGCGTGCGATACAGAAAATGACACGTTCTTCTATAGCTCATTTACGCGACGTTGTAGAAGGCTTTAATACAGTTGATTTCTCGCATCAACTCAATGCTGTACCGTCATTACTGTCATATCGTGGTATTCAAGCCCACATGGATATTCAGCAGAATGTTCTCAAGGTCCTTAACCCAAGTACCCTCACAGCACTGTATTGGGTACTTCTTGAAGCTATCACCAATGTTCTTAAACATAGCGGTGCAAAAAATTGCTGGGTGAGTCTAAAACAACATTCTTCGGGTGACTATATGCTTATTATCGCGGATGATGGTATAGGACTGAAGGAAAGTTCTATGCGGAACACCGGTGCCGGTTTAGCAGATATGAATACCCGCATTCAACATATAGGTGGAGAGACAACTCTTGGTGCCGCACCTGAGGGTGGAACCCAAGTCAGAGCTAGGATCCCAGCTTCTAACATCATTACTGGAGGGGCATAAAATTATGATTACTGTTCTTATAGCTGATGATCAGACGATGTTCGGCAGCGCGCTCGCCAGTCTCATTAATGAAGAAGAAGATTTGGAAATTGTGCGTGTTTGTCGAGATGGACAGGAAGCTCTGGATAGTATTGTCACATATATTCCAAATGTAGCGCTTCTTGATATTGAAATGCCAAAACTTAACGGTCTAGATGTTCTTGATGAAGTTCAGAAGCAAGGCATAAACACGAAAATAGCTATTCTGACGACTTTTCAATCTCCTGGTTACGTTCGTCGTGCTCTTGAAAGCGGTGCTTGTGCTTTTATAACAAAAGATCAAGATGCTGAAGAAGTATCAAATATTATTCGAGATATACATTCTGGGAAGGTAGTGGTTGATTCTGCGCTGCTTCTTAGTGGTGCTACACTGCCAGCTAATCCACTCAAACCCAGACATCAGGATGTTCTAAAACTGACTATGGAAGGAAAAACCGTCAATCAAATTGCACGGGAACTATATCTTTCTCACGGTACTGTGAAGAATTACCTATCTGAAGCCATTCAACTTCTTCACTGTACTTCGCGTGTAGAGGCCGCTCACACGGCGCGTACTAACGGTTGGATTTGACCTGACCTTATGTATAAGGGGGCGATGGGCTTATAAAGATCCTTTTTAGCAGAGGAGTTAGGAATCAGTCGGTGTGAAAAGCTCACGAATCTGTTCCGCATCCACCCGGGACGAGGCGAAGGAACCGTCGTTGACGACCGCATCAAACAGCGCCGCTTTCGATGCCTTCAAATCCATGACCTTCTCTTCAACGGTGCCCTCAGCCACCAGCCGGTACACGTGCACATCGCGTTCCTGCCCCAGCCTGTGGATGCGGTCCACCGCCTGCTGTTCAGCCGCCGGGTTCCACCACGGATCCATGATGAAACAGTGATCTGCCTCCGTCAGGTTCAGCCCGAACCCGCCCGCCTTGAGCGAAATCAGGAACACTGGCGCCGTACCCTCGGCGAAATCTTTCAAAACCTGTGGGCGGTTGCGGGTTGTGCCGTCCAAGTACAGGTAGTCGATGCCTTCAGTCTGCAGCCGCTCGGCAATCGTGCGCAGATACCCCGTGAACTGGCTGAACACCAGCACCCGGTGCCCGTCGCCTAAGAGCGAGGGCAGATGCTCCACCAAATATTCGAGCTTGGCGGAAGCCACCCCGGCGTATTCGTCCGGGTCGATAAGCGTGGCGTCAAGCGCCAGCCGCCTCAGAAGCGTGAGCGACTGAAAAATCGTGAACCGATTCTTATCCATATCGTCTAAAAGCCCGAGCACCTTCTGCCGCTCGCGCTGCAGATGCATATCGTAAATATGCCGATGCGCCGTCGTGAGCGGCACGTTCACCCGCACATCGTTCTTTTCGGGAAGATCGGCGGCGACCACATCCTTCGTGCGGCGCAGCATCAGAGGGCGAACCCGGCGGCGTAACTTCTCAATAACCTGCGGGTCTTCACCGGACTCGGCGGGGCGCGCATATAGGTCGCGGAACATTCGCGCCGAGGGGAACAGCCCATCCGCCACAATCGCCAAGAGCGCCCAAAGCTCCATGAGGTTGTTCTCCATCGGGGTGCCCGTGATGGCGAGTTTCACCTGCGCGTTTAGGGCACGCGCCACCTTCCATGCGCGAGTTTTCGTGTTCTTCACGAACTGCGCCTCATCCAAAATCAACGCACCCCACCCTGCATGCGGGGAAGTACCGTTCTCTGTATTTTTGGGAACATGGTTACCGAATTCGGTGTATCCGTCCTCGTCGAGGCGGAACAGCGCATAGCTCGTGAGCACCAGATGCGCACCCTGTACCAGCTCGGCGATGCTCTTGCCGCTTTTGCCCGTAGACTCGGTGATAGTCACCACCTTCGCACCCGGCACAAATCGCGCGGCCTCCTGCGCCCAATTACCTACCACGGATGTTGGCGCAACCACGAGGAAAGGCGCAAACTCGGTGTGATCGACGCGTTGCTCATGCTCGGCGATCGCCTGGGCAAGCAGAGCGAGCACCTGCACGGTTTTACCCAAGCCCATATCGTCGGCAAGAATTCCGCCCAGCCGGTGCTGCCTCAAGAACGCGAGCCAGCGGAAACCCTCAAGCTGATAAGGCCGCAGAACTGCGGTAAGACCCGGGGGAGAGGGCAGGTGATTCGCTGAAAATACGCCGGAAGAAACAGATAAAGAATCGGAATGTTCGTTCTCTAAAACTTCTTCGGAACCGGCAGTCTCACCTGCCCGGTCGGCGGCCTCCACAAGGGCGAGAAGACTCTTGACCTGCGCATCCCAAGAAGCCACGGTTTCCACACTCGAAGCGAGCGATTCCAGCTCAGAGAACAGTCCCGCCTGATGCCGGTTAATACGCAGCTCACCGCCGGTTTCGTTGAGTGTGCGAGCCTCCTCAATGAGGGTGCGCAGCGCCGAAAACTCCGGGCGATTGAGCGAAAAATAGGTGCCGTTACCCAGCAGAATACGGTCTTGATTCCGATCGAGCGCCTCAAAAACCTGGGCGAAAGGCACAGTCCAGTTATTGACCTTAATAGCGATACCCAGCCCGAACCAGTCACGCGAATTACCCTCGGTCACCTTGACCTCAATCATGGCGTCGGTCGCCTCGGTAAACTCGGGTACGGAACCGAGCAGCCGCACGCGAACTCCGGGAATACGCCGCAAGGCGGGCAGCACATGGGCGAGAATATCGCGGGTTTCCCACCCCTGAGAACGGCGTTCCCCGAACCCGCCTGCCAATACCGGGTTGGATGCAGTCGCCGACCGTACTGCGCGTAGCACCCGCGCCTCAAAACGTTCGTCGCGTTCTGTGCCCGAGCCCAGCGGGGGCAGGCGGCGAACCCCCGAGTCTGTGCCTTCTTCATAGAGTGGGTTCTTCGGGTACTCCCAATACCAATTCAGGAGCGCATCGTGCGAAATCTCATCATCAAAATGCGCCTCAAATACCAAATAGGGTGAACGAACCTTCGGCAGCGCCAAAGCCGGGTCTGGGGTAAGGAATGGGACGGCCCGCGTGAGGGTAGGCAAGAACTCGCGGTGAAAAGCCTCGCGCTCGCCCGCCGGAATACGCATTTCGCCGCGAGATACCAACGATTCTGCGGCTGCGTCCAAGGGCTCGGCAAGCGGAATAAACGCCAGGTTAAGACCCTCCGGCAAGTCCGGAATAGTTGGCGTCGCAGCGTTCTCGGACGAAAGTTCGGGAATGAGCCCGCCCGTCTGCGTTTCAGGATTTTCGTTTTCGTCCGAGCTCTCCTCTGCCTGTTCCTGCGAAGATTGAGCCTGAAAAACATTGCGATGCGGCGTATCTAAGGCGCCCTTGCGCGTGCTCTTCCAATGCACTCGATGCGCCTGTTCCTCGTAAATACGCTGCACAAGAGAGCCGAGCGCGAAAAATCCTGAGCGTGGCGAGCCGATGGGGTGGCAGTGCGCGGCATCAAACCAGAGCTGCCGCACCCGGTTATCTTCGCGGGTTTCCCATCCCAAGGCGGCATGAAGAGCCAGGTCAGGAGCGGAATCTTCACTCACGGCAGCCTCTGCGTTCTGTCGGGATTCGGCCTCAACGGCTCCGGCGTGTACCCTCACCCGGGCGGGTGGTAAAACCGCAGTGGTTACCTCAAACCCTTCGAGAAGAACCGGCAGGCCAATCTGCTCTGCGCGCGCCAGAACATCCCACAGCAGCGTGGAATTCGTGGCGGTAAGCGAAATCCAGTCCCGATGCGAAGAGTACATATTCTGCCACGGGCGCGCGATAGCGTATATTTCGGCAAAGAACCGTTCGTGCTCAGGATACACCTCGTGACGACCGACCGGCCCACCCACGCTGGAGGCGAAGGTCTCCCAGCTGAGCCCGCCCTTGATCCAGCGCCCGGTTTTGGACTGCATCAGTGGCCGCGCCAACAAATTGATAGGCGGGGTTGCACCGGGAATATTGCGCCCGCGCGCATACGAACCCGAAATGCTGAAGGAAAGATCGAGCGCCCCCGGAACCCGTGCCGAATCAATACCGGATGCTTCGCCCCGGGCGGCGAGAACCTGCGCCATATCGCGCCGCCACACCGAAATTTTCGAGGGCGAAGAATGCGTATTCTCGTGGTCGTTCAGGGGGAGAGGTTCGGGGTCGGTGGTGAGCGAGCTTGCCGAACGAATCGCCCCGGATGCGCGCAAGGCCGCCAGGGGATCGTCGGCTGTCTCCGCAACCTGTCGCACGGTATCTTCTGGCCTCTCCGGGTTCATAGACTGGCGGATGCGGCCACCAGGCGCATTGTCGAGGGCTTTCCGCGCGGTCTTGGCACGGTCGAGTGCAGTGAGCATGAGGGCGACGGCGTGCTTGCAGTCGGCGGCGACCGGGCATGTGCATCGTGCGTTGAAAAGATTGGAATCGGCGTCAGAACCCGGGAAGAAGCGAATATCTACCTCATAGGGGATAGGGGTACTCCCGTTCACCAGGCCTTCCAGCGTGTTTTCGTCTTCGTCGTAGGTGTAGCGCACCACTTCACGCTGACGGGCATAAGCAAGCCCGCGCTGGTATGCCTTATGCCCCGCCTGCCGAATAATCTGCGCAACGGTGACGGGGATATCGGGGAAAGGGTTTGGCGTGCTCACCGTTCCATTATCTCAACGGTGTCAAAGAAGCGCGCGGTAATTCGTTATGAGGTCTGTCCAAGATGGGCTGAGCGTTTCTTACGTGTATTCCTAGTCGTCGTTGTGAAGAGCAGAATTAAGGCGATAATGCCGGTGAGGAATCCGGTGCCTAGGAACCATAGGCTCAGATTATTAGTCGCCATGACGAGGGGACTTGCTCCTGCGGGATCGATGCCCTTCCACTCGAAGGCGTGGTATTCCACGAGTGAGCCCCAGCCTGCCAGGATGAACAAGCCAAACCCAATGATCAGAAAAATTGCGGCCACTATCCCCATGATCTGTACAGTCTTTTTCACAGTTATCACTCTTTCTTTCCGGAAGCGTAAAGCAGGCGTGACATGGTGATATATCAGAGGCAAGATAAATTTCTGTACATTACCCAGTGTGCCGTGATTCTTCTCGAATGTGTAGACCTGCTCTGAAGACCTAAAACTTCACACTACGCCACCATGAGGTGGTTATATACAGATACGCACCCATAGTCACGTTATGTAAATCACAAGAATTTGATGGGTTCGCACGTTTACAGATTCCTGAAAGCTGTTGTAACCTGGATTCAGCTTCAAGAGTTTCGACTGATAAGCTCCGACTATGGTCGAACGCCAACCCCATGTTCACGGGTGGCTCGGATGACGAAGCGGTTTGTATTCGCCGCCTCAGGTGGCACTTGGTACAGGCAAGAGCAACGCGAAAGGAACGCGCATTCGGCGCATGGTTGTCAATGTACAACAGCTCTTCATCTCCAGCATCCCCCCTTACTCCTGCACGCTCTTATCAGGAAAATCTGCGTGCCGCATCCGTACCCGCACGCGGCGGTTACCAGGCAGTAAGTATTCAGGACTACGCACGTATTTCTTCTAAGCGCGACGAATTCCTCAATTTTCTGCTTCTTCCCAACCCCGAGGGTATTCCCGCCGTCGAATATGCCGGTCTGCGCGTAGCATAGGGGTATGAGCGCCTCAGGACTGCTTCTCGACTCGGATGTACTCGCCGAGATCCGCAAAGCCACACCAGATCCCAAAGTTGTTGCTTTTCTGCGCCACCGCGCCTATAAACACCTCTACATTTCGGTGCTGAGCGTAGGCGAGCTCAAAGGACTCTACCCCTATCCAGAGACCGACCGCTGGATTGCTGAACTTCTCGACAGGTTTGCCGACCACATCATCAACGTGGATGCGCGCGTAAGCCTCGAATGGGCAGGACGCAGCGCCCCGCGCGGCACCCACAGTCACGGATGTAAAGATGCCGAACCCCTGCCCACCGCCGCCCTCGAAGGTCTGATGGCGGCGAGTGCCCAAGCTCATGACCTCGAAATCGTTTCCTCAAAGGCTGAGGTGTACCGGTCCTGGGGCGTACCCGCAGTGAATCCGTGGATCGAAGACTAATTGTCCGTCCCGTATTTCGCTGTAAGCGCCGGGGGAGTACCTGCGTGTTCGAGAAGACCGTGAGAAATGCTCGGCACAATTATCTGTACCTGCCGCTGCAGCGGTGAGAGCGTATCAGTAACGTTCGTGTAACCCCTATGTTCACGGTGAGCGGTTAACGAAGGTTAGCCGCCAATTAACCGGAACTATTTCCCCGAAAGCCCAGCAGGCTCACACGCGCTGGCGGGTTTCATGGCATGATGGAAGAACGATGAAAAGTAGCTCTTCTACATCCCGGTATTCTGCCCCTATGCCACTCTGGCTGCAGGGCATCGTTGAATTAGTTTTTACCGCCGCGCTTTCTTTCGGGCTTGTGCTCGTTCTGCTCATGGCGGTGTGGTTTACCAACGGTTTTAACCGCATGGATTTTCCCGCACTCGCAACTCTTGCCTCCCACCTGTGGCTGCTCATGCACGGTGTGCCGCTGAATATTCCGAATGCGTTCGGTATTATCTTGCCGCACGGCATGCTCACACTGGTGCCCATGGGGCTGAGCATCATTCCGGTGCTCCTATGCTTTAGGTCTGGGCGGAAATTGGCGCGCGCATCCTATGAAGGGGAATTCTTCAAACCCGTACTATTAGGGTGCGCTGCCTACGGTATTTTTGCTGCCGTCGCCTTTGCGTGGGCAAGCACTGAACGGCACCTGCTGGGTATTGTTGGTGCGGCGTTGATTCCGCAGATAGTGGTGCTGGTCGGGTTGATCTGGGGCGGCTACTATGAATCGCGTTCGCTCGCCCGTATGGTGGGCGTGAACACCGCTGAACAGATTTCGCAGATGAGCCAGTACTCGCGGTGGGCGAGCTCCTATGTGTGGTCGATTGTGCGTGCCTCCATGGTGGCGATTTTCTCGCTCATTATGGGCGGTGCTTTAGTGCTGGTGATCGCCATGATGACGCGCTGGTCGCAGATTGCAACAATCTACCAGGAACTTCACGCCGGGCCGGTGGGGGCGCTCGCGGTGACCCTGCTGCAGCTTGGTTACCTTCCGAACTTGGTGATTTACGCGATGTCGTGGACTACCGGCGCCGGGTTCGCGTTCGGCGTTGACACGCATGTGGGCTGGTCGCAGACGACGATGGGCGATCTTCCGCTCTTTCCGGTTCTGGGTGCTATCCCTGAGAGCCTGGGCTGGATAGGGTATGCGGGTCTGGCGGTTTCGCTGGGCGCCGGGACCGTTGCCGGTTGGTGGTTCTTGCGTGAAGGTGAAGACCACGTGGATGAGTGGATCACCATGAAGGTACGTTACCGAGTGATTGCGTTGCCGCTTTCTTCGCTCGTGTTGGGTTCGCTGGTGGGCGTGCTCTGTGGCGTGTGGGCTTATATTTTGGGTTGGATTTCCAGCGGATCGTTGGGTGTGGGGCGTTTTACCGAGGTAGGCGCATCGCCCGCAGCTTTCGCCGTGGCGACCGCAATAACCCTGGGTGCGGGTACTGCGTTGGGTAACCTGCTGTGCCATGTGCTTCTGCCCGACAGCAGTCGCGAGCTGCCGCGTTTTGCCGATGAACGTCCCAATCTGGGCAGTCGCATGAGCGAGATGCTGCAGCAGCGTCGCGCGGCGCGGGCGGAGCGTGAACAGTTCAGGAACGATGAGCAGGAACGCGAGGCACAAGAACGTGAAGAGCAGGCGCGTGAGCGGGCTCAGCAGCGGCGTGAACGCGTCAAACAGGTACACGCCCGCCGTGCAGAACTCAATAAATTTGCCGAACAGGAAGAGGCGCAGCGAGCGCATGGTTTAGGTATCAAAACGGAGCAAGAATCCTTGCGTGAAGACGGTTCCGCTGAAGCTGCGGACTCGAAGGATGCGGCATCTGACGAACAAACCATCGAGCTGACGGGAGCGGATGAACCCACTGTGGAACTTGATGCCTCTGAGAAATCCGGTGGGAGTACCGAGGATGCGCCGCGCACGGTCAAGCCCGGCAAGCGTGAGAAAGCACCGGGGAAGCCGGTCTTTAACCGCGTTCCCCGCCCCGAAACCTCCGGTAACAGCGGTGATAATAAGGGTGATCGGGAAACACGAGAGCAGAGCGCTCGCACAGGGGAGTCTGGGTCGCAGAAAGCCTCATCGTCAGCGGAGTTCCACGAGCCCGGGTATAAGCGTTTTGCCGTGCCGCGCCCGGTTGCCGCATCGCCCGCATCCGATCAGGAGAATACGGAAGGTTCGGCGCAGTCGCACGAGACTACCGTTCAGGAGAAGCGTCAGCTCACGCCCACTCAGGCGATGGCTGTTATCTTCGGAACCCCTGAGTCGACCGAGGATGAATCTTCGGAAGAAGAGCCCGCCACGGGTCAGAAATCCTCACAGAAGAAGAGGAAGAAATAACTTTCGCGCCCGATATGGCGATATATCGGGAACACCTAGAGGGCTGGGAGTACAGCGGAATATAGCAATTGTGCCGAGTGAATCCTTAAGATTCACTCGGCACAATTGTTTGAAAAGCCCCCAAGAAGAACTTAAGGAGCAGGTTCGCCAATCGATACAGAAGTATTGGCGCGCACTGCACGGTCGAAGGACTCTTGACACTGCTTCATATCGGTATCCGTCAGGGCGTGGGAGTAACACTGCCGATAGTTTTGCGCATCCGGGCTCAACGCCATGACAAGCCCCGAAAGAAGCGTCCACCCCGCAAAAAGAAGACTTAGCCCCGCGGCAACGTAGAGAATCCACGGTCCCCGCCCTTGGGCATTGCGCACGATCGCCATAATGGTCAGCCCAATCCCCAGAAATACCAAGACAAAAAGCAGAAGAAACAGGGGGAAGGGGCTCAGCAAGAAGGGGGTTCCCGATAGGGTCAGCATAGAACCCGCAAGCAACAGCCATAAACTGCGCATCAGCTTGCGGCGGCGCTCCTTAGGGGTGAGCTGCGGACGCTTCGGCGCAGGCGGCATCGGTTGCTGCGGCGGCACCTGGGGGTAGGATGGGGGCATATTTGACATAGGTTAAGGGTACCTCCCTGCGGCGGTCTGCGGTCACGAGAATCACCGTGAAACCCTGAAAATCTGGACTGGGGGAGAACCGCCAGCTTATCGTTTCGGAATTGGCTTAACTACAAGAATTTATGGTGCGGTGCCCGTGGCGTAGGTGCTACCCAGCCGCTATGTGATGCGCTAAACTATTGCTGTGCGAATTGTGATAATGGTCTCCGGGTCCGGTACTAACCTGCAAGCTATTCTCGACGCCGTGAAGGCTGACGAGCTGAACGCAGAGATCGCCGCTGTAGGCGCAGATAAGCCTTGCACCGGCCTTGACCGAGCCGCCGCAGCCGGGGTTGAAACCTTTCTGATCGAACCGACAGACTATGCTGACCGTGAGCAATGGAACCGCGCTCTCGAAGAGAAAATCGCTTCCTACACCCCCGATTACGTTGTATTCGCCGGGTTCATGCGTATTGTGGATGCGCAGCTGGTCGCCCGCTTCGAGAACCGGATTATCAACACTCACCCCGCGTTGCTGCCCTCATTCCCCGGGGCGCACGGTGTGCGGGATGCGCTCGCCCACGGCGTTAAAATCACTGGGCTGACGGTTCATTTCGTGGATTCCGGGGTTGATACCGGCACGATTATCGCCCAGGCTGCGGTGCCCGTCGAGGACTGTGACACCGAAGAAAGCCTGCATGAGCGCATCAAGGTGCAAGAACGTCAGCTCTTAGTGCGGACCCTTGCAGAATTCGCTGCCCTGCCCAAAACTCAAACCCCCTAGAACTTCCTGCCCGCATGGTGCCGCATCCCGGTGCATGCGGGCAGTATCAAAACCCCGCCACGGGGTAACGCCCATTCACCGAGCAAGAAGCAACGGAGTAATTAGTGTCTATGAAGAAGCTCGATCGTCTGCCCCTGCGCCGCGCCCTCATATCCGTGTATGACAAGACGAACCTGGCGGAGTTCGCCCGCGGTCTGCACGAGGCAGGCGTGAAGCTGGTGTCTACCGGTTCGACCGCATCCACGATCGCCGCCGCCGGTGTGCCCGTCACCGAAGTTACCGAGGTTACCGAGTTCCCCGAATGCCTGGAGGGCCGCGTGAAGACCCTGCACCCGCGCATCCACGCCGGTATTTTGGCCGACCGCCGCAAGCAGGAACATATCGACACCCTTAACGAGCTCGACGTTGAGCCCTTCGACCTGGTGGTTGTGAACCTATACCCCTTCGCAGAGACCGTGGCATCCGGTGCTGACCAAGACGCTATTATCGAGAAAATTGATATCGGCGGTCCCTCAATGGTGCGTGCCGCCGCGAAGAATCACGATGCGGTCGCCATCGTTGTAGACCCCAAAGACTACGAGCGTACCGTAACCGCCGCTCAAAACGGCGGGTTCTCCCTGGAGGAGCGCCGCCGCCTGGCTGCTGGCGCCTTTGCCCATACCGCCGCTTACGATACCGCCGTCGCTACCTGGACCGCCGCGCAGTTCCAGCAGGATGAAGACGCTAACTTCTGGCCCCCGTACGCTGGTTTGGGCTTTGAACGCAGCGAGACCCTGCGTTACGGCGAGAATCCGCATCAGCGCGCGGCTCTGTATGTGGATCCCGCAGCAGCCCCCGGTATCGCCCAGGCTGAGCAGATTCACGGCAAGGCGATGAGCTACAACAACTATGTGGATGCCGATGCCGCCCTGCGCGCAGCCTATGATTTTGATGAGCCTGCGGTCGCCATCATCAAGCACAACAACCCCTGCGGTATTGCAATTGCAAGCCCTGACGCCGCAGATCCAATTGCCGATGCGTACGCTAAAGCTCATGCTTGCGATCCGCTGTCCGCCTATGGCGGCGTGATCGCGGCAAACCGCCCGGTCACCAAGGATATGGCGCAGGCCGTTAAAGATATTTTCACCGAGGTTATTGTGGCGCCCGGATACGAGCCGGAAGCCCTCGAAATCCTGGAAACCAAGAAAAATCTGCGCCTGCTGGTGCTTCCCGAGGGATTCGGGCGTGAGACTATCGAGTACCGCTCGATTTCCGGCGGTGCGCTCTTCCAGGAAGCCGACCGCCTTAACGCCGAGGGTGATAACCCGCAGAATTGGCAGCTGGTCGCCGGTGAACCTGCCGACGAGACCACTCTGCGCGATCTTGAATTCGCGTGGCGTGCCCTGCGTGCCCCTAAATCGAACGCGATTATGCTCGCCGATAACGGTGCCGCCGTGGGTATCGGTATGGGGCAGGTTAACCGTGTGGATTCGTGCAAACTCTCGGTTGAACGCGCCAATACACTCGGCGGAGAAGGCCACGAGCGTGCCCGCGGTGCGGTTGCCGCATCCGACGCTTTCTTCCCCTTCGCGGACGGCCTGCAGGTTCTTCTCGACGCCGGTATTCGCGCGGTTGTGCACCCCGGCGGCTCGATCCGTGATGACGAAGTTATTCAGGCCGCGAAGGATGCGGGCGTCACCATGTACCTGACTGGAACTCGCCACTTCTTCCACTAAATTCCGGCATTGTCTCAACAATCGAATGCGCCAGCTGGGTAGGCTGATGCACGGTGAATATTGCCAACCCAATCCGGCTGCAAAAGTTATGGTGTGCACGGGTTGGGTTGGCACGCATACGGGGTAAATATTCGATAGGATTAAGACGTGCCTAAAGTCAGTGAAGAATACAAAAAGAACAGGCGTATACAGATTATCGATGTCGCCCGTGAATGCTTTATTAAAGGCGGGTATCAAAAGACCTCGATGAACGAGATTATTGCCGCCACCGGGCTCTCCGCAGGAGCTATCTACAACCACTTTTCCTCGAAAGAAGAGATCATGGTAGAGGCCGCACGCCTTGATATGGCTCCCTTCGAGAAAGTGCGTGCGGATTCTCCATGGGATTATGTTCTGGGGTTCTTGAAGATTCTTGATACGGCAAAAACCCGCCGCTTTCTGCTCGCCACCTGGGGCGAGGCTGTCTCAATGCCCGCTATCAATGCCGTAGTGGGGGAGCAAATGCATCAACTGCGCGCCATGGCGATGGAACGTTACCGTGCCTGGGGTGAACGCGAACTCGATGTAACCGCTGAAGAGCTTGAGCAGTGGCTTAATGTCATGGGCGCGGCGGTGCTTTCGGTGCTTAGCGGGTATGTGGTGCAGACTCAGCTTCTCGGAAAAGAAAACCGTGAAGCCTATTTCGCGTATGCAACCGCTATTTTGACTCAGGAATAACCCGGTGTATATGCGCCGCCTGCGCGCGTCTGCCTCCTTCGGGACAATACTCACGGTTCGGCATGGAAAACTCGCTGCAAGGATCGCCGCGAACATGTCAAAGAGCCCTTGGTATGGCCATCTCATACGGTGGGCGTCATATCTGTGCAGGCGCTAACCTATACGGTAAGATGAGAGTCACATCATAAGCTCTCATCACATTTTATGCAGATTCACACTTTGAGGAGTGGTATGACCGAGCAGACTCGAACCGTGCTTGAGGCTCCCCTCGCGGAGCTTGATCCCGAGGTCGCCGAAGCACTCGATCTGGAACGTAAGCGCCAGCAAAACACCCTGGAAATGATCGCTTCCGAAAACTTCGTGCCGCGTGCCGTACTCCAGGGGCAGGGGTCAGTGCTGACCAATAAATATGCGGAAGGCTACCCGGGTCGCCGCTATTATGGTGGCTGCGAATTCGTCGATATTGTCGAAGACCTGGCTATTAAACGGGTTAAGGAGCTCTTCGGCGCCGAACACGCCAACGTACAGCCTCACTCCGGTGCCCAGGCGAATAACGCCGTCATGCACGCCCTGCTGACCCCCGGTGAGAAGATCATGGGTCTTTCACTGGCTCACGGTGGGCACCTTTCGCACGGTATGAAGCTGAACGTCTCGGGTAAGCTCTACGAGGTTGTTGCCTACGAGGTAGGCGAAGACGGTCGGATCGATATGGAACAGGTTCGGCAGCTCGCACTCGCTGAGCGTCCCAAGGTTATTATTGCCGGATGGTCGGCATACCCCCGTCAGCTGGATTTCGCGAAATTCCGTGAGATTGCCGATGAAGTTGGTGCCTACCTGTGGGTTGATATGGCCCATTTTGCCGGTCTAGTAGCGGCGGGTCTGCACCCCAACCCGGTGCCGCACGCCCACGTGGTTTCGTCGACCGTGCACAAGACCTTAGGCGGACCCCGCTCCGGGTTTATCCTGTGCACCGAAGAGCTCAAGAAAAAGATCGACTCAGCGGTATTCCCCGGGCAGCAGGGCGGACCGCTCATGCATGTGATTGCCGCGAAAGCGACCGCGTTCAAGGTTGCCGCGACCGAAGAGTTCAAAGACCGTCAGAAACGTACGATCGAGGGGGCGCGCATCCTAGCAGAGCGCCTGACCCACCAGGATATGCGCGATGCGGGCGTTTCCATCGCCACCGACGGTACCGACGTGCACCTGGTACTGGTCGATCTGCGCCACCACGAGCTCACCGGTAAAGAGGCTGAAGACCTGCTGCACGACGCGGGTATTACCGTTAACCGCAACGCGGTGCCGAACGACCCTCGCCCGCCGATGGTGACCTCCGGGCTGCGCATCGGTACCTCGGCCCTGGCAACCCGCGGTTTCGATGCCGAAGGCTTTACCGAGGTCGCCGATATTATCGCTTCGGTGCTGTTGCCGCAGCACGATATCGCCGCCTTGCGCGAGCGCGTGAATAAGCTCTGCGATAAGTACCCGCTCTATGTGGGAAGTGAGAGCTGGTAAAACTTATGAAGACCCCGTTGTACGCTTCGTAAAGCGTCTGCGGGGTCTTTTGCCCAGTGTAAACCTCTCACGGATGAATCCATGACATGAACAGAAAGGAAAACTGCTATGCCGCAGATTCTTGATGGTAAGGCAACCGCCGCCGCCATTAAATCCGAGCTGACTGAGCGCGTTGAGGCGCTCAAAGCACGGGGCATTACCCCCGGTTTGGGAACGGTACTCGTGGGGGATGATCCCGCCTCACACTCCTATGTGGGCGCTAAACACCGCGACTGCGCGGAGATTGGCATTAATTCGATCCGTGTAGATCTGCCCGCCGATATCACCCAGGAAGAGCTTGAAGCCGAGATTGATAAGCTCAATCACGACCCTGCCTGCACGAGCTACATTGTGCAGCTTCCCTTGCCCAAGCACCTGGATACTAACCGTATTTTGGAGAAGATTGTGCCTGAGAAGGACGCTGACGGTTTGCACCCCACTAACCTTGGCAAGCTGGTGCTGAACGTTTCGGAGCCGTTAGATTCACCCCTGCCGTGCACCCCGAACGGCGTGATTGAGTTGGTGAAACGCCACGGTATCGACTGGAACGGTAAGAATGTGGTTGTGCTCGGTCGCGGTATTACCGTGGGTCGTCCTCTAGGGCTGCTGCTGACCCGCCGTGAGATCAATGCAACCGCGACCTTGGCGCATACCGGTACCCAGAACCTTGACGAGGTTCTGCGCCAGGCGGATGTTATTGTCGCCGCCGTGGGTGTGCCGCATGTGCTCAAAGCGGATCAGGTGAAGGACGGCGCAATTCTGCTGGATGTGGGAGTCTCCCGTGCCGAAGACCCCGAAACCGGTAAGAAGAAACTCTTCGGCGACGTTTCCCCCGAGGCGGCCGCGAAGGCATCTTGGGTATCCCCGAACCCCGGCGGTGTGGGCCCCATGACCCGCGCGGAGCTGCTGGTGAATGTCGTAGAGACCGCAGAACGTCAGGCAGCGAAGAACTAGCCTGGCCGTCAGCTCAACGTTCCATGCCGCAGCACGTGAGAGGGCTCTGAGGATAACCGCGCGCCATTGTGAAACACGCTAGGTACGACAATGCCCGGGTGCATACTGTTGTCGCACTCGGGCACTGGTATCGCACGTCTTATGCCTGCTGTGGAGTTTTTTACAGCAGCATCTCGTAAAAATAGGCATCCCCTTTATAGAGCGTCACGCTGTGCTCAACGGGTGAACCCTGCGAGGTATAGCTGGTGGTGGTCACCTTGAAAGCAGCGGCACCCACGGTTGGCAGATGATTGAAGGCTTCCGCATCCGCCTCAGTCATCAGGGTTGCTTCCATGCGCATCATGCCGTGTTCGATTGTGTACTCGCAATGGTCGTGAGGATCTTTGCGTGAACCGCCGGAGGACATCGCTTCAAGCAGGGATGTTGCAACCTCCGGGGCTAAATAGGCGAGCTCAAAACCGATAGGCTCGCCCTCAGCTAAGCGCAGACGCTTAACCAAAAGCACTGGAGAATCTATGGTGACACTCAAATAACGTGAAATTTCTTCTGTCGCCCCAACCCACTGGGTCGAAAGCATTCTGGTCGAAGCCTGCAGCCCGCGCCGCTCCATATCTTCGGCAAACGAGCATACCCGCGGAATATAGCTTCCCTGAGAACGATCAGCAACGTACGTTCCAGAACCCTGAACGTTATAGATAAGCCCGCGCTCCAGCAAAGCCTTGATAGCGTTGCGCACCGTCTGGCGGCTTACCTTGAACTTCTCCTGAATCGCGCGCTCAGTCGGGAGCTTATCTCCGGGAGAACCCGGGATTACATATTTTTGTTCCAGGTAGCGAATAACTTGCTCATATTTAGGGCCAGGAACCGGCGGGAGCATGGTGGGATCATCGTGAAGTTCCTCAGCTTTCTCCATCATAGAACCACATGCAGAAGCCTCGGGTGCCTCGTGGGAACCCGAGTTAGAGACAGAACCTGAAAAGTTGAGTGAATGAGTCATCACAGATAGTTTACGCCTATCCGACCCTAAAAGCGTTGCACCACGTGTATGTCGAGGCATTTATCCTGGCATAATTGATGTTATGCACACACGCGAGCAACATTCTGTGACCACCGCCGACTCCGATAACGCCTCCGTGCGTAAAGCCATCATTGGGTCCTGCATCGGCGTTGGGCTCCTTGTACTTCTTCTCGTTCTAGCAATTTTCAACGCCAACAGCGTGCTCGGCTGGATCCTGGCCGGGCTTATTCTCGGATGGCTGGCGCTCGCCGTCTACTTAGTGCGTATCGTGCTGGTATCCATCAAACAGGATCGTGCCGAACTTAACCGCATCCACCGCGAAGAATCGGATGCGATTCTCGCCGATAAACTTGCCCACAGCTTTCAGATCGTGCTTGTGCAGTCCCGCGAAATTGCCAACTACCTCACGGACGACAGCGAAGAATCTCGCGCCATGATCGAGCGGGCTTTAGATACTATTAACACCACAGCGTCCAATGGGATGGGAATGGTCAACGACGAAATGAGGGGTGAAGAATGAGCCGCGCCGCTAAAACTCTGCGCGTCGCCAGTGTGAACGTCAACGGTATTCGTGCCGCCTACAGGAAAGATATGGCCACGTGGCTCGCTGGCCGCGACGTTGATATTCTCTGTCTGCAGGAGGTTCGTGCCCCCGATAAGATCGTGCGCGAACTTCTCAACGAAGACGACTGGAATATTCTGCACGCCGAAGCCGCCGCCAAAGGACGCGCCGGGGTATTGGTGGCAACCCGCAAGCACTCCAATGCGAACGGTGAGCTTCTGAAAAACCAGCCTGTCGCTACCCGCTCCACGATCGGCGAAGACTATTTCGCGGACGCTGGCCGCTGGGTTGAGGCGGACTACACCCTGCCCACCGGCGAAACCCTGACCGTCGTAAGCGCCTACGTGCACTCCGGCGAGGTTGGAACGCCCCGCCAGGATGACAAATACCGCTTTCTCGACCGTATGCTCGTGCGCCTGCCCGAACTCGCTCAGCACTCGGATCACGTGCTCATTGTGGGAGACCTCAACGTGGGGCACACCGAGCTCGATATTAAAAACTGGAAGGCAAACCAGAAACGCGCAGGTTTCCTGCCCGAAGAACGCGCATACTTCGATAAATTCTTTGGCGAAATCGGCTATGAAGATGTGGCGCGCAAACTCGCAGGTGAGGTGCCCGGGCCCTATACCTGGTGGTCCTACCGCGGCAAAGCCTTCGATAATGACGCCGGGTGGCGCATCGACTACCATATGGCTACCCCAGCGCTCGCCACGAAAGCCGTGGAAGCAACGGTCGATCGTGCCGCCTCCTATGATGAACGGTTCAGCGATCACGCGCCGCTCGTCGTCGATTATCAGTTCTAGAATTCACCCGCCGATAAGATGCCGGATGCGCTGGCTAACCGGCCGTCCGCATCGTGCGCCCCTTGAAGAAAGTATCTATCATGTCTGACGAAAAGAAACAGGATAAATCACTCATTCCCAATGCGTCTTTGGATCGTGTGCGTGTCTACTCCGGTGCGCAGCCTTCTGCGGATTCGATGCATTTGGGCAACTATATTGGCGCGGTGAACAACTGGGTTGCCCTGCAGGAGGACCCCGCCAACGAGTGCCTGTTCTTTATCCCCGATATGCACGCTATTACCGTGCCCCAAGATCCACAGTCCCTGCGCGAACGCACCCGCCTGACCGCCGCCCAGTATATTGCCGCCGGTATTGACCCTGCGCGTTCCCCGTTCTTTGTGCAGTCGCAGGTGCCTGAGCACGCGCAGCTTGCTTGGGTACTGAACTGCTTCACGGGTTTTGGTGAGGCATCACGCATGACCCAGTTCAAGGACAAATCGCAGAAGCAGGGTGCTGATAACGCCTCGGTGGGGTTATTCACCTACCCGGTGCTGATGGCGGCGGATATTCTGCTGTACCAGGTCGATGGCGTACCTGTGGGAGAGGACCAACGCCAGCACCTAGAGCTTACCCGCAATTTGGCGCAGCGGTTTAACTCGCGCTTTGGCGAAACCTTCGTGGTGCCCGAACCCATTATTATGAAGGAAACCGCCAAGATTTATGATTTGCAGGAGCCGACCTCGAAGATGTCGAAATCTGCCGCCTCCGATAAGGGGCTTATCAAACTTTTGGATGAGCCGAAGGCGACTGTGAAGAAGATTAAGTCTGCCGTGACCGACGACGGCTCCGTTATTGCTTATGATCGTGAGGCGAAACCTGGCGTCTCTAATCTGCTCTCGATCTATTCCGCGATGACTGGCGAGAGTATCGACTCTCTCGTCAAACGTTATGAGGGTAAGATGTACGGTCATCTCAAGGTTGATTTGGCGGATGTTGTGGTCGAGAAACTTTCGCCCCTGCGTGAGCGTACCCTGGAGCTTATGGCGGACCCCGCCGAGCTTGACCGCTTGCTGGCACTGGGCGCTCAGAAAGCTCGTGAAATAGCGACTGTTACTATCGAGAATGTCTACGATAAAGTGGGTTTTTTGCCCGCACAGCGCGGCTAGACCGAAGGAGGTACGCTGTGACTGTTAAGAACACCTGCGAGAATCTATCACACACTGAGGCATCGCCCACTCTTCACCCCGGGCAGCGTTATTTGAGTCTGATCGCCCACGTGAACGGACCGTTGGGGCAGCGTCTTGTGGACTGGAAGAAGAGAACCGGCATGGCTCTTCCCGCAGACTTGAGTAATCATGTGACTGTGTACGTTAGTGAGCTGACCGAGCAGAATGAGAACGACTGGCGTTCGGATGCACTGGCGCATTCACTCGCCGCAATTGGTACGGTGCAGGCTTGTGCTGGGGGAGTGTGCACCTTCCGCCCAAACTCTGAGGTGGAGTATCTGGACATTATCTTAGGCGCCGATACTTTTACCGAACTTCATGGCGCGTGCGTGCAGGAGTTAGGGCAGTGGGCATCGCCTTTTCCTTACGTTCCGCATATTACCTTGGGGCGTTCTTTGACGCCGGATCAGGTGCGGCAAGCGCATCGGATTTTCGACGATTTACCAGAACAAGAACGCTCGTTCACGGTAGATACTCTGCACGTATATGCCTATGATGGCGCGGATTGGGAGCCTCTGGGAGCACTATCTCTTAAGCCATAACTGCGCCCCACAATCTTGATATATGTACCTACAGCGCAAGCCCCGATACCGGTTAAGGTATCGGGGCTTGGACTCTCTAACTTCTTCCTAGTGGGATTCCGCAGGTACGGGCGCCGCATTCGCGGAAGAGACACCGCTGAGTTCATTAGGAACCTGCGGCAGGTCGATGCTCATGAGGGTCTTTGGATGAGAAGCATCCGAGAGTGACACCGCGTGAAGCTTCTTCGTCTCGGGGTCAGTCACGTAGGCGGTTTTACCGTCTACCCACAATGCCGGGCGAGGATCCTGCCAAGTTTCTGACTCACTCCACGTATTCATTAGTTGTACAGACCCAAGTTCGGTGCCGTTTGCCGGGTCGTAGATACGCAGCTTACCGTCCGTGGTGAGCAGTAGAGCCTCGCCGTTAGGCCCGCGACCCATGGAACGGAAAGTGTAGCTGACTCCTTTGGGCAGTGAGTATACCTCTCGCGTGTGGGCGACCGTATCAATGATGGCAAACTTCTCAGGGCGCTCAAGTTTGGCGTCCTTATCCGTCTTATAATCCGCCAGAACGTAAGGGGAGTCCGCCGTTCCTGCCTGGTTGCCCGAGCGTGAATAGGGATCTTGAGGGTTTGTCACCTTCGTGAAAGTGCCGTCCCGGTAGATGAGTACGCCGTCGGTGCATCCGATCGTGAAGGTATTATCCCGCGCGATAGCTTCGCCGTGTACACCGGGGCATTCCTTGTTCTCCGTTATGGTCTTACCGTTAGCGTCTACCACGGCTGCGCCCGTGCGGGTTTTGGAATCCCCGACTGCTACGAGGTACTGGTCATTCGGCAGGGGGATAGCGAATCCGTGGTGAGGATTGGGGAGCTTAACCTGCTTGGTTTCAAGGTTAGTTGCCGTGCGTTTATTGGATACCAGGTTTGCGGGGTCGTATACGTCGAAGGTGCCGGTACCGTCTGCGAATGCCGCAACCTTACCGTTATCGGCAATAACATGCCCGGTGTGGTCGGCCTGAAGCGACAGTGTCGAGAGGCTGGGAGCGGTGGTGTAGTAGTGTGAGTGGTCACCGTGTGCTACCGACCATACGCCGGTGTCGAGGAAGGTGTAGCTGGATCCATCGGCTACGATCAGATGGCGGTTATCACCCGCATCGTTCAGGCGCAGGAAACCATCTTTGTGAATATCCTGCAGAAGCTTCATATCTTTACCGTCGTACACCATCACGCCGCCGTCATAAGTGATGGCTAGGCGGGTTGACGCGCCTTTGCCTTCAACGATGGGAGACTGCGAGGCGCTTGCGTTTGAATCCCCTGAGGACGCTCCTGCGGAAGGCTCTGAGGAGCCTGCAGAGGATGTGCCGCCCGCGCATCCTGCAAGGAGCAGGGAGGATACGAGACCGAGTGAACTTAGTGACGTCAAAAATGATTTTCGTGTGTTGGACATACACAGAGACTATCACACATGAGAATCATTATTGAATAAGTAAGAGCCGGGATATAAATAATGGGTGGATCAGCGCGAATATCATGCCGATCCACCCGATGAGTGAGTGTTGAGAATGTTATAAACGCCATACGGCGTGGTTATTTAAGCGATGGCCGCTTTTAGAGAAGATCAGCCAAGCCGCGATCTTTGAGCTCGGCAACTGTGTCTTTCACGGCCTGAGCCTGCTCACGCGGTGCGACGAGGAGCGCATCGGGGGTATCAACCACCACAATATCGTCAAGGCCAATCACCGAGATCTTGCGGTTGCTATTCGCGACAACAATACCGCTGCAGCCTTGATTGATCACATTGTCTTCGTCACCGAGAATTGTGAGGCCTTCACCATGCTTCTCTTGGTTAAGACGAGCAACGGCATCAAAGTCTCCCACGTCGTCCCAGCTGAAGGAGCCGGGGACCATTGCAACATCGCCAGCAGCAGCCGCAGGCTCAGCAACGGCGTAGTCGATTGCGGTCTTGGGGAGAGTGCCCCAAGTCTGTTCCATAATGCTCTCACGCTCGGGAGTATCCCAAGCCTTGGCGATCTTCATAACTCCGGCGTAAAGTTCGGGCTCGTTCTTTTCAAGATGCTGCAGCATCAGGGATACGGGTGCCACGAACATGCCTGCATTCCAGGTGTAATCCCCGGAGTCTAGGTATTTTTGCGCGGTTTCGCTATCGGGTTTTTCAACAAAAGACTCGACCGCAAGGGCGTTCGGCGCGTGAGCAAGCCCCAGTGGAGTGCACGCTCTGATATATCCGAACGCGCTCGACGGCTCGGTGGGGGTAATGCCGATAGTGACAATCTTTCCTGAAGCTGCCGTGATAACCGCCTCGGTCACCACGCGTTGAAATTCATCAACGGGGTTGATGACGTGATCAGCGGCAAAGGAGCCAATAATCGCATCCGGTTCACGCTCGTGAATAATAGCGCACGCTAAACCAATAGCGGCTGCAGAATCCTTCGGGGAGGGCTCCAAGACGAGGTCGGAGGCTCGTAATTCGGGAATCTGCTGGGTTACAGCGTTGGCATGAGAAGTGCCGGTCACGACCATGACGGAGCCGTTGCTCAAATCAATGAGACGATCGTAAGTATCACGCAAGAGCGATTTACCTGAGTCTGTGAGGTCGAGAAGGAACTTCGGCGCCTGAGCACGCGAAAGCGGCCACAAACGCGAACCAACACCGCCAGCTGGAATAAGCGGGCGGAAACGGGTTAATGCAGTATTCATCAGTTCCAGAATACCGGGGGCTTTTGTAATATGCCGAATTCTTAGAGTGATTTCCAGGAAAGTCTCAGATAAAAAATATCAAGAGATGCATCACATTAGGTAAAGGTTAGTTCCGCATGAACTCAGCTCACGGAGGGGTATCGCAAAATAACTATTTCGTAATTAACCTTGTAGTTTCTTGTGAAATAAGGAGACGAGGTGTCAATAAGCCTGTGAATTACCTGGTATCTTGAAACTAACAATATGAAATCACAGGAGTTGCTGAGCGCGCTTCCCGCCGAGGTTAAACACACAGACCCCGACGTCGTCTCAGCGGCGACAGGAGGTTATTCAGTGCTGAATAGTTCAAAGGGGACCCTGTACCGCGGCCGATGGGGCATGTGGTCTTGGGTCGCTCATCGTGTGACAGGTATCGCTATATTCTTCTTCCTACTGGTTCACGTACTTGATACCGCCGTTGTCCGTATCTCTCCCGAGGCATACAATAGCGTTCTCGGTCTCTACAAAAACCCCGTGATGGGTCTGGGAGAGACTGCGCTTGTGGCAGCCATCGTGTACCATGCCTTCAACGGTATTCGCATTATTCTTATCGACTTTTGGGGAACAGCTACTAACGCCAAAGTCGAGCATGTGATGAGCAAAGGCAAAGACGGTTCTCCCGAAATCAACCAGAAGGCTACCTACCCGCACATTAAGATTCTGTGGGTTGTTCTGTTCCTGTGGGCTATTACCGTTGCAGGATTCGCGGCTCGCCACCTGCCGATCGTCTTCTCACACCTTGGAGGTCACTAAGCTATGTCTACTCCACTCAAATCACGCGTTTCGGTTCCTCGCCTGCGCGATAACAAGATTGATGGTGTGAAATACAACCGTTCCTCCAGCAAACGCAACAACTTTGAAATGTTCGCCTGGCTGGGGATGCGCCTCTCCGGCGTCGTGTTGGTTGTCCTGATTTTCGGGCACCTCTTCGTGAACCTCATGGTGGGGGACGGCATTCACGCGATCGACTTCGGTTTCGTGGGTGGTAAATGGGCAAACCCCTTCTGGCAAATCTGGGATCTGCTGCTGCTGTGGCTGGCTATGCTCCACGGCACCAACGGCATCCGCGTGGTCATTGACGATTACGCTGAAAAGGATCGTGTGCGTGTGTGGCTGAAGATTATCCTCT
Organism: Rothia sp. HMSC058E10; assembly: GCF_001809415.1. Taxonomy (NCBI): domain Bacteria; kingdom Bacillati; phylum Actinomycetota; class Actinomycetes; order Micrococcales; family Micrococcaceae; genus Rothia; species Rothia sp. HMSC058E10. Next base: position 103,475 of record NZ_KV797640.1, on the reverse strand, counting down.
TCGCAGCATCCGCTTTTGTGCTGCTGGTCGGAACCCTCACGATCTTCGCTTTTGATCCCTGCCCCTCGGGTGCGGCGGCTAATCTGCTGCCTAGCTTCTGCCCGGCCCACTAAGGGTAAAACACTAAAGATTTTTGACATACGAGAGAGAGCATCATGCAGGTACATAAGTACGATGTAGTGATTGTTGGCGCTGGCGGCGCAGGTATGCGTGCCGCTATTGAGGCGGGGCAGCGCGTACGAACCGCGGTGCTGACGAAGTTATACCCCACCCGCTCGCACACCGGTGCGGCACAGGGCGGTATGTGCGCCGCTTTGGCCAACGTTGAGGAAGACAACTGGGAATGGCATACCTTTGACACCGTCAAGGGCGGCGACTACCTTGTCGATCAGGACGCGGCAGAGATTATGGCGAAAGAAGCTATTGACGCCGTGCTCGACCTTGAAAAAATGGGTCTTCCCTTCAACCGTACCCCCGAGGGGCGCATCGACCAGCGTCGTTTTGGCGGGCATACCCGCGATCACGGTAAAGCCGCCGTGCGTCGCGCATGCTACGCTGCCGACCGCACGGGTCACATGATTCTGCAGACCCTCTACCAGAACTGCGTGCGTCACAACGTCGAGTTCTACAACGAGTTCTACGTGCTCGACCTCATTATGTCAGAAGACGAAAACGGCAACCCCCGACCTGCAGGCGTTGTCTCCTACGACCTGGCAACCGGCGAAGTACACGTTTTCCAATCGAAATCCGTGATTTTCGCATCCGGCGGATGCGGCAAGATCTTCAAGACCACCTCAAACGCGCACACCCTCACCGGCGACGGCATGGCAATCGCCCTGCGCGCAGGTCTTCCCCTAGAGGATATGGAATTCGTACAGTTCCACCCGACTGGCCTTGCGGGCCTGGGTATTCTCGTGACCGAGGGTGCCCGTGGTGAAGGCGGTATTCTGCGTAACTCCGAGGGTGAGCGTTTCATGGAACGTTACGCACCGACCATTAAGGACCTAGCTCCCCGCGATATCGTGGCTCGTGCAATGGCGAACGAGGTGCGTGAAGGTCGCGGTTGCGGACCGCATAAAGATTATGTGCTTCTAGACCTCACTCACCTCGAACCCGCGCATATTGACGAGAAGCTGCCGGATATTACCGAATTCGCGCGTACCTACCTGGCAGTTGAGCCGCATCACCAGCCTATTCCGGTGTTCCCCACCGCGCACTATGCGATGGGCGGTATTCCCACGAACAACGATACTGAGGTGTACCGCAACAGCGAAGAGACTATTCCAGGACTATATGCAGCCGGTGAGGTTGCCTGCGTGTCGGTGCACGGTGCAAACCGTTTGGGAACCAACTCGCTGCTGGATATTAACGTTTTCGGTAAGCGTGCTGGTCGTCGCGCCGCAGAGTACGCCGCCTCCGCAGAATTCGTGCCCGTTCCGGACGATGCTGCCGATCGCACTCTCGCGATGCTCAACGGTATTCGTGACGGGCAGGGCACCGAAAAGGTTGGCGCTATCCGCACCGAGCTGCAGCGTGTGATGGAAGCCGATATGCAGGTGTTCCGTACCGAAGAAACCATTCGCAAGGCTCTCGCCGCCATTGACGAGCTCGAAAAGCGCTACGCAAATATCTCGATTCAGGATAAAGGCAAGCGCTTCAACCTTGACCTGTTGGAGGCCGTTGAGCTTGGCTTCCTGCTACAGCTTGCCAAGGTGATGTCGGTGGGCGCACTGCACCGCCAGGAATCCCGAGGCGGTCACTACCGTGAGGACTTCCCGAAGCGCGACGACGTAAACTTCATGAAGCACTCGATGGTTTATCTAGATCCCGAGTCTGAGTTTGAGGGTGTGCAGGGTCTGCGTTTTGATACCAAGCCCGTTGTCTACACTCGCTACGAACCCAAGGAGCGTAAGTACTAAAATGGCTGAACACGAAACTCCCGAACCGGAATCGGTCAAGCTCTTTGAAGGTATGTCCGGTTCAGACTCCGGGAACATCCCCACCTATGACGTGACGATTCGCGTGCGCCGTTACAACCCCGAAGTATCGGATAAAGCATACTGGGATGACTTCAATCTGACCATGTACCGCACCGACCGCGTGCTGGATGCATTGCATAAGATCAAGTGGGAGCTCGACGGCTCGGTCTCATTCCGTCGTTCCTGCGCGCACGGTATCTGTGGGTCGGATGCGATGCGCATCAACGGACGTAACCGCCTAGCGTGCAAGACCCTGCTCAAGGATCTGGACATTACCAAGCCCATTATCGTTGAGCCGATTAAGGGTCTTCCCTGCGAGAAGGACCTGATTGTCGATATGGAGCCTTTCTTCCAGGCGTACCGCGAGATCATGCCCTTCTTCATCAATGACTCGAATGAACCGGAACGTGAGCGTTTGCAGTCTGCGGAAGAACGTGCCCGATTCGACGACACCACAAAGTGTATTCTGTGCGCGGCTTGTACCTCCTCTTGCCCCGTTTTCTGGACGGACGGTCAGTACTTCGGTCCTTCTGCCATCGTGAATGCGCATCGTTTTATCTTCGATTCGCGCGATGACGCTGGGGACCTGCGTTTGGAAATCCTCAACGATAAAGAAGGCGTGTGGCGCTGCCGCACAACCTTCAACTGCACCGAGGCTTGCCCGCGTGGCATTCAGATCACTAAGGCTATTGCCGAGGTCAAGCAGGCTATTTTGGCGCGAGCCCTCTAAGCCTAGCGGTTGGAGAACTCGTAGAGACACAAGATATGTGGTGTGGGCGCAAGGTTGGTGTGCCCACACCACATTTTTGTTTGCGATATTAGGACGAATGATGCTCGCTAGATAATTTCCGCGTCTGCAGGCGGCGGTTTCAGTCTCGTCACAATCCGTCACAATGTCATAAATCCGCCACACAACGCGATGATTCGTCACGTCGCGTACAAAAACTTCAACGAACGTAAGAGGGCCGCCGGAAGGTGTGTACTGGCTGCGGATTCGCGCTATTCTCGAACTATGGTTTTTGCAAACTCACGTTACGATCTTTCGACCCCTGTCTTCGACGACTGGGTGGCTCGCATGATGCCTACCCTTGTGGAATTCCGCCGCGAGGTGCACCGCACCCCGGAGCTCTCATTCCGCGAGGTGAAAACGACTGAACGCATTATGATGACGCTGCGTGAGGCAGGGCTGAACCCGATTGCCTGCGAAGGCACCGGCTGCTACGTCGATATCGGAAACGGACCGTTTGCGTTAGCTCTTCGCGCCGATATTGATGCGCTTCCTATCGTCGAACAGACGGATCTGCCTTATTCATCGACCATACCCGGGGTGATGCACGCCTGCGGGCACGATATTCACCAGACCGTCATGCTCGGGGTTGCTTTAGCGCTTCACGAGCTGAACGAAAAGACTCCGCTGGGGCGTAGCGTGCGTATCCTGTTCCAGCCTGCCGAGGAACAGTTGCCGGGTGGGGCTGTGCAGATGATTGAGCAAGGTCTTTTGCATAATATTCCGCGTGCTTTTGCCCTGCATTGCGATCCGAAGGTTGAACTGGGGAAAATCGGCACGCGCATCGGGGCGATTACGAGTGCTTCAGACACGATTAAGATTCACCTGAGTGGTCATGGTGGTCATACCTCTCGGCCGCATCTGACCGAGGACCTTATCTACGCGATGAGCCAGATTGCCGTGCAGGTTCCCTCCGTGCTCACGCGCCGTACCGATGTGCGTTCCGGCGTGCTGGTCGCGTGGGGGCAGGTGAGCGCCGGGGTTGCCCCAAACGCTATTCCCGCTGAAGGCTATTTGGCGGGCACTATGAGATGTCTGGATGTTGAGGTGTGGCGTCAGGCGGGTAACCTGCTGGACGAGGTAATTGAGCAGGTCGCGGTCCCCTTTGGCGTGCAGGCGAGGGTTGAGCATATTCGCGGCGTGCCCCCGGTCGTCAATACCGATGCGGAAACCACCATGTTGGAAAACGCGGCGCGCGCCGAATTAGGCGAGGAATCTATCGTGCTGGTTGAGCAATCAATGGGTGGAGAAGACTTCGCGTGGATTCTGCAGGAGGTTCCAGGCTCGATGTTCCGCCTAGGAACTCGCGCCCCGGAAGATCCTGTCTACGACTTACATCAGGGGGACTACGCTCCTAATGAGCAGGCGATTGGCGTGGGTGTGCGCGTGATGGCGGCGACCGCGTTGCGTGCCGTGCGTTTTGAGCTCGCGAAGGCTGCGAAGGCCGCGAACCCGGTGCGGGATGAGGCGCGTTAATATTACGGACAACCTGTAATAGAGGATATTCCAGGCACTGGCGCCGAAGCACGCAGCACCGAGAAATATTTACGGGGCTCTCCGCCAAATCTTTACGAAAACTTTATGAAAGAACGGGTTTCGTCACAGGAGGAATACGTCAAGTGCGGGTGCATCGCCGAAATAGCGGGCATCTGCCGGGGGAGTGGGATTGCGCCTGAAAAACCAAAATAGTGATGTCTACCCTAGAAAAAACGGTGTTAAGCCGCGCATGAACGTCAAAACCTGCGTCATACCCACTCATGAATAACATTTGCAGGATAAACTATAGGGGATGACCGAACCGCGCCGCATCATTGCGGGGCGCCGAACAGCTGACGAGTGGGAGAACTCTGTGGGATTCTTTGGAATCGGTAAGAAGAAGTGGGAAGAGCAGGCGAAAGCCGCCCAGGCTGAGGCAGAAGCACAGGCTGACGACGTAAAATCCGCCCTCCCTAACTCCGATGCAGAGGCATCGGATCGTACCCTCGCGGAACGTGTGAATGAACAGCAGCGTTGGGAGAATTCCCTACGCCGGTTTGTGCAGGCTGAGAGCACTCGCATGCAACAGGAAGAGCAGAAGAGCAAAGATACTTCTGACCTTAACGTCGATGCTTTGAAACAGTCTGCACAGCACAGCGGCTCTTCTGCTGAGCCTTCGGCGTCCACAGCAGGCGAAGCGAGGACTTCCGGGTCAGCAGAAGGCAAGAAAACCGTGGGCGCTTCCTCACAGGCTGCGAACGCAGATGCCGCTCAGACGGGTTCTTTCACACAGGAATCAGCTCAGGCACCCGACGCTTCCGCCCCGAAACGTGCACCCCAGATTTCTGAATACCGCGCAACGAGTATGCCTGCGGATGCATTTGAGACTAACTCTTCCGCCACTGCGGTTCCCTCATCGAACGCAGTGTCGGTTTCGGGTACCGCGTCGGTACAGAGTGAAGCAGGCTCCCAGAAACAAAACGTGCAGGACGCACTTAAAGAATTTAACGAGACGAAATACGGCACCGAGTACAAGGGGAATACCTCCTCAGTATCCTCACACGCCGATGCGGCTGCTTCCCCGTCTTCTTCTGCAGAGAAAGAATCTGCGGACATCAAGACCCCGAACGTTGAGGATCGTGAGCGGGAGAAACTTGCCGCAGGAGTCGTGCCTACCGATGCCGAAGAGAAGCCTGCTTTCGTGCCCGCGCCCGGTGTTGAGTCTAAGAACTCAAACGATAAGAAGACAGCGAACGCCGACTCGAAGTCTACGCTTGAGTCCACACCCCAAGAATCCGAATCTGCTTCGGATGTAAAAGTCTCTGCTTACGAGAAAAAGTCACCTAGCCCTGAGGCTCAGGCGACGAGCGGGTTGGAGTCTACACCGTCGGCTTCGAAGAAGTCCGACAAGATCGAGTTTGTCGGCTCGGGGGCAACGGGCTCCGCCAAACATCTTGATGACCGTAACGACCCTGAAACCTTGGCTCCCGAGAAGAATCGCAGCGTCGAAACTTCGGCTGAGAAAACCTCTGCCGAGAAGATGGCTGTACAGCACGAGAAGACCGTGGCCGATGAGGTCCCAGCCCACTCTTCCACAGATAAAGACTCCAAGAAGCAGGACGTCGAAAAAATTGCGCGCGATGAAAAAGCCTCTCAGAGCGGCGCCGCAGCCGCATCATCGCATGCGGCGGCAGCATCCGTTGAAGGGAACGAAAAGGCGGAGGTTCTCACCCCCGAGAATCCGCTGCACGACCTCGTAACTGCGATGTGCGGATACGGCTCCGGGAAGGTGTCCTACGAACTGCGCCAGCTGGGCGACGATATGCACTACCGGATTTTCCATCGCGGCAGCGAAGTCGAACAGGGTGTTGTGGTTCCGACCGATGCGTGGTTCTCGTCGATTGCCTCGCTCTACGTTCGAGCACAGGACGCGGGCAGGGTGTGGAACCGTGCCCTCGTGGTAGCAAGCCCCAGCGAGAACGGGTTGGTAGCGGTACAGGCTTCGTACACGAACACCGCCGATGCATCGAGTTACACCACGGATTACGTTCTCGAAACGAGCGAGAAAGACTCGGCTTCGCAGAAAGACTCATCAGCGAAAAGCGCCGAGTCGGCAAAGTCCTCCGCCGACCAGAGCACCGCATCCACCGATGCTGCAGATCAGAAAACGTCGACCGCGAAGACCTCAGCGCTGGCTGATTCCGCCGATGATACCTCTTCGCAGAAGGAATCTGAGGCAAAGCTCGCTCAGGATAAGAGCGATGAACAAGCTAAGACCGCTGAGTCTCAGAAGGCGAAAGATCTTGACGACCACACCCAGAACGTCAAGTCTGCTGATGCCGACAAAGCCAATACTCAAGATTCACAGAAGTCTGAGAAATCCGAACATACCGTAGATTCCGAGAAGAAGCTCTCTGGGGCTCACGAAAAGGAGCAGGAAGTTTCTGCGAAGGCTCAGGCAGATACTGCAAAGTCTGATTCTGCTACAGCAGAATCGACCAAGAGCAGTTCAAGCGCGCTCGCTGCAGGTACCCTTGGCGCCGCAGGCGTGACAGCCGCCGGGATCGCGGCATCGTCGAAGAGCGACCGCGAGGATTCACGCTACGAATACGATTACGATGCGGATCCGCAGAATGTCACCGGTCGTCACGATGCTCAAGCTGCTGAGCAGAGCAAGACCGAGATTGACAGCGCTAAAGCCGATGCTGTCTCCGAGAAATCGGCGGTGTCTGGCGCATCTGCAGCCAAGGACTCTTCCGGCCTCTCAACCCCCGAAGCTGAGGTAGAGAAAACCAAGGTTGAGAAATCTTCTGAAGACGAAGAAGAACTCAACAGCATGCAGGCGGCTTTGGCGACTATCGTGGCATCCTCCGAAGCGAAGAAGACTGCATCGAACGCGAAGGAAGACGCTGCGGATACTTCCGCTGCGGTGAAGACTTCGGGTACCGGCTCGAAGTCCGCTGCTGATAAGACGAGCGAGGACTCACAGAAGGCGGCTGATTCCGAAAGCACCGTCAAGGCTGAGAGTGATGCCAAGACTACTGCGGGTTACACCTCGGAGAATCAGAGTGCGAATGTAACTCAGGCTGTGGTGGAGGAATCCCAGGCTGGCACCACCAGTACCGACAGTTCCTCTGCACTGCCCAAGCATGTGGATGACCTCGCTCTCGTCCCCGAAGTCGAGAAGGACTCGCTGACAGGCTCGACCGACACGAAGCCTCAGGAATCGGCGTCGAATAAGCAGGATGCGCCTGCCGCGCAGACCGCATCCGCTGTTGCTGCTCAGTCCGGAGAATCAACTGTAAACGGTAAGACCGCGCAGCATGAATCCGCAGATCTGCCTCCCGCTGAAGCCGAGCCGGATACCCCCGCGCATCAGGCACATTCCTCCGTGCTCGCTGGCGATGCGCTTGCCGAGGGTAACCTAGTACTTACCGATGCTAAGGTGATCGAGCATCTGGCACCGGTGACCGAAGCTCTCTTTGGCGAGAATGGTAGCGCTAAGGATGCAACGACCGTGTTGATCCGGGTACGTTCGGTGGGTTCTTACTACGATGTGCTCACCCACGTGCGCCGCAACGGATTCTGGGAGCAGGTACGAACCTTCGAGTTAGTTTCGGAAGAAGATTTGGGTATTCCCACGCTCAAGGCCGATTCCTACAGCGAAGGTGAAGGGTCGCCACTCGCCATGAGCCTGACCTTCACCCCGGGCGTGCCCGTGCAGTCTGCATTCGATTACTCGAATGAGCAGGCTTTCGTACGGTACCCCCGCCAGCTTGAGGCCGATCGCTACGTAGAGGAACTGCGCATGTTCCCGCGTCTGGGGGCTAAGATCCCGGCGCATATGGCAAATGCTCTAACTCACTGGAGCATGTAGGAGAAGCCCGCCCGTGAATGAAGATAGAGCTTCTGAGAAAACGGTAGCTGAAGTTGCCGCGCGTGCAGGGAAAGCCTTCGAGCGTCTGGTGCAGACGATGGCAACCCTGCGCGCGCCCGGCGGGTGTCCCTGGGACGCCGAACAGACTCATCAGTCCCTCATTCGATACCTCATTGAGGAATCCTATGAGGTCGTGGAGGCTGTCGAGGCACCCGAGGGTACGAACCTGCAGCTTCTACGTGAAGAGCTGGGCGATGTTCTGCTTCAGGTTCTCTTCCATGCCGATATTGCGGCGGCAGAACCGGGCGGCTTTACGATCGAGCAGGTGATCGAGGGTCTGGACGCAAAACTTCACGATCGGCACCCGAATGTTTTCAGCGATTCTTCGGACGAGTCTCGGATGACCGCCGCCGAACAACAGGTTTTCTGGGATGAGCTTAAGAAGACGGAGAAATCCGATCGAGGTCCGCTTGACGGCATTCCCCCTCATCTTCCTGCGCTGGCTCTAGCGGAGAAGACAATTGCTAAGGCTCGCAAGGCCGACATTGTGCTGCCGCCGGAGCCTACCTCCTTAGATGATGATCTTCCTTTTACCTATAGTGAGGAAGAATTCGGTGAGCTACTTTTTTCGCTTGTGTGCCGCGCGCGTCAGAATGGGCTGGATGCGGAACGTGCCCTACGCACCTATACCCGCAAGTTTATTGAGTACAACCAATAGCCTCGTGGCCGCGTAGGCTGAAGAGTATTTATCAGGCACCTTTAGATGCGATAGTTTTTCGCATCTAAAGGTGCCTGTTTTATGCCCTGAAATAGAGCTCCACTGGTTACATTCGTGGGTGGGGCATAAAGCACTACACACCTGTGTTGCGCGATGTAGAAACCGGCTCTAAAGATGTTCAATCGTTTTAGTAGAGTGTGATAAAGAACTTTGTCGTTATCGGTTGGGGTTCGAATTGGTGCCTGCGGTGCGAGGATATGCTGCGTCCACAGGGGGAATGCCTTTTGAGAGGCGAGTTTACAAGGGACTAAAGGTGTTGGATACCCTCAGGAATCGCAAAAAATCCCGTGGTAACTAGTGTGTTTGTGTGGGAGTTTTGGTAAAATTTAGGGCAACGGGACTCGCCCAACATCACAGGAGCGAGCCGTCATATCCTGTACTCTCTAAGGAGCAATTTCATGGCTGTTATTACCGCAGTTCACGCCCGTCAGATTTTGGATTCCCGCGGCAACCCGACCGTTGAGGTTGAGGTTCTGCTCGAAGATGGTGCTTTCGCACGCGCCGCTGTGCCTTCGGGCGCATCCACCGGCGAGTGGGAGGCAGTCGAGCGTCGCGATGGCGACAAGTCCGTATACCTAGGCAAGGGCGTTCTGGGCGCCGTCAAATCTGTTATTGAAGAGATTTCGGAAGAAATTATCGGTATCGACGCCGCTGATCAGCGTACTGTTGATGCAACCATGATTGCTCTGGACGGCACCAACAACAAGGGCAAACTCGGCGCTAACGCAATCCTGGGTGTTTCTCTGGCCGTCGCTAAGGCAGCCGCAGAGTCCGCAGATCTTCCCCTCTACAAGTATCTGGGTGGCCCCAACGCCCACGTGCTTCCCGTTCCCATGATGAACATCCTCAACGGTGGTTCTCACGCAGACTCCAACGTTGATATTCAGGAGTTCATGATTGCTCCCATCGGTTTCGAGAACTACTCGGATGCTCTGCGCGCCGGTGTTGAGGTCTACCACTCGCTCAAGTCCGTGCTGCACGACCGTGGCCTTTCCACCGGCTTGGGCGATGAGGGCGGCTTCGCACCGAACCTTGAATCCAACGCTGCGGCTCTCGACCTCATTATTGAGGCAATTGAGAAGGCTGGTTACAAGCCCGGTGAACAGGTTGCTCTCGCACTGGATGTGGCATCCTCCGAGTTCTATAACGACGGTGCCTACGACTTCGAGGGTCAGAAGAAGTCTGCCGAAGAGATGAGCGCATACTATGCTGATCTTGTGGCGAAGTACCCGCTGGTTTCCATCGAGGATCCGCTAGACGAGAACGACTGGGCAGGCTACAAGACCCTGACCGAGCAGATTGGTGACAAGGTTCAGATCGTCGGTGACGACCTATTCGTGACCAACCCCGAGCGCCTTGAGAAGGGCATTAACGAGGGTGCGGCAAACGCTCTGTTGGTGAAGGTCAACCAGATCGGTTCGCTCACCGAGACCCTGGATGCTATGGAACTGGCACAGCGCAACGAATACCGCTGCATGGTTTCTCACCGTTCCGGCGAAACCGAGGACGTCACCATTGCCGACCTCGCTGTGGCGACTAACGCGGGTCAGATCAAGACCGGTGCACCCGCACGTTCCGAGCGCGTGGCAAAGTACAACCAGCTGCTGCGCATTGAGGAAGAACTGGGCGATGCCGCTGTTTACGCTGGCAAGTCAGCATTCCCCCGCTTCAAGAAGGCGTAACGCGATAATATACGGACGGCTAGAACCGTATACATCATAATCTGGTGCTCTCGACTGGTACATTACCTGCGAGAGCACCAGATTTTTTATCTCCTGTTTTTCTTCGTAGACTCTCTCTATAAGGGTGCCTACGACGACGGCGCGCTTTATGGCTCTTGAACATGTATCCCTCCAAATCTAATAGCTCAGTTTTCCCTAGGGGTTAGGGGAATGTGCCAGCAATAATTCGGGTATATCACTTTTTCGGGGGATAACTCCGTCTGAACGTTCACGGTAGCTTAGAATGGTAATCAAAGACTTAGGGGCAGGGAAGGAAACTACATGATGGCTCAGCGCGACGGACGTGAACGACGCAAAAGCCCGGCGGGGCAGGAACCGCGTCGAGGTCGCACATCACGTGGCAGCCAGTCCGCCGCCGCGCGCGAAAGTCTTTCCGATGCCCCAGCATCTGCCCGTAAATCCCGTGCCCGCAAGCAGAAGGCGCATAAACCCGGTTCATCCCGCACGGCCAACACCGCGGATAAGCAGGCTCAGCAGAAGCCAACTGCGCGGCGCTCGAAGGCCACCCTGCCGCCCCCGCAGCCAGCGCATCGTGAGGCACACGAGCGGCAGGCTACGTCCACGAACGTCAAATCTTCTGCACCTGCGGCGAAGGAACCCCACATCACCGCAACCCATCGAACCGTTGAAGACCGCTCGTATTTGCAGCGCCCCGCCTGGATGCGCGCCGCTAACAGCTTCTTCGGCGCCCGTACCCGGGCACATCGCACCGATAGGGAACGCGATGCACGTGAACGCCGCATCCACCGCGAACACGATGACGATGAGAATTATGAGACTCCCGTCGCGGCACATCGCTTTAGCGGAAAATTTTTGGGCATTCTTATTATGATCGCAGTGCTCCTGCTGGGTACCGCATACCCGCTGACTAACTATGTTGATCAGCAGCGGGAAATTAACACTACCCGCGCCCGCATTGCTGAGCTCAAACAGGAAAACGTGCAGCTTCAAGCTGAGAAAACCTGGTGGCAAGACGACGACTATGTGCGCCAGCAAGCCCGCAGCCGCCTATTCTATGTGGCGCCGGGCGATACCCCGTATACAGTCACCGGTATAGATTCGGATGACGGCCGGGCTGACAGCACCTCTGCCTCCGGGAAAAATGCTCCCGAAGATTCGTGGACGAACAAACTTTGGGGGTCCCTGAACGATGGTAAGGCTCCTTCGCCTAAACCTGCTGATAAGTAACGCTGGTACGGCTGTACACGTGAACCGTGTTGTACGATAAAACCTGACGTACCGATTCTTCAAGAAAGATCTATGAGCACTGTAGAAGACCTCAAAAACCGCGCCCCGCAGGGTTTCGGCGTTACCGTAGAAACCTTGACGCCCACCGACCAAGATATCCGAGTGCTCTCAGCACAGTTGGGCCGTACCGTGCGGGATGTTATTGAGATTCCCGCACGCTGCGTATGCGGTAACCCGCTTGTTGCCGCCACAGCGCCGAGGCTATCGAACGGAAGCCCGTTCCCAACCGTGTTTTACCTGGCGCATCCGGCGATTACTGCGGCCGCATCCCGCCTGGAAGCAGGGGGTCTCATGTACGAGATGACCGATGCGCTCGCGGCCGATACCGAACTTGCGAACCGATACACCCTAGCACACGAAAACTACCTAGCCGAGCGTGAGCGCATACGTCTGATCAGCGGAACCGATGAGGTGCCCGAAATTGAGAATATTTCGGCGGGCGGGATGCCCACGCGCGTCAAATGCCTGCATGCCGTGATTGGTCACACCCTGGCGGTGGGCTGCGGCATTAACCCTATGGGGGACTGGGGTCTGGATGAGATCGCCGATTGGTGGACCCCGCAGGTTTGCGCATGTGAACCATCATGGCGGGATGCCTAATTTCAGCCATTTTTAAGAACTTTGCCCGTGCCGTTCCCTGTAACCGGTACGGGCACCTAATATGTAAGTAGCTCGACGCATTAATCTGCGGCAGGCTAGATAACCTTAAAAACCTCACGCTTTGCGTGGATTGGAGCCCATTATGCGTGTTGGCGCAATTGACTGCGGTACCAACTCTATCCGTCTTCTGATCGCTGACGCCAGCACCGAAACCGTTAACGGTCGCACGGTAACCCGCCTCAACGACGTGGTGCGGCAGATGCGTATCGTCCGCCTGGGGCAGGGGGTTGATGCCACTGGATGGCTTGCTCAAGAGGCCTTGGACCGCACTTTTGAGGCAACGCGGGAATACGCAAAACTTTTGCGTAAACACAAGGTTAAGAAGCTTCGTTTCGTGGCGACGAGTGCCACCCGCGATGCCGGAAACCGTCAGGTTTTTATGGATGGTATTCGTGACATTCTGGGTATTGAACCCGAGGTAATTACTGGCGACGAAGAGGCGGAACTGTCGTTTGCGGGCGCCGTACTGGCGGTCGGTGCCGATGAGTCTAAGACCGTAGTCTTTGACCTGGGCGGCGGGTCTACCGAATTCGTGCTTGGGACCGAAGACGGCGTGCAGGCGGCAAGAAGCGTAAATATCGGGTGTGTGCGCCTGACCGAACGGCATATGGCATCTGCCCCTGCAACCCCGGATCAGATTCAACGTGTTGAAGCTGACACCGATGCGGCAATCGACAGCGTATTGCAGAGCGTTCCTCTCGAAAAGGCTACCCGGGCCGTTGCCGTTGCCGGTACTGCAACCACGATCGCCGCCGCGGCATTGGGGCTAAAGACCTATGATTCCGAGGTTATTAACGGTTCTTCCATCTCTGTAGATACGGTGCAGAAAACGGCAGAGATGCTGCGCTCTATGACCCGCGAGGAGCGCGCCGCGCTGGGGTATATGCACCCCGGTCGGGTTGATGTTATTGGCGCCGGCGCTACCATTTACGCCCGTATCATGACTCGTTTGCATGAGATCACCGAAGGAAACATCGATTCTGTGACGGTGAGCGAACATGACATTCTGGACGGTATAGCACTATCCCAGGTACGTTAAGCATGTACAACTAACACCCAACGACGGTAGGTACACAGGTATGACGCGTTCCAACCACATCGCCATGATGACGCGCACAAGCATACGTCGGGTCGTAGCACTTCTCGGATGCGGGGCGCTCGCGACTGGCTTAGCCCTATCCGGAGCTCCTGCTGCTGCCGCTCCGACGGCCTCACCAACCCCTATAACGCTCACTCCCGCTGAAGCCGCCGTTCTAGGTAAGGACGACGTTCGTCAGCACGAATATTGGCTTACCGACTACAGGATTGTGGATGCGTGGAAACAATCTACGGGATCGGGCGTGACGGTTGCGGTCATTGACACCGGCGTCGACGGCACCCACCCGGATCTTGTAGATAACGTGCTGGAGGGCTATGACGCTTCTGGCGAGGGATCTCCTAACGGTTGGCAGGGGCTGGGCGTAGAACCCATGCACGGCACCGAAGTTGCATCCCTGATTGCCGGTCACGGTCATAATGTTTCCGGTATTCCTAAGATTGCTGGTCAGCCTGGTAAACCTGCGGGTGTTATCGGCGTGGCGCCGGATGCCAAGATTCTGCCTATCTCCCTTAACATGGTCTCGAATGCTGAGAAAAGTATTGATGAGCAGATTCCCGCCGCCGTGCGTTATGCGGTAGATCATGGCGCGCAGGTCATCAATCTTTCTATTGGCTCGAATAAGACGACCTGGCCCAAGAGCTGGGACGATGCTTTTGCCTACGCCGAAGAGAAGGGCGTGGTCGTCGTAGCATCCGCCGGTAACCGTGGCAGCGGTATTACCCAGGTGGGTGCCCCGGCGACTATTCCGGGGGTACTGACGGTTGGCGGCGTGGATCGTCAGCGTGAGGCTTCCAAGGGCTCTTCGACTCAGGGTATTTCTATTGGTGTGACGGCGCCGAGCAACGATATGATTGCTGCCGCACCGGGGAATAAGTACATGATATGGTCGGGGTCTTCGGCGTCCGCTCCGTTGGTTTCTGGCCTTGCTGCGTTGATTAAGTCTAAGTACCCCAATCTGAGCGCGGCTCAGATTATTCAGCGTATTACTGAAAGTGCCGACGACACTGGCGCTGTCGGGCGTGACCCGGTGTATGGGTTTGGCATCATAAATCCGCTGATGGCTCTGGACCCTTCAACCCCGCAGGATGCTACGGAGAATCCGCTAGGGTCGCTGAAGGCATGGATTGCAGTGCATCGCCGTCAAGAGGTACCTGCGCCAACTCCCGCCGATGCTTCGGCCACACCGGTGCATGAAGAAGGCGAGACTATCGTTAAGGCGAAGATTCCAGAGCCCAGCCGCCCGGTTGAGGATCGCGGATTTTTGCCGTTTATCATCGTGGGGGCTCTTTTTGTCATTTTGGGGCTGCTCACGGTACGCAGCGTTCGTCGTCTGCATCGCCTGCACGTTAATGTGCGCGATGTAGTGCCGCATCCTCATCTGCACGGGCACGGTGAGCCAAAGCAAGCTTCACACTCTAAACCTTCCGCAGTTTCGGTTGCTGTTCCGGAGGCTTCCGCTCCGGTCGCTCCCGTTATTCAGTTGCCCGCTGCTAGCGCACCCCAGAGCCCCGAACCTGAGACTGCTGCGCAGGCACAAACACAGGTTGCACCTGTCTCTATTCCCTCCCCGGCACCAGACGCCGCAGTCGCGATGCCGTCGGCGCCCTCCACCCTCGATCCCCACCCCGCGGCGGATCAGAGCCTAGATAAACAACAGGATGCACCTACGGGTCAAAAGAGCGCAGCTGCAGCGGGTACCGAGCAGAGCGCCGTGCCCACGCAGCCTCCTGCCATCGTGCAGAACGTTGGCACAACGGAGCACAATGTTGACTCGGCACAGAACGTCGGCGCAGTACAACCTGCGGCATCAGCATCAAGCGTGGCTGAACAGTCAACGGTGGCTACAGGACAGCCATTACCTCAGACGCAGAAACCGGCAGAGTCTCAGCAGACCGACCAGCACAATACGATAACGCAGGTTCCTGCTGTCCCCATGAAGGCGAAGCAACCGACAGATCAGGGGAGTACGCCCGCACAAAAACCCGCCGCATCTGAACCTCAGGAATCAGAAAAACCTGCTTTGACTCAGACTGTAGCTCAGAGCGAGGGCGTATCTCGCACCCCGCAGAGTCCCGCCGCCGAGCCGGTTAAGGACTCGACCGTAGGGCAGGAATCCTTCGGTCTTGAAGCGTTACAGGTATCGGCAGATACGATCGGGAAAGCTTCGTACCGGCCCGCTCAGAAGAACGGTATGGCAAAGCATCGAACCCATCACTTCGGCAGGGGTCCGTTACCCCCGCATCGGAAACCTCGTCTGCCTCATATTTCCGGGATTAAGCGCCAAGTTCCGGAAACAGGTGTTCCAGATGTTCCTGACGAGGCAGCGAGTTCAGCATCCGTACAGAATCCTACGGGGCAGAACGGTCGCCCAGCATCAGCGCCGCGAAAGGTCGCTTCCGCCCAGAAGAAGCATAATATGCGCACGCCGCGCAAGAAGACGGCTAACTCGTCGCGCCTTCGTCCACAGGGTGCCGCTTCGGGGCGTTCCTCAATACCCGCCGCACCGGAATCCGGCGTTCCAGAGCCTTCATCGGCTCACGAACCTGAGTCACAGAACCCTAGCTCCTCATAGTGGTGGTGAAAAGCACGCAGTTAATAAACAACTCCGATAAAAATATGGAAGAAAACTTCGTGACTCCTAACACCCGGTCTATGGGTAAAGCAAAGGTTTAAAACACCCTAAGGACGCGCTACATGATGCGGAACGTAACCCCGCTGACAGGGCAAAACCTCGGCGCGTAAACGCGAAACGTTATCATCCAAGGGCATTTTTCCTTGCTTCGTATACCTGCATAAATGTGTTTTCCTCGGGATGAGCGCGTAAAATAGCGGTATATAACATGCAGGAAAATAGTGTTTTCGCGTTTGCGGTACCGAGCATCGGGGCTTACGGAGAAAGCTTAAGAATTTCTGTTCGTTCACATGTCCATGTATCCTGCACTCTGGGAAGCACATGTGAGCGTATCATTGAGTGCTCGCGCGCTAAAGCGCAGTGGGTAAACAAAATCTAGGAAGTAGCAATATATGTCGTTTCATAAGGCACAGGATCGTCCCCGTATTCTTATTGTCGGTGGTGGCTACGTAGGCTTTACCGTCGCCAAGAAAATCCAGAAGGCTATCAAACAGACCGGTGGCGTGGTAACCATCGTAGAGCCTAACCCCTATATGACTTACCAGCCGTTCTTGCCCGAAGTCGCTGCGGGCTCGATGGAAGGCCGTAACGCTACCGTTCCGCTCCGCCAGCACCTGCGCGATACCGAGTTGATTCCCGGGCATGTTGTCTCCGTTAACCATGCAGAGCGTACTGCTACAGTTGAGCCCATCGACAATGGCGAACCCTTCGAACTGAAATATGATGAGATCATTCTCGGCGCTGGCGCCGTGACCCGTGCGTTCCCAATCCCCGGTCTTGCCGAAGTTGCTATCGGCATGAAGACTGTCGAAGAAGCCGTCTCCGTGCGTAACTGGGTGCTGGAACGTATTGAGGTTGCATCCGTACTGGATGACCCCGATGCACGCCGTCGCGCTCTGACCGTCGTCGTCGTAGGCGGCGGTTTCGCCGGTGTTGAGACCATCTCCGAACTGGAAGACATGGCGCGTGAAGCTGTTAATCGTAACGACCGTTTGAGCGTATCTGACCTGCGCTTCGTGATGATCGAAGCTGCGCCGCGCATCATGCCGGAGGTTCCGGAAGACCGTGCCGAGAAGGTTGTGGCTGAGCTTCGCGCTCGCGGCATTGAGGTTCTGCTCAATACCTCCCTCTCGGACGCTACCGACGGTCACCTGCAGCTCATCAACATGACAGATAAGTCGCCCGCTGGTGAGATGGATACCGATACGCTCATTTGGACTGCTGGTGTTGCTGCATCGCCGATGCTCAAGAACACTGATTTCCCGATCGACGAGCGCGGTCGCGTTCGCGTGAACGCAGATCTGCGTGTGGCTGGCGATAATGGCGTGGTCGAGGGCGCTTGGGCGGCTGGCGATAACGCTGCCGTTCCCGACCTTTCCGGAGGCGGCGTGGGCGGCTTCTGCGTACCAAACGCACAGCACGCATCTCGCCAGGCTTTGGTTCTCGCCAAGAATATTCTGGCATCACGCCGCGGCGAGCCTCTGACCGACTACTACCATGAGACCATCGGTGTGGTTGCCGGTCTAGGTCTGTGGAAGGGCGTTGCAAACTTCAAAGGTAAGACCCTTGCAGGTCCGCTCGCATGGATTATGCACCGCGGCTACCACGGTTCTGCAATCCCCACGACCGAGCGTACCGTGCGCGTTATGACGACCTGGGCGCTCAACCAGCTCTTTGGTCGTGACACCACGACAATTCGCCACCAGCGTTCCCCGCGTCTCGCTTTCCAAGAGGCTACCGGAACGGCACCGGCGAAGACTAAGGCAAAGCTCTAACGAGCTTAAAGCGTCGAAACCCGCAAACTAATGCTATTCTTAGTAATGGTCTTGCGGGTTTAGACTTTGCCCCTATAGCCCAATTGGCAGAGGCAGCGGACTTAAAATCCGTCCAGTGTGGGTTCGAGTCCCACTGGGGGCACGCTATAATAGCCCGTCGCATCCAAATGTTTTATCGGATGCGACGGGCTATTTGTATGCCTTGGGAGGCGAGCGTATCTCTACCTTATGAGAATCATGGGATCGCTGGGTAGGGGAGAATCCACGGTATATAAAGAAGGCACCGTCGCGACGACGGCGCCTTCCGGGTGGGTAGACGAATGAGTGATAGATACGTTCTGGAAGAACGCTCAGGCGGTTAAGCCTCATTGCGACTGAAGAACGAATCTAGTGAGTACCTGCCTCCACCGGTCAGAATGAACATGATGGCTGCCATGCCCAAGACGAAAACGTACTCGAAGCCTGCGCCGGTCTTCTGATCGGTGATGAAGGGGTCGTTGATGTGAACAAAAATAAAAGCACCTGCCATAGCGATTGCGATGGCGGCGGCCGCAAAACGAGTTCCTAAACCAAGGATCAAGAGAGCTCCGCCAATAAGCTCGGCACCAATGGTAAAGTACGCCGAAAGCTCGGGTGCAGGAATACCCATTTTGGCGAACGCTGCACCTTCTGCTGCGGGACCGATCAGGAATGCCTTCTGGAAACCGTGCATGACAAAGGTGAAGCCCAGCGCTACGCGGAAAATTAGGGTGCCAACAGATTTAGTTATTTCATTCTTCATAACTACAAGGTTGTCAGGTAAAGTTTTATCAAGCAAAGGTAAACATCTATAAATCTTTTTTACATAGGTTCTACACAGCTTAAACACAGGTTCGGCGTGATGCTGCACTCTTAAAGAGTCTATATGGGCCTCAAGATGAAGAATTGTGACAGTAAACCCCCGCCCTGACTGCTTGTCGGGGCGGGGGTTTATGCATCTGTAGGGGAGCGCAGACGGAGGTAACGTTCAGAAACTTAGCGTGCTTCGCATGCTATGCCGTCACCGTCACGGTCAAGATGCTCGGAATATCCCGGTGCACCGCGGTGCATATTACGATACCCTGCGGCACGGGCATCAGCGCAGGTTTGAAATGCCAAAGCCGGGGCGGGGTTCTGCGCGGGAGGTGCATCCACCTGGGGCACAGGAGCAGGGGCACTCGCCGGGACTACAGGAGCAGGGGCACTCGCCGGGACTACAGGAGCGGGGGTATCAGGCGCAGGCTTCGGAGCTGGTGGTGCTTCTGCGGCTCCTGCGCAGGGTGTAAGAACGTTGATCATAGCCTCTTTTTCGGCTGGTTTGACCCACAGGTGGTACTTAGCTTTCACCCGAATCTGACGTGCCACATAAGAGCAGCGGAATGATGCGTTTGCTGGCAGCCAGGTGGCGGCATCCGAATCGCTTTTCTGCTGATTCGCAGGACCATCAACTGCCAGAAGGTTTTCGGGATCATTGGCGAGTTGTAAGCGTTCTTGAGCTGAAATCTCCTGAGCACCCGACTGCCAGGCGTCGGAAAGCGCCACAACGTGGTCGATCTGAACCTGCTCCGAGGTATCTTTCCCACGCATGAAATTAATGACCTTCCCGGTGTAAGGATCGTTAAGAATGCCCGAGATCACCACGCATCCGCGAGAGTTTTTATGCTGTTTTGCAGTGAGATCCCGGTTGAGAATGTCATTGCGGGTATCGCATCCGTTACGGTCGATATCGCTCCAGGCATCTCCGAACTGGGCACGGGAGTACCCGGTCTTAGGGGCGCGGCCTTTAACGGGAAGGGTATTGAGGATGCGCAGGGCCTCACTAGCCTCGTCAGATCCTATAGGCGCCGTTCCTTGAGGCTCAACGGAGCTGGTATCAGGATTGACGATAGTGACGGTTCCGGGGCGAATTTGGGAACCCGGATGAGCCGTCGAAGTATCGGCATTATTCTCTTCGGGTGATTCACCTACCTCGGTCACGGTGGGTGTTTGTTCCGAATCCTGCGCGGAAACCGTGGGTTGCTGTGAGGCCTCCGTGCTTTGTGAAGAAGTAGAAGAGTGTTCGTTCGCTGAGGGGGTGCTGGACGCAGAGACGGTAGACTCAGAAATTGTGATAGTTTCAGAGGAGCATCCGCTCAGCGCAAGTCCTAGGGCTAGAAAAGCTGCGGAAAATCTTGTACCGAGTTTCAAGGAACGCCCTTGATCTGATGCAGATGACCAAAAAACATGCGCGTCAGAGCGCGATGGCAGTGTTTTTAACATCAATGATTCCTAGAGATTGTATGTGTGCATAGAGTGAATGCTTTTCACAGTATAGAAAGAAAACGCCCGTAAAGGGGGAATTTTGGTGATGTCACACGATTTGTGTATATAAAGAAACTAAAATTAATGGAGAAATGTGCGGAGCAGAACGATATTCTCTCCCGCGTACAGTCAGCTTGTGTTTATAAACGTAGCCTTTGTACATGCCGATTATTAGAGGAACCCCAATGCCCACACAGCAGGAAAACCGCAGTAACAAGCCCGTGCGTATGGTTGCCGTAGATATGGATGGTACTTTCCTGAATGATGATAAGACGTTCGATGTTGAGCGTTTTGAGAGAATCCTAACCTGCTTGTCTCGGCATGGAATTTATTTTGTGGTGGCAAGCGGAAATACCTACACGAAATTACGCCAGTATATGCATGGTTTTGAACATCGAGACATTATTTATATCGCAGAAAATGGTGCCTATGTAGCGGATGATTCCGGGGAACTTGCGGTGCATCATTTTGCTGCCGAGGATCTGCCGCGTGTGTACGAGATACTGAACGGTATGCCTCAGCTTGGGATCGTTGTGTGTACGGAAGAGAGCAGCTTTATACTGGAAAACCGCGAAAAAACGGTTATGAACATTATCCGGGACTATTTTGAGGTGCAGGGTAAGCCGCTGCCGCAGAATATCGATCCCTTCGCTTTTGCCAGTATGTTTTATCCCGGAACCGAGCGTATTAGTTCTTACGAGCAGGTGCGTGGTGTTCCCATCAAATTTTCTCTGCAAGTAACGCATCGGGATCTGCCGGATGCTACAGCACAGTTACGGCGCACCCTGCCGCAGACGGTAACCCCGCTCGTTAGTGGTTTCGGTGCAATCGACCTGGTGCGTGCCGGTGTGAATAAGGCAACGGGGCTGAAAGACCTGTGTGATCGTTTGCAGATAACCCCTACTCAGATAGTAGCCTTTGGCGATAGCGATAACGATCTTGAGATGCTCTCGTTCGCCGGTACCGGTGTGGCAATGGCCCATGCTTCAGACGAGCTCAAGGCTGTGTCTCAGCGGGTGATTGGCTCGAATAATGACGGTGCGGTGCTCGACTATTTAGAGAGCATGCTCGACGAATTAGACGGGTAAGCCCCCGTACCAATAAAGGAGTTTAGCTCTTATCCGACTTGCAATGTGGGTTCCCTAGCCTCCGCGCTGCCTCCACCACGGCGGCGCGACGTTTGTGGTGCTCTTCCTCGGTAGGTTCGCCGCAGAGCATGCGAGATACCTGCGGCATAGCCGACCACCACCCCACGATAGCGAGAATAAAAAGTACAAGATAGGCGGCGTCTATATCGTCCGTGACGGAACCTGCCTCTTGCCCAGCGCGCACCGCATTCGCTTTGAAGGTGTAGTGACCGCGCCTGGGAGCAAGCCTGGGGCCTGTTATCGGCGCGTTACCCTTAGCGTTCACCACTCTCATACTTTTGCTGGTGGGCTTCCTAATTCTGGCTTTGCTTTCACTCGCGGCCGCTTCGCGAATAAACAATCGGCTAGTTTGAATGAGGTCCGTAATTTTGAGCGCCTGCAGAAGTCTTAAACTGTGGGGGAGTACAGCTTAGGGTGAAAAAAACATGATGGCACCTCAAAATTACCCTGGAATATGAGCTTTTATGGAGGAATAATCCCCGGAATCTCTCAGAATTCGATAGAATATTGAGAAACTCTTTGTAAATCTCACCGAAGGAGAGAATGATGGCGGGTAACCCGTTTATTAATTCAATCGCCAAGCAAAATAAGCAAGGCGATCCCCGTTTCGGGCGTTTTGGTGCGGGTGGTTCCTCGTCACAGGGTCAGTATCAGGCACAGCCGAACTACTCCAGTGAACCGCAGCAGTACGGTCAGCAGACCTACGGGTATGGTCAGCCGCAGCAAGCGAACTATGACCAGTACCAGCAGGCGCAGTACGATCCGTATGCACAGCCCGGCTATGCTCCCGTTGCCGAGGGCGACCGCCTCACCATGAACGATGTGATCATGAAGACCGGTCTGAACCTGGCTCTTGTGGTGCTCGGTGCCGCAGTTTCCTGGTATCTGCCCTACCTCATGTTCGTGGGCCTTATCGCAGGTCTGATCCTGGGTATCGTTAACGCCGTCAAGCGTAAGGTTTCCCCGGCTCTGGTTATGCTGTACTCCGTGTCCGAGGGCCTGCTTTTGGGTGGTATATCCGGTCTGCTCAATAAGAGCTACCCGGGCATCGCTATTCAGGCTTTGCTGGCAAGCGTGATTGTCGCCGGTCTTACTTTAGCTCTCTTCGCAAACGGTAAAATCCGTGCCACCCCGAAGATGACCAAGATCTTCATGATCGGCATGTTCGCTTACCTGATCTACGGTATTGTTTCCTGGCTCGGTGCGGGTCTGTTCGGTTCGCCCCTGGGCAGCCTGAGCATCGGCGGTATTCCGCTGGGTCTGATTGTGGGGCTGTTTACTGTTGCTATGGCAACCTACTCGCTTCTGCTGGATTTCACCAACACTGCCGAGGCGGTGGAAGCAGGTCTTCCCGAGCGCGAGTCATGGCGTTTGGCATTCGGCCTGACCGCATCGCTGGTCTGGCTGTACATTGAGATTCTGCGTATTCTCATGTACATCAACGAAATGGTCAACAGGGACTAACAGCATTGAGGATACGGCGGTACTCACAACCGGTGGGTGCCGCCGATTCTTTGTTTTGAGCCTGCTAGACTTGCGGAATAACTATATGCCGCAGCAACGGCATGGGCGAGAGACGATTTCTATAGCACCGACTTTTCAGGAGATTTGAGTGAGCGAATCCGTAGCCGGACAGAAAACCGGCAGCACGCATCAAAACCTAACGGCAGGGGAGGGCGAACAGGATGTGCGGGCACAGAAATTAGCCCGTACCGGCGTACCCTACGCTCTTAATACCGCGGCGGCGTGGTCGTGGCGTCTGATCGTGGTGGTCGGTGCCGTGTGGCTTGTATGGCAGGGGCTTTCAAAGGTGTCTCTGCTGATTATTTCGGCGATGGTAGCTGCGCTTTTGGCTGCGCTTCTAAGCCCCGCCGTCTACGCTATGCGTAAGCACGGTATTCGTGCTGGCGGTGCGACCGCTATCGCCGAACTCGGCATGATTTTAGGAATTGCCGCTTTACTGGCCCTTACCGGGCAGCAGCTTGTGCGGGGGTTTGTCTCGCTTACCAACAACGCCATTCAAGGGTATCAGCAGCTCGTGGACTGGCTTAAGAGCATGGGGTATGAGCTGGGCGCTGATCAGCTTAACCAGATTCTTAATCAGATAGAACAGGCGGTGAGCAATAACCCCTCAACCGTTTTGCGGAGCGTATCAGAGGTTGGTTCTACCGCTGCGGAGTTTGCCACCGGCGTGCTTATTACTCTTTTTACCCTCGTCTTCTTCCTGATGGAGGGAGAGCGCATCTGGCTGTTTATCGTCAAGCTCTTCCCGAAACAGGCACGCGATGCGGTGAACGGCGCGGGCCGTGCAGGGTGGAAGTCCCTGGGCGCTTATGTGAGGGTGCAGATCTTGGTGGCCGCTATTGACGCTGTGGGCATTGGTGTTGGCGCCGCCATTTTGGGGGTTCCGCTGGCGATTCCGCTGGGCGTTCTGGTTTTCTTAGGGTCTTTCATCCCGGTTATTGGTGCTCTTATATCTGGGGCGGTCGCCGTCCTGCTGGCACTGGTAGCTTTGGGACCGGTTCAGGCGCTCATTATGATCGGCATTGTGCTGTTGGTGCAGCAGCTTGAATCGCATATTCTGCAGCCGCTCATCATGGGTAAAGCGGTCTCGCTGCATCCGCTCGCCGTGATTTTTGCGGTGGCAGGCGGGTCCATGATTTTCGGCGCAGCGGGTGCACTATTTGCGGTTCCCGTGCTCGCCGTTGTGAACTCGGTTGTGCGCTACTTGGCTGCACGGCAGTGGGAGGATGACCCGGAGCTGCGCCGTGAAGAGTTCCTCTTCCCGCATGAGGTTGAGCGCCGTGAGAAATCAAAAAAGCGTGAAGAAAAAGCACAGAAGGTTGTTGCGCAGGCGCGGGAAGCGATTCGTGGTGAAGACGATTCCGAAGGCACCGCACTTGAGACTAGCTCTGCACAGGCGACTAAAACTGTCTCGCCTTCCAAAGCCGATATGTAATTGTGCAGTTTCCCTCCAGAAAAGCCCGCGTGAGATGAATAACGTGGGCTTTTCTGTTCTGTATTAGGCTTCTTCATCGCCTAAAATAGAGGGCAGAAGCTGATGAGAGCGTAAAGAACGGATCCGATGTGAACGCACCCCTAACCGATCTACCCGTAACCCTGGAGAATATCGAGACAGCAGCGTCGCTCCTCGACGGGGTTATCGAGCGAACCCCTGTGGCGCATTCTCGTGCCCTGAGCCTCAAACTGGGGTCGGAAGTTTTCTTCAAATGTGAGAATTTGCAACGTGCGGGCTCCTTCAAAGTGCGTGGCGCCTATGTGCGCATGGCAAAACTCAGCGATGCAGAAAAGAAACGTGGCGTGGTGGCCGCATCTGCGGGTAACCACGCGCAGGGTGTTGCTCTCGCAGCGGCAAAACTGGGTATCAAGGCGCGTATTTACATGCCCCTAGGTGCGGCCCTTCCGAAGGTGACCGCAACCCGCGACCACGGTGCCGAGGTCGAACTGCACGGTACGACCGTGGACGAGGCGCTGGCTGAAGCAAAACGCTATGCCGAAGAGACCGGCGCGGTGTTTGTGCATCCCTTCGATAATGAAGATATTATCGCGGGTCAGGGAACGATCGGTTTGGAAATCCTGGAACAGGTGCCTGAGGTCGATACCATCATTGTGGGTGTTGGCGGAGGCGGCCTGCTCGCTGGTCTTTCGGCGGCGGTCCGTGCGAAGGAAGACCAGTTGGGTAAAAAGATTCGCATTATTGGTGTGCAGGCTGAGCATGCGGCGGCATATCCGCTTTCCTTGGCTGCGGATGCGCTCGTCCCGTTGAAGAAGGTCTCGACGATTGCAGATGGCATTGCGGTGGGGCGCCCCGGTCAGTTACCGTTCTCCATTATCAAGAAGCTTGTCGACGATGTAGCGACAGTGAGTGAAGACGATATCGCCCGCGCCCTTATCTTCTTGATGGAACGCAATAAGCTGGTGGTTGAACCCGCCGGATCGGTTCCGGTGGCGGCGCTCATGAACGGCAAGCTCAAGGAAACATACGGCGATTTGGGAACTGTCGTGTGTGTGCTCTCGGGCGGCAATATCGACCCGATGCTCATGCTGAAGGTGATTCAGCGTGGTCTTTCGGCGGCAGGTCGGTATATGACGATTAAGATGATGCTCTCAGACCGTCCGGGTGAGTTAGCGACGATCTCGCGCATCATTTCGGAGAATGACGCGAATGTTACTGGTGTGGATCACACGCGCGTGGGCGGTTCCCTGTCGATGGGCGATGTCTCCATTACGATCGATATGGAAACCAAAGGCGTGGAACACTGCCGTCAGGTTATCTCGGCCTTGGAGGAAGAAGGCTTCAAACCCATCGTGGTGTACTAATTTTTGAGAGGTCATCTGGCATAAAACCACAGGATATAAAGGTGGGGTTCGGTCATAAACCGAACCCCACCGTGCGTTTAAAGCTTCGTGATTCTAGCCTTGGAAAGGCTTGACTGAAACAATCTTCGCGGTCAATTCCTTGCCGTTGGGAGCAAGATAGGTGACTTCATCGCCTTCTTTGGCCCCCAGAATCGCCGCACCCATCGGAGACTTTTCCGAGAAGACCTTCAAATCAGAGTTGGCGGGCAGAGTCTCCTCAATTTCGCGAGAGCCCAGCAGGAACTTCATGGAACGGGAAGCTACTTCGGCCTCAATAACCATGCCGAGGGCAACCACACCGTCATCGCTGGGGGCGTCTCCTACCTGGGCGTTTTCTAGAAGATGCTTAAGCTGGTTGATGCGAGCTTCGTTTTTACCCTGCTCATCGCGTGCCGCATGGTATCCGCCGTTCTCACGCAAGTCTCCCTCGTCGCGAGCGGCGGCGATGCGGTCAACGATTTCTTGACGATACGGACCTGAGAGATATTCAAGCTCCTGGGTCAGCCGATCGTATGCGTCCTGAGTGAGCCATGCGCCGTTGCTTTCAGCCATGCTTCTCCTTTGGTTATGCTCCGGTATAAACCGGCGCGTTGGTCTGGGGGTTCTCCCCTGGAAAGTATCACCCTATTCTAGGGCAGAAAGTACACATGCCCTAAATATCTGAGTGTTAGGGCGTGTATCATTTCGCTGAGCGCTCACCGAATCGTGGATGTGATACGCCTATTTAAGCCGACAGGAATCCACGGTAACCGTGGTTGCCTCCGAGAGTATGCGCAGGTTCGCGCTGTGTTGTGTGACTCGGGTGTTGCCCTGCTCGGCGCTGTTAGGACCAATTTCGACGTCGGCCCATCCCACCGCAACACGGGAAGAATTAAGCGCCTTAAGCGAACAAATCGCGGTGTCTTGTGGGTTTTTAGAGAGTTCGAAACGTCCCTGCGCCTCGTCATTGCTGATGAGGGTAAACCCGGTATCGCGTGCACTTGGGCGGGATTGAGAATCTATCTGTACCCACACCACAAAAGCGCCCGCCACAACCGTAACACAGGCAGCAAGAAGCACCCACATTCGCGTGGAGAGGGCACGCTGCCGAACAGGTTTGGCGCCATAGCGCTGCGCTAGGGTATCGGCATGAGAACCGGTAGCTGCCGTTTCGCTCGCCTGCGTGTGTGAAGGATCTGTCATAGTTCTCTTCTCGTGGTGTCTAGTGGACGATGCGGTACAGAAGATGGTCTGCATCACGATACTTTACACCGTCATAATGCTTCATTTAGAGTGGTTTTCTTGCGCTATTTCTGTATGATTACACTTTTAGGAGATGGTCTTAATCTCTACCATTTTAAACCCCACAGTATAAGCCCTTTGTCATCATAAGGATTAACGTGAGCGACGCGCTAGAAAAAATCAAAGCAATTCTGCCTGAACATCCCGCAGTGCAGGATCTTAAGCCTCTTGATGAGGAATACGCAGGGTTGCGCATCCTAGCCGTCCACGCTCACCCGGACGACGAATCCTCTAAAGGTTCCGCGACCGCTGCCGCTTATACCTCCCGCGGCGCCCGCTATATGGTTGCCACCATGACAGGCGGCGAACGCGGGGACATCCTCAACGAAGAAATTCGTAACGCTCCCAGAGCACACCGTGACCTGCCCGGATTACGCCGCACCGAAATGGCCCGTGCTGCTGAGATTTTAGGCATCGAACATCGATGGATAGGGTTCATGGACTCCGGTCTGCCCGAAGGCGACCCTCTTCCCCCACTTTCTTTCGGCAGCTTCGGTACACTGCCTCTCGAACAGGCCGCCGCACCGTTGGTAAGACTCGTACGCGAGTACAGGCCTCATATTATTCTCAGCTATGACGAGGTGGGAGGATACCCGCACCCCGACCACATCATGACTCATAAGGTTGCCGTCGAGGCCTACGAAAAGGCTGGTGACCCCGAAGCATACGTGGGGGAAGGCGAACCCTGGAAACCCCTAAAGCTTTACTATGATCGTGCCTTCAACCCCGAACGCACCGTCGCCCTGCACGAGTACCTGCTCGATCAGCGGGGCGAGAGCGTCTTTGAAGGTTTCATCGAACATATGGCGCACCGTTTCAATGATGCCCAAGACGGCACCAGGCACGAAACCACCACGCGAATTCTCTGCAGTGACTACTTCATCCATCGCGATCAGGCGCTTTTATCGCACTCCTCACAGGTGGATCCGCAAGGTATTTTCTTTGCGATCTCTACCGATGAGCAGAAGCATATTTGGCCCTGGGAGGACTATACACTTATCGACTCGCGGGTGCCGGTAACCCTGCCGGAACATTCCCTGAGCGACGGCATATTTTTCTAGCCTATCGCCTCCGTAAGCGATCATGCGGTGCCCCTCGACGATGCAGAGGCTTGCAGGCCTTGAGTACTGTGAACATAGCTAAACTCTTGGCGCATTCCTAGCTGAAACATGAACCTCAGGAGGGAATATACAAGATGTCACGCGGTAGAATGAAGACTTAGACAATCACACATGACCGGCTTACCGCTAGAAACCGGAATGTTCAGAAGGATAGTCATGAGCCACCTCATTCTTGATACGCTCGCCACAGTCCCCGACCTTGTGGCATTTGCCGCTCACGGTGTTGCGCTTGCAGCAGATAACACCCCAGCCGCCAACCCCGATGGGTCTGTTGCAGGTTCGCCCGGTATTGGCGGTTTCTTTGCGACTGCGGCGCTATCCCTCCTCGTCATTATTCTTGGCATCGATATGACCCGGCGTACTCGCCGTCTGCGGTACCGTGCACAATATGCAGCCGCTCAAGAGGCCGAGCAAGCCCAAGCCCAAGCCCAGCAGGATACAGAGTCCGAGGACGATCAGCATGGCACCCGCTGATACTCTGGCGCTGCCCGTTATTACCGTGCATGGGGTTCCCTCTGAACCGGGAACCTCCCCGGAACCGAGCGTCTATGAACGCTCTATGGCAACTTCTTTAACCCCGCAGATGCTTCCTACACACATCGGTGTGCTGGTGGACGGCAACCGGCGTTGGGCCGCACAGCGGGGGCTGAGCACCCGTGAGGGGCACGCGGCAGGAGCCGAGCGCATCATTGACTTTCTGGGCTGGTGCGCCGATTTGGGAATACCTCAGGTCACGTTGTATATGCTCTCAACCGAAAATCTCAAGCGACCCGCCGATGAACTTACCGGGCTTATTGCCGTTATTGACGAATTTCTGCGGCGGCTGCATACCGCGCAGCAGGGACCCGTGCACGCGGTTGGTAACGTTTCCCTTATCCCCCATGAGCTTCGCAACACCCTGGAGCGGGTTATAGCAGAGACCGCGCCCTTGCCGGGGGTGCGCGTGAATATCGCGGTTGGCTATGGTGGACGCCAAGAAATTGTGGATGCGGTGCGTGAACTTATTCTTGATGCCGAGGCTCAGGGCTGCTCGATGCGCGAGCTGGCAGATACCCTGAATGTTGAGGATATTTCGCGTCGCTTGTACACCCGCGATATGCCCGATCCTGATCTACTGATTCGTACCTCTGGTGAGCAGCGCCTCTCGGGATTTCTGACCTGGCAAAGCGCCTACTCGGAATTCTATTTCTGCCAGGCTCTCTGGCCTGATTTTACGCGGGTAGATTTCTTGCGTGCCCTGCGGGATTATGCGGGTCGCACCCGCCGCTTTGGATCTTAGCCACTCATGCTTCAAGAACTCTCGAAACTCTTTACACAGGGAGTACCCGGCTGGTTCGCCGGTATTCTGCTGATTCTTTATCTGCTGTACGCAGCTGGGTGCACGGTAAAACTATGGGGCTGGGATCTGCGAAAACACAGGCTACCAAACCGCATCGTATTTCCTTTCGTATTTGCCACCCACACCGCTTTGCCGGTTATTGCTGCTCTGAGCGGTCAGTGGGGAACTATCCTGCGTGTATGGGGGAGTGGTCTTGTACTTTGGGCCTTCTACCTCCTGATGAGGATGCTCTCCTTCGGGGCGCTGGGTCGAGGGGACGTGAAACTTGCTCTCGCGCTTGGCGGGCTCATTGGCTACTTCTCGTGGGCTAACCTATTGTGGGCGACGTTGGTTACCTTTGTTGTGGGCGGATTATGCGCCGTGGTCTTGGTACTGAGCAGGTCCGTTACACGGCGCACCCGCATAGCCTTCGGACCGTTTATGCTGATAGGAATGATAGCGGCGGTTCTGGTGCCAAGCTACTCGTTCCTATCGTTCTAAAGGCCTCGGGCCAAAACCACCGATCGACGAAAGGATCTTTGATGCCTACCCCCGAGTACATCGTGAATTTACGCAAGAAAATTGGTCACGAATATTTATGGCTTTCGGGCGCTACCGCAGTGATTCGTCGCGATGAGGATGGCAAGGTACTGCTGGTTAAACGCAGCGATAACGGTCGGTGGACTCCCGTGACGGGTATTGTCGATCCTGGCGAGAACCCGGCGCTTACCTGCATACGTGAAGCCTATGAGGAGGCTGGCGTGCGTATTGAAGTTCTAGAGCTTGCTCAGGTCAAGGCTGACCCCGCGATGCGCTTTAGCAACGGGGATCGCTGCCAGTTTTTAGATCACACGTTTTTGTGCCGGTGGGTATCCGGGCAGGCACGAGTGAATGACGAGGAATCTTCCCAGGTGCGATGGGTAGATGTGACGGATCCTCAGGAGCGTTCTATGCTCTCTGAGCGGATGCTTGACCGCATTGATGCGGCGCTGAACTATGACGGACATTGCCGTTTTGACTATGTATCTCACGCTCCCAAAGATGAACCTGAATCCTCTCGGTAACCGTCAATACTCCCTCTAATACACCCTTAAGCCGATAGCCGCGCGCCCGCATAATACCTGTTTGCTATGCGTTGAAGACCATGTGTACTCCCAAGGTTGTATCTGAGTATTTTTCTCGTACTTACCGTTGTTCATATCTGAGAAAAATAAAAATGGGGGTTTTATGCATTAATTTCGGTTTCTTGTAAAAATCTAAAATCTGTAAATTATAGAAGATTACCACCGAAAATATCTATGTATTTTTCAGATGTAACACACCGTTAAAAAATAAACCTGTGCATAATATTGTGACAATAAACATGTGGCGTATTTATGAAAAGTATATGTTGCTTCATGGGTATTTAGCGTTGATATATCAGCGAAGTAGGTTGTGTGAGGGGGTAATATTTATAGCGTGTACATTGCTGGGATAAGAATTAAATTATGTTCCAAAAGAAATTTTTAAATGGGAAAACCCTGTATTTTGACTTAAAGGTTTGATAAGGTGAATATGAGTGTTGAGAGATTTAACTCACTCACTCCCAACCACATCTATACAAATGGAGAATAATAATGTCTCTTATCTACCCTACAAACAATTCACCTAACGAATCGCCCGGAAGAGCCAGAAATGCTCTCGGACGTAGCGCCTGTGCCCTCGTGGTGGCAGGCGCTTTAGTGCTTCCGCTGACCCCAGCGGGAGCTGTCACCGATCCTGGTGCTTCAACCCCTGCATCCACCGCTACGGTGACCCCGCAGGTTGTGGCCGATCAGGAACCTCAAACAACTCCGCAGCTCGTGGTCGAAACCCCCGATGAAGTCAACCCCTACTACGGGAAGACGCTCAAAATCAAAGGAACCGGTTTCTACGGTGTGGCGGCAGATCAGCAGGTCAGCCTCAAAGTTATCCCTTCAGATACACCAGCTAATTCCCCATATTTCACTACGGAATACGGCGTATATAACCTGGGGTATGTGAATGTTCCCGCATCGCAGATTCATGACGGAACCTTTGAGGTCTATTTGAATACCCAGCCGCTGCCGCTGAATGATTTCCATCCGGAACTCGATTATGTCGTCACCAGTACCCTGACCTCGACAACGCAGCAGGCGCAAGGATATGAAATCTTGCCCACCACGGCATATAACACCCAGGCACCGGTGCTGGTTGCACGCCAGAACACCAATCTGGAAGTCGAGGGTAAGCCTAACTCGTTGGTGGAAGACTCCGTGAAGGTGCGCGGTACCGGCTATGACCCAAAGTTTATTCCTCAAGGCGGATACTTGCAGGTTTCTCTTATTGAGGGTGATTGGCCCAGAGGTCAGGTTGTTACTCAGGAAAGAACCGTGTCATCGGTGAAAGTTTCTGCCGAGGAGCTCTCGCAGAGCGGCCTCTTTGAAACTGCGCTTCCCTATCCGGCAGGTCTGGATGCACGCCGCAGCTATCGCATCGGAACCCAGGTCATCAATCCCGACGGAACGTTGGCAAACAACGCTTTGACTGAATACCTGGATGTTGAGTTTTCCTCGGAGAGTAAAGCACCGCAGCTGAACGTGAGCGTTCCCGCTGTGAACCCGACCATCGATACCGAGATTACTGTGACCGGTACTGGATATTATGGCTCTGGCAACGCCGAGATACAGGGTCAGAGTATGAACCTCGTTATTAACGAGATAGACCAGAAGACTGGCAAACCAACGGGCGCGGTTCTCACTCATCCAGTGGATTATACCTACCGGGTGGAAGAGAAAGACCTCTACGATGGCTTTACCGACGGTACCTTCCAGACCACCTTCACCATTCCCGCGAATACCCTCAAAACCGGGCACGTATACGAGCTTAGTACGGGGGTATATCCAAAGGGCCCGAAGGACGATGTTATCTTCGAAGCCCACCAAAAGCTCCCGTTAACGACTGCGGATCAACCGGTTCCAAATCCCAAACCGGCAGAGCCCCAGCCGGGCCCCGAACCCGCACCAAACCCCAAACCCGCACCCGGTGAGAAACCTACACCCGAATCGGATTTCAAGGATGTGCGCGATCGTACCGCACATCGCGATGCGATTCTTTGGGCTTCGCAGCGGCAGCTCGTCGATAGCGCGGACGGCTATTACCGCCCCTACGATGCTATAACCCGCGAACAGTCCGTTGTGGCCCTCTACCGCCTGGCAGGAAGCCCTCAGGTTACTCTTCCGCAGGAGTCTCCCTATGTGGATGTTACCCCGGAACACCCGCACTACCGGGAGATTATTTGGGCACGCGAACGTGGTATCAGCTTCGGTTGGAGTGACGGTCATTTCCACCCCGAGGCGGCTGCATCTCACGCCAGCATGGCTGCGTTTTTGTACCGTTACGCTGGGGAACCTGGCGTGAACCTACCGGAACAATCCCTATATGCCGATATGACGGCTGACTCTCCGTTTTACCGAGAGAGTACTTGGCTGAAGAAGAAGGGCCTAGTTTTCTGGTCTGAAAGCTGGTTCCAGCCCGATGGTGCCTTTACTCGCGCCGACTTCGCGGAACTCATATATCAGTACGAGCAAGGCAAATAGACCGAGTAAAATGCTGAGATAGAGATTTATCTATCCGCCCGCACCGCGGGTCTTAGCTCAAACGTTGAGGGGCTTATACACATCGTGTAGAGGCCCCTCAACTATGTTCTAGGAGTGTTTGTTCGCGTGAAAACGATATGCTCGGACTAGAAGTTACCCAGCATCTTGGTGACGTCCAGTGCTTCATCGAGCTGAGCCTCAGTGACCTCGCCGCGTTCAACGTAACCTAAAGCCACCACGGCATCACGCACAGTGACCTTGTTTGCCACGGAATACTTGGCAATCTTTGCGGCGGCCTCGTACCCGATGAGCTTATTCAGCGGGGTTACGGTCGAGGGCGATGCTTCCGCCAGGAAGCGGCAACGCTCTACGTTGGCGCTCAGGCCGTCGATCATCTTCTCAGCCGCCACGCGAGAAACGTTGGCGAGCAGACGGATGGACTGGAGCAGGTTAGCCGCCATTACTGGAATACCCACGTTCAGCTCGAAGGCTCCGTTGGTGGAGGAAAGCGCGATGGTCGCATCATTACCAATTACCTGTGCCGCAACCTGAATAGTAGCCTCACAAATCACCGGGTTTACCTTGCCGGGCATGATGGACGAGCCGGGCTGCAGATCGGGGATGTGCAGCTCGCCTAAACCAGTGTTCGGGCCTGAACCCATCCAACGGATATCGTTGCTGATTTTCATCAGACCGTATGCAAGGGTGCGCAGCTGACCGGAAACCTCAACCAGACCGTCGCGGTTTGCCTGCGCCTCGAAATGGTTACGTGCCTCGGTCAGGGGTAGACCGGTTTCTTCAGCAAGCAGCTCAATCACACGTGCCGAAAAGCCCGCTGGGGTATTGATACCGGTACCCACTGCGGTGCCGCCTAGTGGAACCTCAGCCACGCGGGGCAGGGAAGCGTTCACACGTTCGATGCCGTAACGCACGGTAGCGGCGTAGCCAGAGAATTCTTGGCCTAAGGTAATGGGGGTTGCATCCATCAGGTGGGTGCGTCCGGATTTGACGACGTCTTTGAACTCTACGGACTTCTTTTCCAGCGAAGCAGCGAGAACCTCAAGGGAAGGGATCAGCTCTTTGACCAGTGCCTCAGTCACGGCAACGTGCACGGAAGTGGGGAAAACATCGTTGGAAGACTGGGAAGCATTCACGTGGTCATTGGGGTGAACTTCAATGCCTCGTGATTCCAGGGAACGGGTTGCCAACGTTGCCAGAACCTCGTTGGTGTTCATATTCGACGAGGTGCCCGAACCGGTCTGGAAGACGTCAATGGGGAAATGCTCGTCGTACTCACCGGTTGCTACCAGATCCGCCGCCTCGCGGATAGCCTGGGCGCGCTCAGCATCGAGCACCTGAAGTTCCTCATTGGCGGTCGCGGCTGCCTTCTTAACGAGGGCAAGAGCGCGAATATGGGCTGATTCGAGGGTTTGCCCCGAAATCGGGAAGTTATCGACCGCGCGCTGAGTCTGTGCACGGTAGAGTGCGTTGGCGGGCACGCGAACTTCGCCCATGGTGTCATGTTCAATGCGGTATTCAATATTTTCAGCCATAACTCTAGTTTAGGGCTCAAAATGGCGGGTTTTCATACCCTTCGTGTAAAAATCGGAACATTTGGGGAATACCGTGCATGATGATACTCACCACGCTGTGGGGTTGTGTGGCGGTACCGTATGAACTCAAGTAAAGCCTGTTGGAGCTTCTGGGGTTATGTTGGTTTTCTCGGGTGGATAACACGAAGGAGGCAGCGACCACCGATAGAACGCGTGGGAACTACTTCATCTCGCGCGAGTCAAAGACAATATCGACTGCGCCGGAATCCAAATGATAGAAGTAGCCCAGCACAATGGTCTCGCCGCGAGCAACTGCATCGGCAATAATGCGCGATTCCTGAAGCAGACGGGAAGCCGTCGCAGACGTATGAGCCCGTACCATCTCGTTCACATACTGGCTTGGCTTCTCGCCGTGGGGAAGTTCTTGGGCCAGCACCGTAGGCTGAATAGTCTCAACTACTCGCGTAATAAATCCGCCCGGAAGCTGCCCCGATTCCACCGACGAGCAGGTAGCCTGAACAGCCCCGCAAGACTGATGACCCATAATGATCAGTACCGGCGTCTTGAACTGGGTAATGGAATATTCCAGCGAACCAAGGGCACCTTCATCAAGAACCTGCCCTGCGGTGCGTACCACAAAGGCATCGCCAAGACCCAGGTCAAAGATATGTTCCGGTGGCGTACGCGAATCCGCACACCCAAAAATCGTAGTGAAAGGAAACTGTCCGCCTGTGAGTTCGTCGCGACGTGCCACATCCTGGTGCGGATGCGAAAGCTCGCCCCGTACAAAGCGTGCGTTACCCTCCTGTAGGCGTTCCAGCACATACTCAGCGGTGGGTTGAACCGGACGAGAACCCATAGAAGGCTCCTTAAAGTGAGAGGTATCTTCCCTCTATTTTACCGAAAACAGACCGTACATTTTGCTAGAGAAGATCACGAAATATTAGAAGTATTGGATGCACCCGGGGAGACCGTCATCGTCGGCGCTTTCATATAGGCGACCGTCGCATCCGCCAACTGGGCAAACTCCGCCGGGTCTGCCGTGCCGGTGAGTATCACGGTTGTCGTCTCACCGTTACCGTGAGGCACCTGCGCCACGTAGGAGTACACTTTTTCATTATTTTTCTTTGAGGTGGCTGAACGTACTTCCCACTCCACGCCGCCGATAGATTCGGTGCCCTGTTTCGCGGCGTTATCGACCTGTTGAGCCACCCAGGTAGGGTTTGTATCCTTCGCTTGGATCAACTCAATAAAATGATTTTTACTGGTCACCTGTCCGCTCTTAAAGTACGGGATATTATCGGGAGTATTACCCGTCCACCGCGCGTAGTTATAGTGCCAACCCTCAAGCTGCGGTACCGCCACCGGAAAACCCGCCTGCTGGGTAGATTCAACCGCTACCTGCGATAAATTCACCTGCGGGCGGTACGGATTCTTATCCGGCTGCGGCATGAGCCAGAGCACCGGAATGAGAATAGCCACCATCGCCAGCATCGAAATAATCATATTGCGCGCCGGAGCATTAATGCGTTTCGCCTGTTTTTGTGTAATTTGTGGCACAACAAATGAATCGGTAGAAGCATCTGCGTGAGCCTTCGGCGCATGAGCGTTCTGACCATCGCTCTCAGCCGGTGTATGCGCGTGATTCTGAGAGTTTTCCACTCACACATTCTCTCATACGCTCTAAGACATACCGTTTCCCACACCCACCTGGGCGGATGTTCACCACGGTACATGCGCCCACGCAAACCCGTTCAATACACGCGAACATTCCGCCGGGCGCGTTATGCTAGTAAACAGGAGGTGCCGGTTCAAAGCGCTGGAACGAACCAGCCAACCGGCCATGACAACGA
Source organism: Rothia sp. HMSC058E10 (assembly GCF_001809415.1). Classification (NCBI taxonomy): domain Bacteria; kingdom Bacillati; phylum Actinomycetota; class Actinomycetes; order Micrococcales; family Micrococcaceae; genus Rothia; species Rothia sp. HMSC058E10. The sequence goes on along the minus strand of NZ_KV797640.1, from coordinate 66,853 downwards.
CCTCGAAGGTGAGCAATGACTGAAAACAATAACCACGCCGACCGCAACCTAGCTATGGAATTGGTGCGCGCCACCGAGGCCGCAGCCATCGCATCCGGCCCCTGGGTGGGCGCAGGCGATAAGAACCGCGCGGACGGTGCCGCCGTGGACGCGATGCGTTACCGTCTCTCGACCGTGCACTTCAACGGAACCGTTGTGATCGGTGAGGGTGAAAAAGATAAGGCTCCCATGCTATTCAACGGCGAAGTTGTTGGCGATGGCATCGGCCCCAACCTCGATATTGCGGTAGATCCCATCGACGGAACTCGTCTGACCGCATTGGGCATGGACAACGCACTCTCCGTCATCGCGGTAGCAGACGGAGGTTCTATGTTCGACCCCTCCGCCGTGTTTTACATGGAAAAACTGGTGACTGGGCCCGAAGCCGCAGAGTTCGTAGATCTTCGCCTGCCCGTCAAACAGAACCTTCACTTGGTCGCTAAGGCACAGGGTAAGAACGTAAGCGAACTGACCGTGTGCGTTCTGGATCGTCCGCGTCACGCTAAGCTCATTGAAGAGATCCGTAATGCCGGTGCACGTACCCGCATTATCCTTGACGGCGATGTTGCGGGAGCTATTGCGGCCTGCCGTGAAGGAACCGGTGTTGACGTGATGCTCGGTACCGGCGGAACCCCTGAAGGCATCGTCGCCGCATGCGCTATCAAGGCCACCGGAGGCGTAATTCAGGGCCGCTTAGCACCCACCGACGATGCCGAGCGTGAGAAGGCGCTCGCTGCGGGGCACGATCTTGATCGCATCCTCACAACTGACGATCTGGTCACCAGCGATAACTGCTTCTTCGCCGCAACCGGTATTACCGACGGCAAGCTGCTGCGCGGGGTGCGCTACAGCAAGAATATTGTGACCACCCAGTCGCTCGTTATGCGTTCTTCCTCGGGAACCGTGCGCATTGTGGAGGCTGAGCATCGCCTTTCTCGCCTGCGCGAGATTCTGTCGCATACAAAGTAACGTCTTGATATAAAGCCTGTGCCGCGCTCTTAATCATTGAGAGCGCGGCACAAGCTTTATTGTATGAGCGTGGTCTGCCTGGGAACCTAGGCTGCCGAAGTAGCGTTATTTTTTCAGGCGTGCGCGAACCTTAGCTACTGTAGATTTCGCGGTTTCCTGAGCGGTTCCCAGTGCTTTCTTGAGTGCGGGACGCGCGCGGTATGCGTAGCCGTAGGCGCGGTAGCCTAGCGCATTTACCGGAATGTCCCAGGTGCCGGGGTACTCAACCGAACGCCCGCCGAAAGACTTCTTAAATTTGGTGAACCCCGCCCATTCGTGATCAGGCTGATCTTCGGGTGCGATGCCGAAAAGATCCACATATTTCAGACCCTTTGCTTTAGCGTCCAAGATGAAATTGGTCACTACCGGAATGCCTGCTGAGAGCTTACGATGCGCAAAAGACGCCGCCGCGTGGGCGTAGGTGCGCGTATCGTCAGAATCGTAGACAAACGCCGCCGCGATAGGTTCCTTGGAACCATCCTCGCCGGTCAGCTGAGCAATATAGAGGGATGCGGCATCGGCAGGCATGAGGGTCTTTGCCACCTGCATCAGATAGTCGTCCTGCTGACGGTTGAACCCGTTGCGGTCGGCGGTCTCAGAGAGGAACGTGAAGAGCACCTTCATATCCTCGGGGTTCTGAGACACCTCAATGCTGACACCTTTTTTGTGGATATTACGGTGCAGATTGCGGTTATTGGATTTCATATCCTTCAAAATTGCGGCTTCGTCGCCGGAAAGATCAATAATCTGCGTGTGTGAAGGCTGAACCTGGCGCGGTGCTAACGCAGCGCCGCGTGCCTTCAGGAACTCTGCTGCATCCTGCGAACCCCAGATAGCGGAGTCAATTGGTTCGATGCGCACAAACAGGCACCCATGAGCCTTTGCTTCTTCTTTCAGCGAGTCGAGCGCGGCATCGAAAGCCTGCGCACTCTGTGCCACCGGGCCGTAGGGGCTGTAAAGATACTTGCCGGTGCGCCCGCCCTCAACGGTAGCGAGATAGGACCAGCCTTCGCCTTCGTGGCGAATGACGGTATGACCAAGAGATTGCTGAAAACGTGCCCAAATATCGGATTGAAGAATATTGCTCATTCAACTATTTTAGCCTCAACCGCAGGTTACGCTGAGCGAACGTGACCTTGGGAGTAAATAAAATACGAGCCGTTCCGTGAAGATACGGAACGGCTCGATAACACCGAGAAACGACCATACATTAGGGCACGTAAGCCTGCGGTTCGTCCCCTTCATCACGTGTAGAGTCGGCGGTCGGGGCGGGTTTGGGAGCCGCCGGTGCCTGTACTTTTTCTTCTTCGGCAACCTGGGCGCGATGCTCGGCGAGCTTAGCGCGCAGAGCCGTTCCCTTATCTACCGCGCTCTGGCGCAGATCCTTCGAGAAATCGAGAAGATCGGAGTGCACCTGCTGCGCGAAGTCGTCGGTGGCGCATCCTAGGATGCGCAGCGCCAGAAGTCCCGCATTACGTGCGCCGTTGATAGACACGGTCGCCACCGGAACCCCCGCGGGCATCTGCACGATAGAAAGCAGGGAATCCATGCCTTCGAGATTCTTCAGCCGCACCGGAACACCGATAACGGGCAATGCGGTAACCGAGGCGAGCATGCCGGGAAGGTGCGCTGCCCCTCCGGCACCGGCGATGATTACGCGAATACCGCGCTGATGAGCCTGCTGGCCGTAGGCGATCATATCTTCAGGCATGCGGTGTGCTGAGACGACATCCGCTTCATAGGGGATGCCGAATTCTTCAAGAACCGTAGCGGCTTCTTCCATGATGGACCAGTCGGAATCTGACCCCATCACAACGCCAACAACGGGCTTATCTGAATCGTACGGGGAGCTCATGAACAATCCTTCCTGTGAGCTAATAAGACACTACGGACACGAAATATACCGGCAAACTCTTAGAGCGGGCGACCGTCGCGCAAAATAGATGCCACATTCGCGGCGGCATCGCGTAGCGCCCGAGTCTCAGCTGCCCGACCGGTAATATTTACATGACCAATTTTACGTCCTGGGCGGGTTTCTTTACCGTAAAAATGAATTTTGGCGCGTGGCTCGGCACTGAGCGCAAGCGGGTACACGCCGAAAATATCTTCATTCTCGCCGCCTAGGTAATTCTTCATAATGGCAACTTCGTCGCGCATAGTAGTTGCGCCCAACGGCATATCGAGTACCGCACGCAGATGCTGCTCAAACTGACTGGTTATCGAACCTTCCTGGGTCCAGTGTCCGGTATTGTGCGGGCGCATCGCGAGTTCATTAATGTAGAAGCCTGCTGAAGAGCCCGGAACCTCGAAGAGTTCCGCCGCCATTACGCCGGTAACCCCAAGTTCGGTGGCTAGGGTAACGGCTGCATCGGATGCCGCCCGGGCGATCGCGGGGGAGAGGCTCGGTGCGGGTGCAATCACTTCATCACAGACCGAATTCACCTGAATTGTCTCTACGACAGGCCAGGGGAGAACCTGCCCACTCTCCCGGCGCGCCACGAGAGCGGAAAGCTCGCGGGTGAACGGAACCTTTTCCTCTGCCAAAAGCGCCGAAAAATCGGTGCGGTGAGGAAGCTCATCAAACCAGGCAGCGGCCTGCTCACGGGCGTGCTGAGGAGAATCCAGCACCATCACGCCCTTGCCGTCATAGCCGCCGCGCGGGGTCTTCAAAACCACGGGCCAGCCGATCTCATCGCCAAAGGCGAGAAGCTCATCCAAAGTTTCAACGCGTGCCCAGCGCGGGTTCGGTAGTCCAAGATCTTCTACAGCCTGGCGCATCATGAGCTTATCCTGGGCATATTGCAGCGCATCCGGATGCGGCTGTACATTCACCCCCTCGGCAATAAGCGTGTGCAAAAATTCGGTGGGAACATGCTCGTGGTCGAAGGTAATAACATCTTTGCCACGAGCGAACTCCCGCAAAGTCTCTAAATCCTTATAATCTCCCACGGGCGCGCTGCGCACCGCTGCCACGGCGCCCACCGTAGGGCTTTCAGCGAGAATATGAAGGTCAAATCCAAGGTTCGTTGCTGCGGGCGCCATCATGCGTGCCAGCTGGCCGCCTCCGATAACACCAAGTACAGGTCCAGTTACAGGGTAAGTCACATCACTCAAGTGTACTCTTATGCCCCCAAATACCGGTAGTATTCCGCGCCGCAGACTTGAAAATAACCTGGGAAGTGCATGATAAAACTCAATAAAATAAGGTAAAACGGGATCGGCTGTACTAGTATTTTAGGGATGCTATCAAAATTTAACTCACAGACGCCCAGGTCATCTTAACGGGCAGAAAAGATGGAGAATATGGCTTCAGACTCTCGCTCTACACTGGGTGATCGTCTTAAATCACTGTGGAATACCTACGGTCTAGAGGTACTTAAATTCGGTACCGTTGGCGGTGCCGCATTCTTGGTAAACGCTGCCGTGGTGTGGGCGCTGATGCTTGGTCCTTTCGAGAACGCACATACCAAGGCAAAAGTAATTGCCAGCGTTGTGGCTACCATCTTTGCATGGATTATGAACCGCCTGTGGACCTTCCGCGAAGACCGATCCGAGAACTGGAAACGTGAGGGCATCGAATTTGCCTTTGTGAATATTCTTGGCATTTTGGTTGAGGCCGGATGCGTGTTCTTCACTAACTACGTGTTGGGGCTGCGTTCGCCGGAAGCATCGTTTATCTCCGGTACGATTATCGGCACCGCGCTGGGAACGATTCTGCGGTACTTCCTCTACCGTTTCTGGGTTTACGGCAAGCACCGTAAACAGGTGGATGAAGGGGACGCTACCGAGCACGAAGAATTGGGGTACATTCTGAACCAGGCGACGGGCGTGCTGACCGGCTCGGTTCCCGTGGTAGACCCTGCGGCACAGGCCCAGCGTTCGCAACAGAACGTTGAAATTACCGATGTTGATAAGCCCTCTACCGGTAAACGTTCATAAATAAATAGACTGTATACAGCGGCGGATTCTTTTTATGAGAATCCGCCGCAGTGTTTTTACCCTCTGAGCGAACTACGCTGCCGTTTTCTAGGAGTGGCTCAAGGTTAGATCTAGAGCTCGCTCAGAACGCAGGAGCGGGTCTAACTCGGTAGCGGTAAAATCAGCCAGCGGATCGGGTAGGAATACGGCATAACCCGCGATGAGGCAGGCAAGCGCCTCTGTCACGATCGTGAGGGCTGAGGGTGCCCAGTCGAACTCTGAGGGAAGGTGAAGACGAAGCGCTAATGCTCGTTCCCCTGAAGGAAGACGGTAATCGTGACCAGCATGTTCATGTGCCCGAGAGAGCACTCGTGCCGTTAGCTCTGCCGATGTTAAGTTATTGCCCACGGGCGCTGAGGTCGAAGCTGGCAAGCCGATGAACTGGTCAGCCTCGCTGCGCACGAGCGCGCAGAAGTCGAGAACTTCGGCATCAGTCATTGAGTCGACCTCGTGAAGGTTGCCAAGGTAGCGCATCGAGAGAGGCCCGCGATCAACAAGAAGAAGATAGTCGGGGCTGTTGAGGTTCTGAGCATGATCGGTGGTATCTGAGGCGCCTACAAGCGGTTCTTCATCGTCGAAGCAGCCGCCAGCGTAGAGAGTCGCGCAGGCGAGAACCAGAAAACGCCAGTGCAGGGGAGCCGTAATCTGCACCCCAGATTCCTCGGTAACTTCGCACTCATTCACCAGAAGATTTGCGCTCTTTGCCACCCAATTCATGAAGACGCGACCGGAAAGTTCGATGCGTTCACCCCCGCGAGCATGCCAGATAAGGGCGGGAGTCTGCACACGCGCGAGAGCATCGAAAATACGCGTGAATGAGCGGGCATTTGCCACGGTCGAGAGTAAATTTTCAGCCATAGAATAACTTTACCGTGTGTAAACTCCCAAAAATTTCGATGCATGATATTACTTTCGGCAGTACACGCGACCACATCATGAGATATTTTTCCTGACGTTATAACAGTTGAAGAAGAAAGTATTTGTAGTCATAAATTTGCGTGCGATGCAAATATACTCTTAAGGATGTTGAAGTTATATTACGGGCGCATTACGGGTGTGAAGTTCATAAAATATCTTGCAGGTGGGTTATTAAAATGTAATAAGTGACACGATTAGGTTTTGAATAGGATATAAAAAACCTGTTTTGACTAGGTGCTTAGGAGTTTGAAAGAGCTTCGTTCGAGGCGTAATCTCGGGGGTTTTGGAGGGGGTGTGGAGGAACAGATATATACAGAAGATAACGCCCAAAACTTTCATGATGAAGTAATTATTTTGTGGTCTAACACCGTATAAACATTGAAATATTTGACGGTGATCTGCACATACACGGATAAAAGTTGTAAGTCCAGTTTGACGAATGGGCGTGTCGCCCTTCTAATAGTTATGTAGGTTTATTTGCAGAAACATCTTTCATGCCCAAAAACTATAAATCTACAGAGCCAAAAAAGATTCGTTTGCACACCAACGAATCACCGCAGACTCATCTAGCCAATGAGAACACGGAAGGAAAAACTATGGGTTCATACACCTGTGCTGGGTATTCACGCCTGAGCACCGGTATTGCCGGTGAACGCACAGGCGGAACCCGCCAACATACTATGCAAACCGCGCAATCCCTAGAAGAACAAGCAAATATGTTCCTGAGCGTTGCCGACGCAACCACTGAGGAAGGCAGCTTTGCGGCTTCCACAGTTGAGGTAGGCAACATGTTTACCTGCGTCGAAGGCCTCGATATGTGGGCCGCCGCCGCAGGCATGTACGGAACTGAAGGTGATGACGGAGAGCTCGCCTGGCAAACTGATGCGCTGTGTGCCCAAACCGACCCAGAAGCCTTTTTCCCTGAAAAAGGAGGGTCTACTCGTGACGCTAAACGCGTCTGCGAATCGTGCCCCGTTCGTGAAGAGTGTCTAAAATATGCAATGGACAATGATGAGCGCTTCGGAATATGGGGCGGTCTCTCAGAACGCGAGCGTCGCCGGCTACGTAAGCAGGCAAGCTAAGGCGCTAGGAAGGCACAACAGTACCCATGCAGAAAGTTAGACACTGCTCCCGGCAGACCTGTCAACATGAAGCCACGGTGACCCTCAGCTACTCATACGCTGACTCTACGGCGACAATCGGCCCGCTGTCCGAGTACCGCGAGCCACACGCTTACGATCTTTGCGATTATCATGCGGCACGATTAACCGCACCGCAAGGATGGCGAGTCGTCTACACGGTGGAGCTTAAAGCTGAACGATCCTGAGGTACTGCCAGCCTCTCACAACCTTCATAGGAACCTTCCGCCGCTCAGCGGAAGGTTCTTCTCCTATGAAAATAGGACAAACACCCTATCTATACCACTCTATTCAGAAAAGACACCTATGGCACAGGAAAGTCACAGCGGTACCGCATCCTCAGGGCAGAGATCCTGGGATGCGCTACGCTCCGCGATCGGCACCGAAACCGTTGAAGAAGCGGCGGCGCGTGCTTCCGCCCCCGCAACACAAAGAACACCCGAATCACTGCTGGGAGTATCGGCACAGATGTACACCGAAGCTCCGGATTTTGCAGACAACCCCGATATTCCCAGCGATCTAGCATCCGGCGCACATGACACGAGTCAGCAGGAAGGGGAAAGCGTAGGGCAGCGGGTACGTACCTACACCAGCGTCTCAACCGGGTTTGTTCCTCTTATCCGTGAGGCAAAGGGATCTCCGAAGCACCCCACGCTCAGTACTTTAGTGCAGAAGTTTGACGAGAAAAAGAACGAAGAAGCGGCTCCGGTAGAAAAGGCAGCTGAGTCGGATACACCCGCCTCAGACCCCAGCCAAGATGTCGATAATAAACCCCAAAAATCCACCCTAGTGACCGTGGAGAAGGGAACAAAAATCTCAACTGGGTCGCTGAGCTCACGCCCTAAATACCGCACGCAAACAACTCGTACCGTCGAAACTTCAAATGCTTGGGAAGAAGATGCGGCACAAGAAGCCGCCGCCGAACGCCCACGCCTGCTCAAGCTCCGTGCCGCCCTCATCGCGGCAGCGGTACCGCTTCTCTCGCTCATGATCGCTATTCGGGCCGTCGCGTCCGCACCATTCCTCTGGCTGGAATACCGCAGGCCCGGATTCCCCGAAGACAGCTACGGATTCGACCTCGCCGAACGTATGCGGCTGGGCTCCTATGGGCTGGACTACGTGACCAACCTAGCCCCCGAAGACTACCTGGCGAAAGCCACCACCGGACCGGCAAACACCCCGGCATTCCTCCAGAGTGAAATTCAGCATATGCACGACGTCAAACGAGTCTTGCTCTTCGCAACCATCGCCGTGGCGGTATTCTGCGTGCTGGCCTTAATCGGCAGTATTTCGCTGAAGGAGCGCGCCCCCGGCACTATTCGCCGCAGCCTGTACACTGGCGCTTGGGCTACCGTTATTATGCTCGTGGTGCTAGGTATCATAGGCGCCACCAGCTGGGAATGGCTCTTTACCGCCTTCCACACGACCTTCTTCCCGCAGGGCAACTGGCAGTTCCGCATGAGTGATACGCTCATTCGCCTATACCCGCCGCAATTCTGGATCGATGCGGCGCTCGCCATCGTGGTGATAACCCTGCTGATAATCGGTGTGCTGCTGGCGTTCACCTGGCCCACGCGCTACCGCCTCGTGAAGGAAAATCGGTACTACAAGGAGCGCTACCAGATTCGCCAGAAAATTAAGGCGATGCGCGCCGAACGTGACGGCGACATCCAGGCTTAGCGGGTACCCGGCGCACGTCCCTCCGGCATAAAAAGGCTCTTGAGGTGAACAAAATCGTTGTTTCTAACGCCTGTTCACCTCAAGAGCCTTTTTCGTGCGGCATCCTGTTGGTTCCGGGTATTGGGGAACGCCGCCGCTAAATCCAGGTTGGAATCCACATATGCCCGTACCACTGTTCATACGGGATAACTTGCCCGGTCCATAGAGGCCAGAAGTATGCGCTCACCAGCAGAACCGCCGTCAGGTATATGCCCACGCACAAAACGCCCACGCGCACGCGTCTGACGGAACTGGTACGGTTCCCCAAAAGCACGCCCAAACAACCCGCTAAGAGGATGAGGAGGAAAGGCTCAAAGGAGAGAGCGTAGAAGAAGAACATGGTGCGGTTAGGGTAGAGGAACCACGGCAGATAGCCTGCTGCGAAAACCAGCAAAAGAGCCCCAAAACGCCAGTCGCGCTTCAGGATAAAAATGACTAGGGCGAGAATTATCGCCGGAATAAACACCCACCAGATCAGAGGGTTACCAATATTGAGGATCGCTTGCGAACAGTTGAGTGCCGTGCATCCTTTTTCCCCAAACTTTGGCGCCTCATAGTAATACGATGTCGGGTGCCCCAGAATAAGCCACTGCCAAGCCTGCGAAGCGTAGCGATGCTCACTGCTGAGTCCCGAATGGAACTTAAACGCGGATGTATGATACTCCCAGAGTAGGCGCAAATCCTCGGGAAGCCACTTCACAGCACCCGAATCGGGGAACTGATTACTCCAGTGGCGGTAGAAAGCGTTTGACGACTTAAACCAACCAATCCAGGTGGTCAGATAGACGATAAGACCCACGCCAATCATCTGAATAAACGCAGGAATACCCTCTCGAATCAGAGCGACAAGACCCCAATTTTTCAACCCTAGGATGCGCCGCGCATTCATATCCCAAAACACCGTCAGCACACCCATCGCGGCAATAAAGAACAGAGAGTTCCACTTCACCGCTACGGCGGCACCGGCACAAATACCGGCGGCAAGACGCCACAGATGCAAACCCGAGCCGGGGCCGAAAACAACCTTCTGCAAGCCCGACTCGCCGTGCGCATCCACAATCTTCATAACATTCGCCGCGAGCCTTCTACGCGCTGTCTGCCGGTCAAGAAGTAGGCAGACAAAAGTCGCTAAAATCCAGAACATCTGGAAAATATCGAGAAGCGCCAGACGGGATTCCACAAACATCAAACCATCAACGGCGCCCAGCAGCGCAGCGATAGAGGCAACCGTGACCGAACGGAACATGAGCCACCCGGCAACCGCCAAAAGCGCCACCGCGAGCGTACCAATAATCGCGGCACTCACGCGCCAACCGAAGGCGTTCTCGCCGAAAATCGCCATTCCCCAGGCAATCATCCACTTACCTAGGGGAGGATGCACCACATACTCGGGGCTGTTCGGTAAGATACCGCTAAAATCCCCCGAAGCGAATGCGTGATCCACGCCGCTCGACCACGAAACTTCATATCCGTAGTGCAGGTACGAATAGGCATCCTTGGCATAGTAGGTTTCGTCAAAGACAATCGCATTCGGGTGTGCCAGGTTATAAAAACGCAGCACACCCGCTAAGAGTACAATCAGGGTCGGTGCAAGCCAGCCCCAACGGGGTAGCGAAACACGGGCGACGCCCAGAGCCTCGAAAAGATTCGACAGAGAGTACTGCACTCTGGACTTCGTAAAAGAAAGACTAGCGGTTAACATCACCTATCAATCCTATAGGGTGTAAGCTTCCACGTCTTCTTGAAAATACCTGAAACCACAAAAATCTGGCTCAGACCATATATAAAATCTATAAAACTACACCGACATCATGCGGAACTAAGCGCTATGGCGGCACAGCGCACCTCCGAGATGAAAAGCACACACGATACACTGGGGGAGTGATCGAAAACGAAATGTATGAGCGCGATACACAAAGTACCCCCTCCGCCGATACAACAATGCAGCCCCTAGCGTCTGATGAGCGTGAGGAAGGTATTCTCATCCTCGGCGGAACCCCTATCGGCAACCTCTCAGATGCCAGCGACCGGTTACGGCAGGCGCTCGCTACCGCTGATGTGATCGCCGTCGAAGATACTCGCAAGCTCCGCACCCTTGCCTCCGGGCTGGGAGTGCACACTACGGGACGAATTATCGTAAATCACGACCATAACGAGGCGGAACGCAGTGCCCAGCTCGTGCAGGCGGTCAGCGACGGGAACACAGTTCTGCTGCTCTCAGACGCCGGTATGCCAACCATCTCAGACCCCGGCTATGTTGCTGCATCCGCCGTTGCCGACGCCGACCTGCCGGTGACCGTGATCCCCGGTCCCTCAGCGGCATTGACTGCGCTCGCGCTCTCGGGACTGCCCACCGGACGATTCACTTTTGAGGGGTTCCTGGCGCGTAAAGGCTCAGAACGTACAAGAAGGCTGAACTCCCTGGCGGCGGAAGAGCGCACCATGATTTTCTATGAATCGCCGCATCGTGTAGCCGCCACGCTCACAGATTTTGCCCGGGTTTTCGGTGGCGAACGGTGTGCCGTCGTATGCCGCGAACTCACCAAATTGCACGAAGAAACCCTGCGCGGCACCCTGAACGAACTCGCCGACTGGGCGCACAAAACCCAGGTACGCGGCGAAATCGTGATTGTGGTTGCTGGCGCCGAGCCTCCCGAAACTCCGCAGGCGCAAGACGTGGTAAGTCTCGTCCTCGAACGGGTGGATGCGGGGGAACGCCTCAAAAATGCGTGCGCCGCAGTCGCCGCCGAAACGGGTGCCTCCAAACGAGAACTCTATGAAGCCGCCCTCGCCGCTCGAAATGCAAACGTATAAACACACCTCAACACAGCCTACAGGAGAATACCGTGTGCCATAGCCACTCCGAGCAAGCCGAACTCACTCAGGAATATTTAGACTCTCTTGCAGCCCTGGCACACTATAAGATGCCGAGCGAAGAAGAACTGACGGCGAGCGCGCTTCCGCATGGCTGGCAGATCGAAGAAGGGCAAACTCCCGCGCCCTACCGCGCCGAGCTTTATCGTGACGAGACCGGGGGAGGCATAGCACAGGAACCTTCGGGCGAAGGCACCCGCCGCCGCTCCACGAAGGGCGACGACGGACGATCCCGCAACCTTGTGTTCCCGCCTGCACCCGAGCCTCTGCCGTACGCCATCGTCGATAACCACACTCATATGGACCTGCTTGATGGCGAAGTAGAAATTACTGCCCGGGATGCCCTCGATACCGGAGAAAAACTCGGCATAGGTGCCATTGTGCAGGTTGGCTGCGATATTCCCTCCTCGCTGTATGCGGTTGCCGCCGCCCGCGCCGACCGGCGGGTTTTGGCGGCGGTTGCCGTTCACCCCAACACCGCTCCCGAACTGGATTCCGCCGGTATCCTCGATGAGGCTCTGGAGACCTTGGATGCGCTTGCCGCCGAACCGCGCGTGCGAGCTATCGGAGAGACCGGACTCGACTACTTCCGCACCGGGGAGGAAGGTGTTGAAGCTCAGCAACGCAGCTTTCGCGAGCATATTCGCCTAGCGAAGAAGCACGATCTGGCGCTTCAGATTCATGACCGGCAGGCGCACGATGATGTGGTGCGCATACTCCTTGAGGAGGGCGCCCCCGAGCGTACTGTATTTCACTGCTACTCGGGCGGGGCTGAGCTGGCGCGCATCTGTAATAAGCAGGGCTGGTACATGAGCTTCGCCGGAACCGTGACCTTCAAAAACTCGAAGGATATTCAAGAGTCGTTGCGTATAGCACGCCCTGAGCTGATTCTTGCCGAGACGGATGCACCTTTTTTGACCCCGCACCCGTTTAGGGGCCGCCCGAATGCCTCGTACATGACGAACTATACGGTGCGGTTCATGGCGGCGCACCGCGAGCAGAACCTAGAGGACCTGTGCCGAATTATCCGCGCGAACTCGATGCGTGTGTACGGCAGCTGGGGAATTGAGGGGTTCTAGACGATGGTAACGATCAGTGCATAAGGTATAAGTATCTTTTGTGCCACCTTTGTCGAAGCCTGCATGAACTATCACGCGTATATGCTATTATGATAGATGCTATATCTCACCTTAAGGCTTTACTTCATAATTTCTGGAGTAAATTTTGTCTTTGTGCGATGTGGTATCCCGATAAATAGCTTTCTATCCCGTAACGTATCAATAGCATGTTAATGTGAGAGAACTAGGGTAAAGCTGTGTCAATCATTTCTTTTTCAAGAAGAATAAAACATTATATATGGATTAATTATGTCAAAGATGGCGCGGGGATAGATAAGATGCGCAGTTGGTACTCGCAGAAAAACCCATATTCTTATGACCTTGAGAAATACACTCATCGTATTGGTGATGTTGTTGTGCCAAACTCTAGTACCTTCTCTGTTAATCACTTATTCTACGATTCCCAACTTCCTAAAGATAATCTTCGAGATGCCCCTAACCAGATATTTGTAGTGTGGACAGGAGATAACGAAATAACGCCTGCCCGTCGGAAATCACTTAATCTTATTCGCTCCACTAACCCTGAGAGTAAAGTTATTCTGGTGACTCCAGATAATCTGGATGACTATATAGTTCCTGGGTATCCTTTACACCCTTCATACGTGAAGTTGAGCTACATTCAGCGTTCCGACTATATGCGTGCCTACCTGATGCACCATCACGGTGGTGTCTATATGGATATAAAACCTATGGATAAGCCCTGGTTACCTCTTCTTGAGGAGCTTAATGCTACCCCAGATATGTGGGTGATCGCGCCGCATGAAAAAAATTCCCGGAATTCGTCACCAGCAAGTGGGGTATTGGGGAAAGACCAGCGTAACTATTATAAATCGATTGTGAATATGTCTGCTTTTGGGTGTAAACCATATAGCAGGTTTACTGATGAATGGCTTACCGAATTAAACCGTAGGATGGACTATTTTTCATCCTTGTTGGAGAGCTACGGAGATCCTCAAGCTTTTGGGTATATGCCGGAGTATCCTATTCCCTGGCTTGAGTTGGCGGGAAGGATCACGAGCCCCCTAAGCCTTAAATATATTGACCGTATAAAAATTGTTAAAGATATGAAATTTGGAACGTACCCTGGTGGGTACCGGTAAATTGCTGCCGTTTCAAATATAAAGAGGAAAAATGAAAAAATATGTTGTTGCTCTTAAAGACGAAAATCGCCTTGAGCATTTCTTCAGTGCTCCAGGGGGCACTGGTTTTGATATATTTTGGGGAGTAGATGGGCGTGCTTTACCTATTCCTGGGGAAAGCCCTGAATTTGATAACATCTATTTTGAGAAGAGAGCAGGCCGTCTAGCCCGTCCCGGGGAAGTAGGATGCGCCTTGAGTCATACTTATGTGTGGCGTGATTTTCTAGAAAGCGGGGAAGAATGGGCGCTTGTTGCTGAGGACGATGCATTGATACACGCCTCCATTGATGAAATTGTCTCTCGGGTTATTGAAAAATCCCGCAGCATTGGCGTGGTGAATTTTGCGGATGGCTGGTCCACCCAGATGGGTCGTATGAATGCCCGTACCCCTTACCCCCGGTTGTCATTGTTTTCTCCGTTTATTTGGGGTCGTCACCGTTTAGGGTACTGCGCTAACGACTGGACTGCCTGTACGGGGCTGTATCTGATCTCTCGGTCGGCGGCGCAGAAAATTATTGAGCAGATTGATGCGCGCGGCTCACAATACTGGCTGGCGGATGATTGGCCCCTTTTCGCCGCTGATTTTGGGGTGGATATTAAGGTTGTGCAGCCAGGACTGTGCGGTTGGACAGGAAATAGTCTTATCGAGGAAGACGGGACGCATTTTGTGTACCATAAAGCAAACCAGACAAAAAAACAGCCGCTCCTTAACAAGCTGCGGATTTACGCCGCCCCCAAAGCTCGCTTGAAGAACGCCCAAAACATCGTCAAATCTACTCTCTGGCAGATACGGAAGAAACGCAGAGTTCTCAAGTAACTACCCGCACCAGTGAGCAGCGTCCTTCGACCTAGACCTGCAACCTTCCGTAGAATAGATAGGGTGAGAGAAAATCTGAGCGATAAACCCCTGCTGGGTCCCCAAGAAATCCGCGACCTTGCCGCGCAGCTGGGCATTCGCCCTACAAAGACCCTGGGGCAGAACTTCGTGATTGACCCGAATACTATTCGCCGCATCGTTACCGCAGCGGATATTACCGACGACGAAACCGTGCTCGAAATCGGTCCCGGACTAGGCTCTCTCACCCTGGGGTTGGCAGATGCCGCGCGCCAGGTTGTAGCGGTTGAAATCGATCCGCCATTGGCGCAGCAGCTACCGCATACTATCGCCAAATTCCGCCCCGATAAGGCACAAAACGTTAATGTGGTGCTTATGGACGCTCTCAAGGTGACTGAGCTTCCCCACACGCCGGATGCGCTGGTCGCTAACCTGCCCTATAACGTGGCGGTTCCGGTGCTTCTGCACCTTTTCGCGCAATTTCCGAGCATTTGCCACGCCTTGGTGATGGTGCAGGATGAGGTTGCCGATCGTCTGGCGGCGAAACCCGGATCCAAGATTTACGGGGTTCCTTCGGTGAAGGCAAGCTGGTATGCTGAGGTCTTTAAAGCGGGGGTTATTGGTAAAAACGTATTCTGGCCCGCCCCGAAGATTAACTCCGGGCTTGTGGGTTTCAGGATGCGCCCGCAGCCGCTCGCCGATATTGACCGCGACGAAGTCTTTACCGTGATTGACGCTGCTTTCGCCCAACGGCGGAAGACCCTGCGGGCCGCGCTTGCTTCGTGGGCTGGTTCCGGTGCTCGTGCCGAAGTGATCCTGACCGAGGCGGGCATTACTCCTACTGAGCGTGGCGAAAAGTTAGATATTCACGGGTATATTCGGATTGCCCAGGCGGCGCATCGGGTGCCAGCTTTAGTGGCGGATGAAAGTTAAGACCGGGAAACCGGAGATGGATAAAGAATGCATGTTCTAGAAACTCGGGCAAAAGCGCCCGGCAAAGTAAATCTCTATCTTGCCGTGGGTAACCCCCGCGAAGACGGCTACCATCCGCTCGCCACGCTCTTTTCTTCGGTCAATATCTACGAAACCGTAACCGCACGTGATGGTCAGAAGCCGGGAATTACCCTGAGCCTGGATATTGTGTCCGAATCCCTGGTCGATCAGCAGCACCGTGCCGGAGAATTTGATCTAGCCGAGGTGCCGTTGGACGAGTCGAACCTGGCGCATCGTGCAGCCGTCTCTATGGTGCAGGCGCACGGGCTCACCGTGAACGATCTGAACCTGCACCTGCATATCGATAAGGCCGTTCCCGTGGCCGGGGGCATGGCGGGTGGCTCGGCAGATGCCGCCGCCGCGCTTCTTGCCGTCGATCAGTATCTCTATGAGAAGCGGCTTACCGAACGTACCCTCGGACTCGAAGAGCTGCTTGCCCTAGCTGCGCCTTTGGGTGCTGACGTGCCTTTTGTGGTGCGTGCCGCGTTCCCGCTGGGCGGATTAGCCGTGGGGGAGGGCACCGGAACCGAGCTGCGCATCGTGGAGCTGCCTGAAGACATGATTCCGCTCGATATTGTACTGGTCGCCGCCTCGGAGGGACTCTCGACCCCGCAGGTATTTAGCGAGCTCGATGAGGGACGCGCCGCCGGACGTTACCCCGAAGCTGGCGAGCTGCAGGTTCCTTCGGGGCTGCTGCACGCGCTAACCCAGACGGAGGCGCCGATTGCGCGCATCCACGAAATTGGCAGGCAGCTTCGCAACGATTTGCAGAGCCCAGCCGTGACCCTAACACCCGATCTTGAAACTATTTTAACCATGGATAATGAGAGCATGGTTGAGGCGTTTGTCTCTGGGTCAGGGCCTACCGTGGCTATTCTTGCGGAGGGCGCGACCGCAGCTGATGAACTCGCCGCAGCACTTCGCCGCCGAGGCCGTCACGCGATCGCCACCCAAACCCCCGCGATGCTCTAATTCCTTAGGAATAGTCCCTTAATCCTCTAATAGGCGCAGTATCCAGCCGCAGCGGCTTCGGAATACGCTTGAGAATGCGGTACTGAAGAATACCCTCCAGCGCCCCAAGGTTACCGCCCGCCAGATACGCCGCCCGAAAACGGGTTGCAGGGTTTATAAGCTTAGGGGCCTGCCGCAGAACCTCCAGGATAGACGCCTTCGTACTGGGACCGCGCATTCCATGCCGTCGATAGTGTACCCACAGCAGTACCTTGTATTTTTGGTAGGCGCGCTGCTGATGAAAAATGCGTTTAGGTTTATCCCGCAGAATATAGTGCAGAAGCGGCCCGTGCGTGAGCGCCGCCGGAACGCCTGCAAGCTGCACTCGCCAGGCAAAATCGGTCTCTTCGGAACTCTTATACGAAGAATCCATACCCCCGGCCTCAAGATATACGCGGCGAGGAATCGAAAAATTACCCCCGGCAACCGTCGGCAGAAAACCAGCATAGGGGGTGAGCTCATCGTCGTAGAAAATCCTGGTGCGTGTGCTCAGAGTCTTCTGATCATCGCCGGGTTCAAGACCGTAAGCCTGTAGAACTTCGGGAGTATTAACCCGGTCATGAAGCAGAGACCCGCTTGCTATGACAGGGGAATATAGGTTTTGTACGTACAGATGTGAAGCCACCCAGTCAGGTTCTACAAGATCATCGCCATCGCAGAAGATGAGGATATCACCTGCGGCTTGTACCGCCCCCATATTGCGGGCGTGGCTGGCTCCGCCACGCTGGGATGCATCTATTACCCGCAGGGGATAGGGGGCACTGTAGCTTTCGACCACGGTGCTGGTACTGTCGGTACTGCCGTTATCGCAAATGAGCACCTCAAAACTAGGGTTACCGGTTTGGGCTGCGAGTGCATCAAGCTGCTGCGTAATGTAGTTGGCGCCGTTATACACCGGAATGATGACGGATGCCGCTACGGGCTCGGGATGAGTCACGACCGGTCTCCTTTCACTTGCTCGGCTACCGGGTACGAGTTCCCTTCGGTATCAAGGTCACGGATGCGCCGCGCCGGAACGCCCGCATACACGCCATGGGGAGCACAATCGTGCACCACCACGGCACCGGCGGCAATCACGCATCCTTCGCCGATCGTAACCCCGGCGGTAATGACAGCGTTTTGCCCCACCCACGTGCCGTTTTTGATGTGTACGGGACGAGTAATATTTGCTCCCGCGCGCTGAGCGGCAGAACCAAATTCATGGGTGTCGGCAAAAATGGTGACGCGCGGCCCCAGAAAAACATTATTTCCCAGAGTCGTATGCGCGCCCACCAAAGTTTCTTTATTGACAAAACAATTCGTGCCCATTACGACCTTAGGCATAATAGTGGAACTAGGATCGCAATATGTTCCGGCACCAAAAACAATGCCATTTTTGGTGAGTTCACGTCGTTTTTGCGCATTTGTGCGTTCTCGCCGCATAAGATGCAGGCGGTATTTCAAATCTTTGAGTTTCTGAATCATGAGAATTCGTGTGAGTGAGTGTGACCTATGCGGCTCTACCACCGTGGCAAGCCCGTCTGAAGATATTGTAGCCTACCTGCAGGCGGCGGTCAGCGGAGTGTTTTTTGGTAGGGAGCAATGCGAGAGTGTTTTCTTTATACGGGATCAGTTTATGCACATCCACATGAAGAAAACGCTCCCGGAATTTATGGTGCACTGAGTATTGCCTCCGTGTCTCTCAATAATCTGTGATATAAAACCCACTCCGTCATGGTGATTACCAAGTATCCCGGACGATACCTAAAAACGTATATACTAAGTGGTATATCGCGCGGTGTGATGACGCACATTTTGCATAGTTCAGGTCAAAATTACGCGCGACCTATTCCCGCTCGAACTCGCACGAAATGAATACCCCATGCCCCACGACGTAGATATTATCGTAGGCGTTCCCGAAGGCGCCGGGTGGGCGCCCATCCATGAGATGGCGCGCCTGATGGCATCGTACTTGGACGCGCGCATCGTCACCCCTGACCCGAGCGCATCGCTTACACCCGCCACCAAAATTCTGGGGCGCCTGCCGCGTATTCCCGGCGGAAGACGTACCGCCCTTGTTATCGCCAGCGACCCCGGACAGCTTTACGCTATCGCGCAGCCACGCCTCGCCGCACGACGCTATGCTGGGGTTTACGGGTGGGTTATCGATAGTTTCTGGGATGACCGCATTCCCGCCATCGCCACCAACGGAACCTATAACACCGTTTTTGTCGCGGACCGCGACGACGTGCACGATTGGCGCAGCGCCGGGGTTAAAAACGTGCGGGTGCTTCCCTGGGGTGCAGACGTGTGGAGTAGATTCGATGAGCATCTGGAGCATCCGAAAACCACCGATGTACTTCGCGTGGGGCGCCAACCCTCCGCCTATGACGATGATGAACACACCGCAGAGCTTGCCCGGCAGGCTGGAATAACCTTCGCTGGGCGCCCGCCGTTCGGTACAACCGATCGTGAATCCGTCGAGTCTTTGCAGAGAGCGCTCGCGGACGCCAAGTTTGTACTGGCTTTTAGTACTTTGGTGAGCCCCGCATCGTACACGCACCCAAACAAGGAGTACATTACCGGGCGTTGGACGGACGCGCTCGCCCACGGGGTGACCGTGGTGGGGCAGGTGCCTAAAACCGAAAGTACGCGCGAGATATTGTGGGATGGAGCGACCGTCGATATTGACCCGCAGGATGCTCGCGCCGGGCTGAATGCGGTGGCGCAGCTTATGAGCGAATGGACACCTGAGCAGAGTCGAAACCAGGTGCGTATGGCGCTGCAAAGACTGGATTGGCGGCACCGTTTCACCGAGCTATTTCAGGCTGCGGGTTTGCGCAGCCCCCGGCTGGATGCGGACCTAAAGGCTATGGCTGCGGAACTTGCGGATGCTTCCCCGAGTTTATAAAAAGAGCCTTGATAGTGAATGCAACGTTGAGGAACCCGTTTGATTCGCTATCAAGACTCTTTTAGCAGGGGAGCGGGCTATCCGAGGAGTTCCGAGAGCTCCAGCCAGCGCATCTCTAGCTCGTCGATCTCATCCTGAAGCGCCTGCTGTTTTTGCCCTAGGTCGGCAAGCCCGGCGTAATCGGCGGGGTCATGCATGCTCATCTGTTCGGAGAGCTTACTCTGTTCCTCGCCCAATTTCCCGAGGCGACGCTCAATCGCGGCGGATTCCTTCTGCGCCGCGCGTGCCTGCGCCCCCGATACTTTCGGCGTGCTCTTGGGGCCAGAGTCCGTTGGTTCAGCCTGGCCGCCAGAAACCGAAGAATCATTCTTTTTTGTTGGAGCGGATGCAGCGCCCGTAACACCAGCGGCAGAACCGCCCCGACCCGCTGCGGAAAGTGCCAAATACTCGTCCACACCACCGGGTAGATGCCGGAAAGAACCGTCAATCACCGCATACTGCTGATCGGTCACACGCTCCATGAGGTAACGGTCGTGAGAAACCACCAGCAGGGTACCGGGCCAGGTATCGAGCAGATCCTCCATCGCCGCCAGCATATCGGTATCCAGGTCGTTTGAAGGCTCGTCCAGAATCAGCACATTCGGCTCGTCCAAGAGAATGAGCATGAGCTGCAGTCGTCGCTTCTGCCCACCCGACAGATCTTTCACCGGAGTAGAAAGCTGCGCGCTCGTAAAACCTAGCCGTTCCAACATCTGCGAGGGCGACATCTCTTTGCCGTCGGCAATATAGCTGCGCTTCTTGCGGCCGATCACATCAGATACGCGGTCGTTCTCAACCTCTTTCAGCTCATCCAGCTGCTGGGTGAGGGTGGCAACCTTGACGGTCTTACCGCGTTTCACACGCCCCTCGGTCGGTTCCAAAGAGCCGGTGACCAAGGCAAGCAGGGTTGATTTTCCGGCACCGTTCACGCCCAAAATACCGGTGCGCTCACCCGGCGCAATCCTCCAAGTTACGCGACGCAGCACCTCACGTTTACCGTCGGGCAGCGAAGAATCCTCAAAGGTGACCGAGACGTTCTCAAGATCCACCACATCCTTACCCAAACGGGAAACCGCCATCTGCTTGAGTTCCACGGTATTACGCACCGGCGGCACATCGGCAATCAGCGCATTCGCCGCATCAATGCGAAACTTCGGCTTTGAGGTGCGCGCCGGGGCGCCGCGACGCAGCCATGCCAACTCTTTGCGCATCAGGTTCTGGCGCTTTGCCTCCGCGGCGGCCGCCTGCCGATCGCGCTCCACGCGCTGCAGAACGTAAGCCGCATACCCGCCCTCAAATGGTTCCACGATATTATCGTGGACTTCCCAGGTGTCGGTACTGACTTCATCAAGAAACCAGCGGTCGTGAGTGACCACGAGTAAGCCGCCCGCGTTCTTGCTCCAGCGGTTTTTCAGATGATGCGCAAGCCATGTAATTGCTTGCACATCCAGGTGGTTAGTGGGCTCATCCAGCATGAGCACATCCCATTCCTGTATCAGCAGAGCAGCCAGCGCCACGCGGCGACGCTGCCCACCCGAGAGTGAAGAAACCGGCGCATCCCAGGGCAGATCAGACACCAAACCCGCAATAACATCACGAATACGCGGCTGCGAGGCCCACTCATACTCTGGAGTATCACCCACCAGAGCATAACCGACCGTGTGAGAATCGTTGAGAACATCGGACTGATCCAGATACCCGATGCGCGTGCCACCGCGCGCCGTCACGCGCCCGGAGTCCGGTTCAAGACGCCCCGCCAGAATCTTCATGAGCGTGGATTTACCGTCGCCGTTGCGACCCACAATGCCGATGCGGTCGCCCTCATTAATGCCAACGGTCACCCCCTCAAAAATAGTGCGGGTAGGGAACTGAAGGTGCAGCGCTTCGCCGCCAAGTAAATGTGCCACATATCCAGGGTAACGCCTGACTCCCACACGCCTGGAAGTCTTCGTATAAATCCGGCGAAAACCACGCCGGTGAGAGATAAATCCCAGGGCATCTGAGGCACCACAGGCACCGTGTTAATGCAAAAATTAGGGCTTCCCGATGGCACAGAGTGGCGTGTGTGAGAACGCTGCTATTTTTGCTACACTATGGAGTATCCGTTTCTTTGTCCGTCAATCCGACGGGTGTTCATGCGGATAATCCGCCATGGTGTAATGGCAGCACAGCGGCCTTTGAAGCCGTTTGTCTAGGTTCGAATCCTGGTGGCGGAGCGAATAGTTCGGGGGTAGACTTCCGGCTATATCCCACACCTAACAAGGAGACATCTAGGTGAACGCAGAAAATCGGAAGGCACCTTCGGCTGTTATTGTTTTGGCTGCGGGAGCTGGCACTCGTATGAAATCTGCTACCCCCAAAGTTATGCACGCGATAGGCGGTCGTTCCATGGTGGAACACGCCGTAGCTGCCGCCCGAGACCTAGACCCCCAGCGTCTAGCCGTTGTAGTGCGGCACCAGCGTGATAAGGTAGCCCAGCATATTCTCGACTTTGATGCTCAGGTCACTATCGTCGATCAGGACGACATTCCCGGCACCGGTCGAGCCGTTGAAGTCGGTCTTAACGCCCTCGATAATTCCGATCTCGTTGATGGCACCGTGTTGGTCACCTACGGCGACGTACCCCTGCTTCGCGCCGAAACTCTGCGCGAGCTAATGGACTTCCACGAAGAGGGACGCAACGCCGTTACCGTGCTCACCACCAATATCGAAGAGCCCGGTGCCTACGGGCGCATCGTGCGCGACCAAGCGGGCGAAGTTACCGCCATTGTGGAGGCCAAAGACGCAACCCCCCAAGAGCTGGCGATTACCGAAATCAACTCGGGTATCTACGCTTTTGACGCCAAGGTTCTGCGCGAAGCTCTGCTAGAGGTCACGACCGACAACGCGCAGGGCGAAAAATACATTACCGATGTGCTCGCTATAGCCCGCGATAAGGGGCACCGCACCGCCGCCCTCGCTATTGAGGATCGCTGGGAGGTTGAAGGTGCGAACGACCGCGTGCAGCTTGCGCAGCTTGGGCGTAAACTCAACGAACGCATCCTGGAAAAACATATGCGTAACGGCGTAACTATCGTGGACCCGCACAACACCTGGATCGACGTAACCGTTACCCTTGAAAACGATATAATCCTGCTGCCCGGCGTGCAGCTGCACGGGACAACAGCGGTCGCCACCGGCGCAACTATTGGTCCGGACACAACCCTGACCGATATGACGATCGAAACCGGCGCCACCGTTATCCGCAGCCACGGTTTCGGCGCGACCATCGGCGAAAACGCCACCGTAGGTCCCTTCTCATACTTGCGTCCCGGTACCGTTTTGGGCGCGAATTCAAAACTCGGGGCCTTCTGCGAAGCCAAGAACTCACAGATCGGCCAGGACGCCAAGGTACCCCACCTCACCTACGTAGGGGATGCCGAAATCGGCGAAGGCGCCAATATTGGTGCGGGGTCCATCTTCGCTAACTACAATGGGGTTACTAAGAACCGAACCGTTATTGGCGCGCATACCCGCATGGGCTCGGGCGGCATCTACGTGGCACCTGTCACCGTTGGAGACGGCGCATATTCTGGTGCGGGAGCCCTGATCCGCAAGGATGTTCCGGCGGGCGCGCTCGCTATTTCTGAGACTTCCCAGCGCAATATTGATGACTGGGTTCTAAAAAATCGTGAAGGAACCGAGTCTGCACAGGCTGCTGAGGCCGCGCAGGAGTAGTTTTCACACACCGAGTTCACAAGGAAAGCGAACACAATCATGTCTAGCGAGATTACCAATCCTGGGATGCGTAAAATGGCAGTGGTGTCCGGGCGGGCGCATCCGGAACTAGCCGAAGAAATCGCTGCTGAACTGGGGCATGACCTGCTGCCGACCTCTGCGTATACCTTCGCCAACGGTGAGACCTATGTGCGCTTCGAGGAATCTGTGCGCGGCGCCGATGCTTTCGTGATTCAGTCGCACCCGGCGCCCATCAACGAATGGCTGATGGAACAGATCATTATGATTGATGCGCTCAAGCGTGCCTCCGCCCGCTCGATTACCGTAGTTTCGCCTTTCTACCCTTATGCCCGCCAGGATAAGAAGCATAAGGGACGTGAGCCTATTTCGGCTCGTCTGATTGCCGATCTGTACAAGACCGCTGGCGCGGACCGCCTGATGTGCGTCGATCTGCATACTTCGCAGATTCAGGGTTTCTTTGATGGTCCGCTCGACCATCTCTTTGCTGTCCCAGTTCTGGCGAATTATATTCGCGGGCGCGTTGAGAACCCCGAGAACGTGACCGTCGTTTCCCCGGATACCGGTCGTGTACGCGTGGCTGAGCATTGGGCTGCCCTGCTCGGCGGTGCCCCTTTGGCCTTCGTGCATAAGACACGCGATATTAACGTGCCGAATCACGCCGTCTCGAAAACCGTCGTGGGCGACGTTGAAGGGCGTTCCTGCGTACTGATCGACGATATGATTGATACCGGCGGAACCATTGCTGGTGCGGTTAAGGTTCTGAAGGATAAGGGCGCGAAAGAAGTCATTATCGCGGCAACCCACCCCGTATTTTCCGGTGAAGCCGTCGATATCCTTTCCGGATGCGGTGCCTCCGAAGTGGTTGTCACTAACACGCTGCCCGTGCCTGCCGAGAAGTCTTTCGATAATCTGACGGTTCTATCGATTGCTCCGCTGATAGCACGTGCTATCCGTGAGGTTTTCGACGAAGGATCCGTGACCAACATATTCAACGATCACGCCTAAATCGTATATATCGCATTCACCCCGTGGCCGAGCTTCGACAGTTCGGCGCGGGGTGATGTTATTGGACCGAAAAAATGTCCCCGTCTGAAAACGCTAGCGCTCAGACGGGGACATTAACTACTAGAGGCTATGCACCTCATAATCTGCTGTTTTAGCTCTGCACCTGTGCCTGCGAGAGCCACGGCAGAATCTCGAAGAGCGAGTTTTCAATCTCATCAACCGCGATGCGTGCTGCCTCTTTACCCTGACGGTACGGATCACCAATGTTATCGCTTGAGCGCGGTGCTTGATTATGGCTGTACAGGTATGAGATCGGTTCTGCCTCGGAACCGACTTCTTGCTTCAGATTAGCTACCTGCTTGATGAGATGAACCTTATGGTGGTACTGCGGCCATTCGCGGATAATCCAATCGGCGTGTTCCGCCTCCGCCACCAGGATCAGGGTAGCGCGTTCTACCATGTCTTCGGTGAGCTGCTTGGCGCGGTACCCGGAAATATCGTAGCCGCGCTCGTCAAGCTGTTTACCCACATGACGGTATACGCGCGAGCCCGAAAGTGCCGAAGTTCCGGCGCTGGTGAAAATCCAGTCGTCGGTCAGACCGTATTCTTCAGAGAGCTGGCTTGCGATAATCTCTGCCGCCGCACTGCGCGCTACGTTCCCTGTGCACACGAAGACCGCTTCCATAGGCCCCTGGAGCCTGGGAGCGAGCCTGCGCCTGCGCACCACGCCCGAGCGAACTTCGCCCGGCGCGAGCTTAAACGGAGAAGCATGGGATGCTGCACGTTTTACGGGACGGACGGAAGCTGTCGGATGCACAGATGCCTGAGCAGGAGCCGAACGGAAACCCGTCGGCTGAGCTGCTGGCTGGGTACCACCCTGCGTATCCGTATCCTGCGCATCCTGGGCGGAAGTGGAGAGCGCGTTGTTTGCGCCATCACGCACTTTCAAGGTCTGGTGAGCGGGCCGCGAGGGCTCTGTGCGGGTGTTCTCGTTAGACGTGGAACGAGCATTATCACGCTGAGCAAGTTTTCGCGCCAGCTGAGCCTGATTCTGCTCGCGCTGCTCTCGTTCAGACTGAGTCTGCTCGTCCTGCTGCCCGGCATTGGATTCTTCAGCGCGCGTGCGCTGAGCCTGTTCCTCTCGGCGACGGCGAGCCTCCAGACGTTGACGGTGAACTTCTGCGCGTTCACGCTCGCGCCGGGCCGCTTCATCTTCCTGGCGCTGAGCGTCCTCTGTCTGAGACTGCTGACTTTCTCCACTGTGAAGATTCAGTTCTTCCCGCGCGCGGCGAATAGCGATTGCCTCTTTACGGGTCTGCGGCTTATACCCAGGCTGCAGAAGCTTCTCCATATCGAAGCCCGCGAACTCGGGCTTGTTCGCAAGTTTCTCGCTGATAGAGGGTTCGCTCTGCTTTTGCCTCGTTGGAATATCCTCCGGGGTCTGCTTGGATGCTGCCGGAATGCTATTCCACGGATTAGCGGCAGCAGACTTTTTCTGGGGTGTGGGAATGCTGTTCCACGGGTTATGGGCTGCTGCTGTAGATGCCGTTGCCGTGCTCTGTTGCTGGGGAGTTTCAGGCTTTTTATGAGTCTGAGCATCTTGACGCGCGCGAGCCTGCGCTGCGGCAACAATTTTGGCGGGGGAGTAGCCAGGGTCGGACTGCGCAAGATGCGACTGAACCGGCTTAGACTGCACCGAGGAACGCGAAGCTACTTCAGCGGGCCTTGGCTGTTGGTGGGTCCTTCGCTGCGGTTGATGTGCCTGGGCGCGCTGCTGGGTGGGCTGGCTCTGGTTCTGCTGCGCCGATGAAGGACTCTGCTGGCGCTGCGCCATTTGCTCATTTGCTTGACGCGCAAGGTTGGTGCGCACCGTATTCTTCAAGGCAGCATTCCGAGCTGCAGGGTTCTTGGCAATTGAATTCTTGGGGCGTACCTTTTTTGCGCCGGTTGTTTTTGTGGATGCGGTGCGCGCCTGAGCTGACCTCTGCGGCGCTGTGCCAGACTTGGGGCGCTTGTTCTGCGCCGCAGCTGCACCGGATGCTTGTGAACGAGACGAGGTGGAACGCTGGGTTATGGGTATCCGCGCGGTCTTCGGGCGCGGAGAATTCGTGCGCGCAGCAGTATTTTCTACGCGAGGAGTCTGCTGCTGAGATTTATGCTGTTTTGCGTAACGCTGTGCCGCAGCCTGCACATCGTTGGTATCCATGAGAACCGTTTGATCCAGCTCTGCGCTGTTCGTCGTCGGCTTGGTAATCTGCTGCTCTGGCTTCTTTTTACGCTTTGAAATCTTGCCGTGGAATTCGCCGATGTTAATCGACCTGGTTTTCCGAACCATCGGGCTTGACTGCGTCTGTGGTGCCGCCTGAGAATTTTTACGGTTGCCGCCCACGGAACGCTGTGCCCCCGTGGCGGAAGAAAGTATGCTCGCGGCACGGCGGCGAGCATCGGCTGCTTGCTGCGCCCGCCTCTCTGCGGCCTGTTTTTCAGCTGCAGCACGTTCTGCAGCACGCCGTTCTTCTGCTTCGGCGACCGCAATATCGCGTGCCGCGCGTATGTTAATGCTGGATGTTACCGGCCCAGTGTGATGCAAACCCTGGGAGCGAGATTCGTCCTCTCGCGCTTTCCTCTTTTGAGCTGCGAGCGAGCGTACTTCTTGTGGAAGATCCTGTGACCTACGGGAAGCGCTACGTGCGGAACGTTGGGGCAGGTCATGTCGCGCGCTCAAACGTGCGACCCCGTCCTGAAGGGAAGACCTTGAGGATTCCCCTGCTCGGCGGCGTCCGGAAGCGGTATCGGCGGAGGGGGACTCACGGTTATCCTGCCCGGCAGGTACACCAGAGTCAGACAGATATTTGTCCCTGAGGGACTGAATATTAAAAATTCCCATGGATACCTTTCAGAGTCTCGGACGCTCCAGAAGCGCATTGCATTGCCTCCAGGGCAGGGCTACTCACCTATTATTTTACCTGTAGAACACAATTTGTCAGTCTTTGGAGGGTTCCTAGCGTGTATCTCGATGTTGTGTTAGGCACGAGCAGAGTACACGACGGTAGTGTTTACTCGGATAAATTTTCGCGAAAAAACTATGTATCATAATACGTCTTATACGCCGCAAAGATTAAGTAGAAATATGCATAATCTGAAAATAATCCTGATCTGCATGCTAAAATCTACATACGTATTTTACGTGTATTTTTATAGGCGCCTGCCGTTTCACGAAAGCACAATTCATGAAATTCCTCACCGCACTGCGGACTGAACTGGGGCAGCTAAGCTATTCACTCAAAGCTCGTAAAACCCCTCAACAATGGCGAGATCAATACGCCGCAATTCGTGGTATCCGCATTTTTAACACGCCATCTATACACTATCGAGGTCCCCGTACAGAAGTATGGGGTATTGCGATGGTTAAAGATGAAATAGATATTTTGCCTTATATACAGCGCGCGCAATCGCATCATCAGGTTGGTGAGCCGGTACCGGGGAATTGGATACGCCGCTCTCTCGTGTATTTCGGTGAGGTGAGTTTTGCCTTCTATCTGGTCCATGAAATTGTTATTTTCCGATTCATCAAGACCTCTTTAGGGCGCGATATGGTTCGCATGGATGCACGGGGAATCTTGATGATGCTCATAATCTTGGTGATTTCTATACTTGCAGCGATTATTGCGCATCATGCGATCGAACGTCCCGCACGTATTATGATTCTCAAGGCATCCACGCGCACTCTGTGAGGTTTTTATGAAAAATATTTATCGTAAACTCAGAATCTTCTTTCCCGGACGAAAATTTTATATTTTAATCCTCAATATTCTGGGGCTTTTCGTGGTGTCTCTTTTCGAGATGCTGGGTGTGGCGGCTATTCTACCTATCGTTAACCTGGCGATGGGTGCCCCTATTACCGGGTATTTACGAACTGTCGCGGAACTTTTCGGCAACTCCGACCGCACGCAGCTTATCGTGATTTTTGGTGTCGCACTGGTGCTCGCCTTTGTCATCAAGGGTGTGTTGTCGTTGATTATTAAGCGCTGGAGTCTGGGGTTTATTGCTACCCAGCAGAGCATTACCTCGGTGAATCTGCTCAACTGCTATATGCGTGAGCCTTATCTGGTTCACCGTAAGCGCGGTGCAGCGGCGGTGCTTAACTCGGTTAATGACATTGTGGGGCAGGCGTACAGCGCTTTCGTAAATGGTGTAATGAGCTTTATCGGGGATTTACTCTCCATCGTGGTGCTCATGGTGATGCTGCTGGTTCTTATGCCGCTTCCCGCGCTTTTCGCTTTTGCCTACTTCGGCGTGGCTGCCTTTGCGCTTCAATACGTTTTGCGAAGGAAAAATAAGGAGCAGGGCGAGATTATCCTGGAAGCTACGCGCGGCTCGATGAATGCAGCGCTTGATGCTGTGGTTGGGTTCCGCGAGATTCGTATGCACGGTGTGACCGAACGGTACCTGCACCGGTACCAGAGCAAGCGCATGGACTCGGTGAATGCGAATATGCGGAACGTTTTCCTTCAAGAACTTCCAAAGTATACCCTTGAAATTATTTTTATTCTCGGAATCGCCGCACTTCTAGCGATCATGAGCATGACTCAGGGTGTCGATAGCGCACCCTATCTGCTCCTTTTCGCCGGTGCCTGCATCCGTATTCTGCCGAACTACACGCGCATTGTGGCGTCCCTAGGTAATATTCGTTCCGGTGAGAAACCCAGCGATGAGCTTGTCCGCGAAATTGGGATGCTTGATGAACAGGGGAAGAAGCTCGACCTTCCGCCTGCTCCCGACTCTGATATTCAGGCAGAGTACGTAAACCGTGAGATTGAGCCCATCACTATTACGGTGGAGAACCTTTCCTTTACCTACCCCGACGGTGATCAGCCGGTGCTGAAGAACATTAACCTGCAGATTCCTATGGGTACATCGATCGCCTTCGTGGGCGGCTCTGGGTCGGGAAAGACCACCCTGGTTGATTTAATTTTGGGGCTTTTCAGCACCGAGCAGGGGCGTGTGTTGTGCAATGGAGTGCCGATCGAGCAGGATCTGCCCGCGTGGTTTCAGCGCATCGGGTATGTGCCTCAAGACGTCTTCATCGCCGATTCTACGGTGCTGGAGGCGGTTGCTTTCGGGCTTGAACCGCATGAGATTGATGAGGCGCGGGTGCGTGAATGCTTGGCTGTCGCTGAGCTTACCGAGGTTGTGGACTCCCTGGAGAACGGGCTGATGACGATGATCGGGCACAATGCTGTTCGGCTTTCGGGCGGTCAGCGCCAGCGTCTAGGCATTGCCCGTGCACTCTACCGCAACCCCAGCGTGCTCATTATGGACGAGGCTACCAGCGCCCTGGATAACGAGACCGAGCATAAGATTACCCAGGCGATCGAGCGTATCTCGCGGGATATTACAGTGATTATCGTGGCGCATCGCCTCTCGACGGTGCGCAATGTGGATCAGCTGATTTACCTTTCGCAGGGCGAAATCGCCGCGCAGGGAACCTTCACGCAGGTGCAGCAGCAGAACGAAGAGTTCGCCAATCTGGTGCGTTTAGGGCAGCTTCCCGAGTAGTCGGGCGAATCGACCTGAAAACAGTAGGACTGTGCCCGCCTCCCAATCTTGGGGAAGGCGGGCACAGGTCTATTGCTAGTTTTAGGCAGTCTTCGGCCGGGCTTCAAGGAAGGGTTTAAGGCTGTGCGCATCCTGCGGTATATCGCTGCCTAGGGGGTAGAGGCTTCCGCGCGGCTGCCACGCAAGATTTACGGGAATGGGCCTGCCCGCGATAAGATCCAACCAAATATCGGCAAGTTGTTTCTCGCTCAGCTCGCCATTTTTACGCCAGTGATACCCCAAATCTTCCGGCAAATCGGTGAGCTCAAGCGCCTTTGCCCCCTGCATGAGCTTGCGCTGCAGCTGCTGCCGTGAACGCCAAGGCAGATGTAAGATAACCACCCGATCGGTGCCCTGTGCCCCAGGCCGAAGCACCCGATGATTACCCATAGTGACGACCGATGACCGCCAGGATTTAAAGCACACCTTAGGGTCAAAATGCGCGGTTGTATCGAGCACCAGGTCTCCCGAGGCCGTAGGAAACAGGTTGTAGAGCTGCGAGATTTCCACGGTATTTTTGCTGGTGGACAGAACCTCGGCAAGCGTACCTTCAACGCCGAACCAGAACTCGTCCGCATCGAAAGGTACTACCCAGGTGGCACCGGCTCGCTGGGCACGATGGGTCAGATAGGTCATTTTCTCGGACTGATAGTAGGCGGGCTCCCGATCGCGCCCCACGCTCAGCGGCAGTTCACGGCTAAGTCGCTGAAGAAGCTCAAAAGTACCGTCATCTGAACCGTTATCGACCACCAGGATGCGCGCCACCCCCTGGGCATGCAGGTGCCGTAGGGAACGTTCGAGCACATCCGCCTCATTTTTGACCATCGCGACCGCCCACACGCCCTTGGTCGTGGGCAGGGGAGGGAGCTCAAAGGTTTTCTCTAGCTCCCGGTAACGGTTCTTAAAATCCCCCGAGCTCAGCAGGGCACGTGCCTCACGCCGGGTACGCAGATCGCGCTGCGCCAGAAAAAGCCGATGTTTTCCAGTGCGAAGCCCGCGAACCGTCGGGTCTATAAAACGGGCTTTAAAGCGCGATTTTTCAAGGCGTCCAGAGAAAAAATTACGGGAGTTAGATACGATTCGCTGCGAAAATTTAAACGGCGCGAGAAATTTGATGTTCATGGGTTATCTTCCGTGCTTGAGTATGAGTGAGTTGTGAAAGAGTGAAGTATAGGGTTTTACACGGTATCGCCTTCTTCAGGCAGAAGCCAGGTTCCCCCGTGCGGCGGCTTAACCGCATGCCAACGTGAAAAATGCGGATGCGGACGCATAGTTCCGGGCACCACGATAGGCTGGCGGGTTTTCGCATCGTACTCGTGGGCATTCGGTACGTACACCTCAACGGGGTGATCTGCCTGCGCCATATAAGCACCCCAGTACCCGAACGTAGTGTTCGTAAGAATAAGCCAGCGCGCCTTCGCAAGAACCGCTAAATCCGCGAACATACCCTCGCCGGTCTTATCGTAGATTACCGGGGCAATATCTTCGAGGAAACTCAGGTTTTCACGGCACCACTGCGGATCATCACTTGTGACCACAAAATTACTGGGACTCATACGTTTAAGCACCTGATCCAGGGCCTCACGTACATAGGCCACAGTATTAATACCGTAACGCTGCCGAATTGCGGGAACAGAATAATAATCACCGCGCCGAATACTGAGCACCACCGTATTGCTTCCTACAATATTGCCTACTGTAAGAATGTGCTGCCTAAAATTCTCAGAAGAAAGTAATCGTTCACGGGCAAAAATCTCAAGAGAACCGGGCGCAAAACTATCTTCTACATTGGTATCAAGACCAGAATAACGCCGGTGTAAAAACTTAAAATCTTTTGGATCCATCATGAGTTCCTGCAAAGCAGGAAATTCTGTAAGCCAAGGTTCTAAACCAGCAGTATTGAGCATATATGAAAAATCCCCAGCATCGGCGCGACGGTCAGCATCAACGGCCGCCAACAGATAAAGCCAATTACCGCCGCGAGAAAAAGGAGGCGCAATATACACTTTCTCGCGAGAGTGGCGAACTGTATCCAAAACCCGTGCAATACCGGGGCGTAAAAACCCCATCACACGAAAATAAGCTTCAACATGCGGCGGGCGCATACCCTCAAGTTCTGTTAACCGGGTTTTATCTTCAGACTCAGAACGACGATTCACACATAACTCCCTGGGATTTACACACGCAATACCTTTATTATGAGGCAAAATTACGCTGTGTAGTCACCTGATATGTCGATACTATATTAGAATTATAAAGTAACACTCACTCACGAGGATATGACGGCAACAACTATGTGCAGTATGCCGAGAGTTTCCTCACGAATAAACACATACGTTTACAGACAATGTTTGATGACCGGAACATAGATGTAAACCGCAACAGAAAGCATTTTTGTGACTTCGTCAGCAGAAACTATCTCCGCCATTATTCCCTTTTATGGCGAACCTGCTCCCGTGCTGAATTTAATTGCCAGCCTGCGCGCGCAGCGGGGAATAACCCCCGAAAATCTTGAGATTATCGTTTCTGACGACCGCTCACCCGTACCCTTTCCCGACACTGAAGGCGTGAGCATCGTGCGCCGCGAGCGCAACGGTGGGTTCGGCAGCGCCGTAAACTCCGGGGCTGCACGCGCACGTGGAGACTGGCTGATAATCCTCAACAGCGACCTTGAACTCGACGAAAACTTCATCAGCTCAATGCTTACGGCGCTCGCCGCCTATCCGCAGGTGCTCGCCAGCCCCCAAGTAGTCGGTCACGACGGAAAACACCAGTGGGTAGCCCGAAAATTCCCCACCGTGGGGCATATCGCGTGGGAATGGTTCACACCCCTGGCACGCTTCAAACCCACGCGCCTGTGGCATCGCGGGGTAGGGCACGATATAAGTGCCTGCACCGCCTTGAGGCCCCACGGAACCGACTGGGTTATGGGCGCCTGCATGATGGTGCCCCGCACTGTATACGAACGGGTAGAAGGCATGGACGAGCGCTTCTACATGAACAGCGAAGAAGTAGACTTCCAGCGCCGCCTTGCCGAGATTGGGGTGCCGCGCATCCTGGTGCCCGAGGTGACGGTCACCCACGAAGGAGGGGCATCCAGCCCCTCAGCCCGACGCCGCCAATGGCTTACCACCGCACGATTTATCTACGCCGAAAAATGGGGTTTCGAGAAGAATCTGCGGCGCGCCCTAACCCTCACTAGCTACGCCAATTACGGCTTCAACCTGGTGCGGTCCCTGCGAAATCACCGAGTGAACCCGCGCGAGATTCTGAACCACGAACTAGAGCTGATCCGGCGGGGAACACGGCACGAAAACTAGTCGGGTAACCGCGCCGAACCTGGCTTTCCCGCACGAAGGATCACAGGACAGAGAAGAACCACAAAGGATACACGAGATGAGAGCCCCCACGATTCTGCTGGTTTCGCCAGCGTTCCACGGGTATTGGAAGGCTATTGAGGCTTCGCTAAGCGTTGCCGGATACGAGGTTCGCACCCATATTTACGATGCTCCCGGCACAGTTGCCGACCGTATCCGCAATAAACTCGCGCACGAACTGCCCGAAAAATATCGGCCCGCATCCGCCGCAGCCCAGGCGACCGCTCGTGCTATCGTCGCGTTTGAGGAGTATCGCCCCGATATTGTGCTCGTCATCAAAGGGGACCTGCTGGGGGATACCTGGTGGCAAAAACTTGAAGAATCCGGGGTGCGCTACGGAACCTGGCTCTACGACGAGCTGCGTCGCATGTCATACACCCTGGAAGATTTACCGCGCCTCGGAGCGCTCGCAAGCTATAGCCCGCAGGATGCCGAATACCTGCGCTCCCTAGGGTACGCCGTCTTGGATATGCCCAACGCCTACGATTCGCACTGCACGATCGCGCCGGTTACCGAAGACGCCATCAGTTTCGTCGGGGCGAATTACCCCAACCGTGAGCATACGCTGCGTGCCCTGCACGAGGCGGGGATACCCGTGCGCGCCTACGGGCGAGACTGGTCGCGCCACCCCTGGGATATAGCCCGAACCCGCAGATTCAAGGGCACTGGAATTCCCGCACACCGTGATATCGACCGATCCGCCGCCTACGGGGTCATGGCATCGTCACCGGCGACCCTGAATATCCACCACAACCAAGACGGCTTCACGATGCGCACCTTCGAAGCCCCCGGTGTGGGTGCACTTCACCTGATCGACCGGGCCGATGTGGCGCGCTACTACGAACCCGGGCGCGAAGTACTGGTCTACGAGAGTACCGAAGAACTTATTGACCTGTGCGCCCGCATCTTTCGTGAACCCCGCTGGGCGCATGCAATCCGTGAGGCCGGGCAGCGACGCACCCTCGCCGAGCATACCTTCGATGATCGCGTCAAAATTTTGGAGAAACTATGGGCCTAAACTACCCCGTCGATCTCGAAGCCTGGCATGCCTGGCAGCAGCGCCAAAACACTCTGCGCTGGGTGAAAGGACGCGCCCAGAATATGGTGCGCGCCCGCAGAGGTGCCCAACAGGACATGGTTTCCGGCATGCTCTATACGCGCGGGGCAATACCGCGGGTACTGATCGTGCTCGACTCGTTCTCACCCACAAGCCGCAACGCCCTGCTGGAACCGCTCAAACACCTCGAAGGGGTGGGGGTCGCGCTCTGGTGCCCGAGTGACGCTTCAGAATATCTCAACGGACGATACGCCAGCACACGCTATAGCCGCAAAGACTGGACCGCAACCCCGATACGCGCCGATGAGCTCGCCGAAAAACTACCCGGCGTGCGCCTCGTGCTGTCCTTAGGACACTACCTGCCGCGCGGTCACGCGGCCTACCGATTCGCCCGCGAACGCGGCATAGCCTACTGGGTAGTACAGCACGGGCTGCTGGTTCCGCACGCCCCGCCGCTGCCCATCGGTTCAACTCTGCTCGCCTTCAGCGACGAGGACGCCCAATTTTGGGCTTCCGGACGCCGCGACGTGCAGACGCATACCGTCGGCTCACAGCTGCTCTACCGCGCTATCCAAAATACGCACGGTGAAACCACCAAATCCCTGGGCAAAA
This sequence comes from Rothia sp. HMSC058E10, assembly GCF_001809415.1. Lineage (NCBI taxonomy): Bacteria > Bacillati > Actinomycetota > Actinomycetes > Micrococcales > Micrococcaceae > Rothia > Rothia sp. HMSC058E10. Next base: position 31,766 of record NZ_KV797640.1, on the reverse strand, counting down.
TCCTATTTCTGGGGCAGATGCACGGCGCGGAATTACCACGCGCATCCTTCGCCCGCGCCGCGCACAGCTTTTTGAAACACCACGACGGCATCTACCGGCCGCATCCGAGCGAAACCGATAAACTCTCCCGCGCCATCCACACGCTCTGGGAGATAGAAGGCATCGCCATAGACCGCTCTACTACGCCTCTGAACGAGGTGCCGAACCCGGTGGTCTCAGTCTTTTCAACCGGCGTGCTTGAGGCCGCAATCCGCGGTATTCCGGCGTGGGTATACCACCCGAACCCACCCGCTTGGCTCGAAGAATTCTGGGCACGCTACGGCATGAACCGCTGGGGCGAAGACCCCACGCCGGCGCCAGAACAACCCGCAGTCGAGCCCGCCCACACTATCGCTCAGCTCATCATCGACTACCTGGAGGCATACTAATGCGCGTTCTCTGCGTTATTCCCGTGCGCGGCGGTTCCAAAGGTATACCGCGTAAAAACCTGCGCGAGATCGCCGGAAAACCCCTGGTGGCGTGGACTATTCTGCAGGCGCTCGCCGCCCGCGACGAACTGGCGGGGGAGCACGAGGTGCGGGTCGTGGTCTCAACCGAAGACCAAGAACTCGCCGCCATCGCCCGCCACTACGGCGCCGAGGTTCCGTTTATGCGCCCCGCGCATCTTGCCGAAGATACCACAGCCACCGAACCGGTGATCGAGCACGCCATCGACTTCTATACGGGCGAGGGCTGGGCGCCGGATGCGGTCATGCTGCTGCAAGCCACCAGCCCGGTACGTCTGCCCGGCACCTTGGCCCGCGCGGTGCGTCAATTCGCCGAGAACGGCAAAGACTCATTGGTTGGGGTTATCCCGATCGGCCCGTTTATTTGGCGGTGGCACCCGGATGCCGAACCTACCGCAGAGTTCGAGATTATGGCGCGCCCGCGCCGCCAAGAACTCACACAGGAGACCTTCCGGTACCGGGAGAACGGTTCGCTCTACCTCACCAAAACTCACGTGTACACCGAGCACCACAACCGTCTGGCGGGGTATCCTGGAGGAACCATTGATCTTTTCACGCTTCATGAGGTCGAGGGCGTCGATATTGATGCTCCTATTGATTTTTCGGTCGCCGAGCATCAGCTCAAGCAAATTCTTGAGAGCCAACCCGGCGTAAGAAGCTAAGCCTCAGCGTCAAAAGACCCAACACTCACTCTCACTAAACACAAGTTTTCTTGAAGAAAGCATCATAAACCGTGATTATCGAACGTAATATCGCGCCCTATGTGGTCTTCGCCGAAGACCCGATTCTGACTGCGCTTCACAAAATTTCTGCCAACGGTCAGCGCATCATCTTTCTCGTCAACGAATCCGGCATTTTGCGCGGTTCGCTTTCGGACGGGGACTTCAGACGTTGGCTGATTGCCAACCCCACCGCATCCCTAGAGACCAGCGCACTGGCGGCGGCGAATACGAACCCGCAGACCGCCCCCGCCGATAGCGACCCCGAATCTTTACGCGGCTACTTTGCGCGCGGTATCGAGCATATTCCACTTATCGACGAACGCGGTCATCTGGTGGCGTTGGCAATGGACGAGCAGAACGTGCTGCGCATCGGAAAGCACACCATCAGCGAGGATGCGCCCGCCTTCATCATCGCCGAGATCGGCAATAACCACCAGGGGAGCGTGGACTTCGCGAAAGAGCTGGTGGACCTCGCGGTGGAATCCGGTGCGGACGCTGTGAAATTCCAGCTGCGCGATCTGGATGCGCTCTACCGCCAGCGCGGCGGCGCCACCGCGGGCGAAGACTTGGGTGTGCAGTACACCTTGGATCTGCTCTCACGGTTCTCGCTGAGTGTTGAGCAGATGTACGAGGTATTCGACCACGTCAAAGAGCATGGTCTGGATATTTTGTGCACCCCCTGGGATGCTCCATCCGTGCAGGCGCTCGTCGATTACGGTATTGCGGGCATGAAGATCGCTTCCGCAGACCTGACGAACCACGAACTGCTGCGCGATGTTGCATCGCGCGGGCTGCCCATGCTGGTATCCACCGGTATGAGCCGCGAAGAAGAAATCCTGGACTCGGTGAACTTGCTGCGCAAGGCGGGCGCATCCTATGCCCTGCTGCAATGCCAATCCACCTACCCGGCACCCTTCAAAGACGTGAATCTGGCGTATATGGACCGTCTCGCCGAGATCGGCCAATGCCTGGTCGGCTATTCCGGGCATGAACGCGGCTACCATGTGCCCGTGGCCGCTGTTGCGCGCGGTGCAAAGATTATCGAAAAGCATTTCACGACCGATAAAACTCTGGAAGGCAACGATCACACTGTATCGTTGCTGCCCGAAGAGTTCGCGGCGATGGTGCGGCAGATTCGTGACATTGAGGAATCCATCGGCACGGCCGCGCCCCGCGAGGTTTCCACCGGTGAACTGATGAACCGCGTGAACCTGGCCAAATCACTGGTTGCAACCCGCAGCATAGCCAAAGGTGAGGTAATCACCGAGGCGGATGTGGCCGTCAAGTCGCCCGGCCGGGGCCTGCAACCGAACTACCTTCCGCAGCTGCTCGGGCGTACCATCCAACGCGACGTTGAAGAAGGATCGTTCTTTTTTGAGGGCGATCTGAAGGACGACCTCGTAACCCGGCGCGACTTCACCTTTGAACGCCCCTGGGGTCTGCCGGTACGGTACCACGACTACAAACCCCTGATCGAAGAGGCAACACCGGATTTCCTCGAATTCCACTTCTCCTACAAAGACCTTGATATCAATATTGACGAGGTCTTTGAGAAGAAACTGCCCATGAGCTTCACGACCCACCTGCCTGACCTCTTCGCCGGGGACTTTCTGGTCGATCTGGCCTCCCGCGACCCCGAAGTCTGGGAACGCTCCATCGCCGAGGTGCAGCGCACCATCGACATTACCCGCGATTTGACCCGCTACTTCACGGTGGACGAAGACCCCGTTATGGTCGTCACGATGGGCGGCTTCACCAAAGACAAACACATCCCGGCGAGCGCCCGTGCCGCAAAGTACGAGCGCATCGGCGAAGCCCTGAGACGGCTGGATACCGCCGGGGTGCGCCTGGCGGCACAGACTCTGCCGCCCTACCCCTGGCTGATGGGTGGGCAGCAGTACCACAACCTCTTCCTTGACCCGCAGGATACCGCCGAATTCGCGCGCGCCTACGACAGCGCTCTCTGCCTGGACATTTCACACACCATGCTCGCATGCAACTTCCTCAAAATTCCTCTGTCGGAGGCGGTAGCACAGCTGGCGCCGCGCTCCATCCACCTGCACCTCGTCGACGGTATCGGCGTAGATGGCGAAGGCGTGCAAGTAGGCGAAGGCGATGTCGATTGGGCTGCACTGGGCAAGCAGCTGCGTGAGCTGGCGCCGAAAGCATCGTTTATCCCCGAGATCTGGCAGGGGCATATCAATAACGGCGAAGGCTTCTTCACCGCCCTAGACCGCCTCGAAAAGTGGCTGTAGGTCGGTTTCGTGACACCACCAAGAACCGTTCAGCACGCCCGAAAACCCGGCGAAGTACTCGATAACAGCTTTATCACCCCCGGACGATTTAGCGAACTCGACGGGCTGCGCGGAATAGCGGCACTGGCCGTTGTGGCCTACCATTTCGGGTACCCCGCCGTGCAGAACTACCCGCGCATCGCCCCCGAACCGTACTCTATTCCGTTCGGAGAACTAGGGGTGCAGCTTTTCTTCATCATCTCGGGGTACGTGATTTTGTTGAGCGCTATCAAAAGCGGTTCCGCCCTAAAATTTGGTATTTCGCGTTTCGCCCGTCTGTACCCAACCTACTGGTTAGCGCTTGCGGTTGCTGCGGCTGTGTATTTTCTCTACGGTAATCCCGGCAGGGATATTACGGTGGCGCAAACTCTGGTTAATGCGACGATGATGCAGCGTTTTATGCTGGTCGATAATGTTGATCAGGTGTATTGGACGCTCGCCATTGAGTTACAGTTCTATCTGCTTATGGGTCTCTACCTGGCTGTGCGGCGTGGAAAAATATATCGCCGCGAGATCACGATCGGTATTTTTTGCTGGACAACCTTAGGGCTGCTCATCTGTTGCATATTTCACCCGGAGGCGTCCCTGACGGGTGCCCCCAAAATGCTGGTGTGGGGCGTGGTTGCCGAGCATGCGGCTCTGTTTAGTCTGGGCATGGTGTTCTTTATGTACAGCCACGACCGCAGGTTTACCTGGCTGATGCCGTATTGCGCTGCGGCGGCCTCTATCAATGCTTTCCTCATGCACGATAGCGCCCACGGGGTGGGAGTCGCCATCATATGTGCGGTGTTTTTCGCCGTTATCTATGTGCGCCATGTGCCGTTTTTGGCGCGCGGACCCTTGCACGCGCTCGGCACAATATCGTACCCCCTGTATCTGGGGCACGCGATGCTTGGCTATATGCTGATCGATATGTTCTACCCCTGGGCGGGGGCGTGGGGCGCGCGCATATTGGCTCTCGCGCTGGTTCTACTCTGGGCGTGGTGCGTGCATAGTACGGTTGAGACACGAGTTTCTGCCGCCCTGCGTAACGTTCTGACACGAAAGCTGGTGAGGGCATGAGTACAGCCAAGACTTTGACCGTGCTCTGGGTTGTTCCGGTTCCCGACTTCGGGGGAGTGGCGCGACATGTTCTTGACGTTGCCCAAACCGGTATTCCCGGGTATCGCCTGGTTGTCTGCGCGCCCGAGGGAAAACTCACCGAGCGCCTTCGCGAGCTTAATATTCCCGTTCACGCCGTACCCTTCGGACCGAGCCGCGGTTTTAGAACCTCGTTCGCCTCGCTCACACACGTTATTGAACGAGAGAAGCCCGCTATCGTGCACAGTCACCTTGCCTATGCGGATGTTATCGCCGCCGCCGCCGTCAACTCCCTCAAGATGCGGCGGCTTGCCAACCGTTCACTGACCGTTCCCACGCTCATCACTACCGAGCACGGAATCGCGGGGGATGATGCCGTCTACCACGGCACCTCCTGGCGTTCTAAGCTCATGGAACAGGTGCACCGGGTGCGTCTGTGGGGCACCAATGCGGCTATTGCCGTCTCGCGCTCTACCGCCGAGCAGATGCGCCGTAAATGGGGCGCTCGCAGGGTGAGCATCATCTATAACGGGGTGGATGCGCCCCGGCTGCGCACCGCCGTACACAAGCACCGCGTGCTGACCGAACCGGATGCGCCGCGCATCCTCTCGCTCTCACGGCTCTCGCCCGAAAAAGGTATTGACGTGCTGATAGAAGCATTCGCCCAGCTGCGCACCGTGTACCCCAAGGCGCACCTTGAAATCGCGGGGGAAGGTGACCTTGCCGATACCTTGGCGCAGCAGGTGCGGGAGCTGCATATCAGCGATGCCGTAACCTTCAGCGGGTTCGTCGATCCCCTAGAGGCGATGGGCCGCAGCGATATGGTGGTTCAGCTATCCCTCTGGGAGAACTGTTCTTATACGCTCTTGGACGCTAAAGCCGCCGGATTAAAAACCGTGGCAACCGACGTGGGCGGAAACCCCGAAATTCTTGCCCCCAACGAGCTTGTTAACCGCCGCCAGAACGCATTCTGTGATAGCGTTTTAGAAGCTCTTATGCGGAACTGTGAAGCCTCGGCCCCTTCAGCATGGACGTGGGTAACCAACGCCGAGATGACGGCGCAGATCGCAGAACTCTACACTCAAACACACAAGCATCAAGGACTAGCATGAGCACTCACCTAGGAACATCGCTATCGCCTAGCTCGCAGCACCGGAACGATAGCGCAAACCTCTCTGCGCGCGTTAGTCACGGGCTCAAAAAGAGCGGTGACTATGTGCGGGACAACAGCAATCAGCTGCGCATACCCGAATTCGTAATTTTCGGTGCCATGGTGTTCGCTACCGTGCTGCCGGTCATTAACCAGCCCCTCAGCCAGATTGCCGTGGTTATCGGCGCACTCTACGGGCTTACCAAGCCTGCACAGTACGAACTTGGCAGGTTTAAATCTCTGAAAACTATTATGTGGTTGGGCTTGGTCTACATGATGTTCGTATCGCTTTTGCATACCGCCAGTGCTGATGCTTTCGACTGGCGACAACGCTTAGTTCGCATGATCTTCACCACCATTCTGATGTGGAATCTTGCCGAGGGGCGGCTGCATTTTAGATCCGCTATCGCAGGATACCTCACGGCGCTTCTGATCAACGTTCCCGCCTTCTATCTGGGAATTACCGAACGCTCGGATGGCAACGTTCTGGTGGGTTTCCTCCACGATAAAAACTATGCGGGCCTGGCGTACGCTATCTTCGGTGTACTCGCTTTCGCCATTATGCGCACTATGCCCGAGCGTATTTTCGCCTTCGTACTGGGAACTTCGGTGGTGTGGCTAACGAACTCGCGTACCTCCATCACGGCGTACCTGGTAGGCGTGCTGTGGGTACTGCTCGCTTCCCGATTCAACTTTATGGTGAGGATGTTCCTGTTGGGTGGGGTCTGGGCGCTTGTGCAGACACTCGCCACAGACTATGCCCAGGTAGGGCAGTTTGCCTCGCGTGTGGGCTCCGATATGCTTCGTGAACGTATTGATGCGGTGGCACAAGAAAAAGCCGAAATTGCGGGGTTCTTTGGAAGCGGACTTGGAGAAGCCTACGCGCCCCTGCAGGATAGGAACTGGGTGTATCACAACTCCTATCTAGTGCTTCGTACCGAGGGCGGTTGGGTCTGGACAGTTTTCGTCATCGCTATCACGATTATCGTGGGGATGCGCATCTTCGTCTCAAAAACCTCCTGGACCGTCGAAGAAAGAGTGGGACAGGGTGCAGCGATAGCCATGCTCGTCTGTGGTTTGAGTCTGGGCGAGGTCTTCTACACCTTTACCTGGGCAATTGTCATTGCTTATGCGGTTCGCGCGGGTGCCATCTCCCGGAACAGAGAACTTGGCATGCCGGGGTATGAGGCGGAAAACTTCGTGGGGGTAGACCGGCGTATCGACATGCCAAAATCACCCGAAAAAATCACCGCCTATATTGCGAACCGGATCAAAAACTCCTAGAACCAACGCCAAACGTGTGACTATTCACTTATGATAATTGGCATATCGGTACTGAAAACCTAGAAAGATACACCCGAGATGAGTAAAGAACTCTATCTAGCCACCAATAACGGCGATATAGGTGGGGGCGAAGTCATGCTCCTGAATATCGCTCGGGCGGCGCGAGGGCTGGGGTACCAGGTTGTCATCATCGGTCCGGCAAACCCGCCGGATCTCATTGAAGCGGCCGCCGATGAAGGGTTCACACGCATCGTACTGCCCGCCAAAACGCGCATGCAGTATATGGTTCAGCTGCGGCTCTGGCACCGGGCGCACCGGGATGCGCTCCTGTGGTGTAACGGGCTGGTTCCTGCCGCCGCTACCGGGGGACGGGCAGGGCGCATCGTGCACCTACATCAGCTGCCGACGGGTACCAACGCTAAATTAGTACCGTTCGCCCGCAAAAAGGCCCTTCAAACTCTCGTTCCCAGCGAGTATGTTGCGGCATCCGTACCCGGTGCGACCGTCTTTCCCAATTGGGTGCAGGAAGTCCCTCTCTCGCTGGCGAAATCCACCGTCCCCGGGGTGGTGCGCATCGGCTACCTTGGCAGACTCACACCTTCCAAAGGGGTTGGTGTCCTCTGCCAGGCGATCGAGCGCCTCAACAGTACTGTTACCGTCCCCGAGTACCGCCTCGTGGTTGCTGGAGCGCCCGTCTTCACCTCCGCTGAGGAAGAACGCGAAGTGTCCCGTGCCCTTGAAAATATTGAACGCTATACCGATCGTCTCGGCTGGAGCACCCCGCAAAAGCTCTTCGACACGGTCGATCTGCTGGTAGTGCCTTCGCAAGCCCCGGAATCCTTTGGGCTTGTCGCTGCGGAAGCGATGAGTGCCCGCGTGCCGGTGATCGTCAGCGATGCGGGTGCCCTTCCCGAAGTCGTGGGGGAGGACTACCCGTATATTTACCCCGCCCAGGATCCCTCGGCCCTCGTTGAAAAGATTCGACATTTAACTCAGGCTTTCTATCAAGAATCTGATATTCTTAATGACATTGTTTCTGCGGCATTTTGGCGCTGGCAGGAACTATATTCACCCGACTCAGGCAGAGAACGAGTTCGCCACCTTTTAGAGAAATATCTCTAGTGCATTCGCTATGCCCACGCTTGTTCCCGCCAAATACTCACTCTCACAACTACAGGACAGTTTATGGCTCACTATCAAGCAGCCGTCATCATCCCGTCGCGGGGTGGAGCAGGGGTTTTACACTATCCCTTAGACGCGCTTTCTGCTCAGACGGAACGAGACTTTCAAGTTATCGTTGTCCTCGATGGTGACATCGACCAGAGCGAAAAAGTTGTTGACGACTATATCGCCCGCGGAACCTTGAACCTCACGAAGATTGTGTTCCCCGAAAATCTTGGGCGTGTGGCGGCTCTCAACGCCGGGCATAATGCGGCGGATGCGGATATTTTGATTCGCTGCGACGACGATCTGGAACCCGAGCCCGACTATGTGGCGAACCACCTTCGCTTACACCGCGACTATGACGGGGTGATCGGCACCCTGAACAATATTTTCCCCAAGACCGCTTACTCTCAGGTGTACGGAACCTACCACGACGCAAAGTTTAAGGAAGCGGCGCTGAGCACCCCCGAATCCGAGCGTTGGCACTATTGGAATGGAAACTCGTCCGTCTCTGCAGAGCTGTACCGAACTATCGGCGGCTTCGATCCCGCCTATCGTCTTTACGGCTGGGAAGACGTCGATCTGGGTAAGATGATCGCTGATGCCGGCGGGAAAATCATAATTTCCGATGCGGTTGAAACGAAGCATTATGCTGAGGCGACCACGACCGCCGTGCGAGCTCTCCGCGCCCTGCACGCGGGCAGCGCGCGCACCATTTTCGTGCGTAAACACGGCGAAGATGCGCATGCGGCTCCCAACCCCGACGGGCTCTGGGGCGCAGCGGTGAAGGCTCTCGCGGTGGTCAGTACCGAGGCAAATATTCGGCGGATAGGCAATACTCTCGATGCGGTACTCCTGAAACTTCCCGCGAAGATCGCCGAGAAGCTGGTGGCGCTGCAGGTGGAGGCGGCATCCTACGCAGGCGTGAAGTACCCGCAGCGTGCACGGAAGGTGTTCTAATGCTGAATCGAGTAGCACAATCCTGGCGCGGCGCATCCGCTCACATTCGTTCTTTGGCCTCGAAAAAATTCCCGGCATCGGCGGAATCTCAGCCTGCAGGTTTGGCAGATACAGGTTCTGCCACCGCCCCTCGGCTCGCTATCGCTCACGACTATTTAACGCAGCGCGGTGGGGCGGAGCGGGTTGTTCTGGCCCTGCACCGGGCGTTCCCTGAGGCCCCTATCTACACGACCCTCTACAATCCTGAAGGTACTTTCCCCGAGTTTGAGAATGCGACTATCATCACCAGTCCGCTCAATCGGGTGGGCTTGCTGCGGCGCTACCACCGACTGGCGCTGCCGCTGCTGCCGCTGACCGCGTCCTGCCTGAAAGTTCCGGCGCACGTTGCGGTGGTTTCGACCACGGGATGGGCGCACGGGTTCAAATTCACCGGCGAGAAACTGGTGTACTGCCATTCCCCGGCGCGTTGGCTGTACCTGCGTGACCAATACCTGGGCGACGAGAAAAAGAACAGTGTGATTGGGGTGGGGTTACGGGTGATAAACCCGCTGCTGCGGTTCTGGGATCAGCGCGCGGCGGCGCGGTCGGAACATTACGTGGCGAACTCGACCGCAATTCAGAAACGTATTGCGCGGGTGTACGGCAAAGACGTACCCATTATTTTCCCGCCTTACTGCGGGGGTGCAACCCGCGTGGAAGAACCGATCGCGGGTCTGCAGGAATTCACGGCTGCGGCAGACTACTTTCTGCTGGTGTCACGTCTGATGTCCTATAAGAACGTGGATGAGGCGATTGAAGCGTGCAATCGAGCGGGTAAGAAGCTGCTGATTATCGGGCATGGACCCGAAAAAGATAAGCTCCTCAAACTCTCGGGGCCCAATGTGCGCATTATTTCCGGGATCTCTGACGAGCAGCTGTGTTCTGCCTACCGGCATTGTCTGGCACTTCTCGCGGTATCTCATGAGGACTTCGGCATTACCCCGCTGGAGGCCGGGGCAAGCGGAAAACCGGTGATCGCATACCGCGCGGGCGGGTACCTCGATACCATCCGCGAAGGCCTCAACGGCGTGTTTATTGAACAGCCGACCTCGGAACAGATTGAGGCGGCGATACGGAAGTTCAACCCCGAAGAGTGGGATAAGCAGGCGATTAAGAACTATATCGCGCGTTTTAGCGAGGAACGTTTTATCGACGAAATACGCCAGGCGGTTGATGAACTTACCGCATCCTCAGGTAAGTAGACCTAACCTATCCGGCGTAAACACAGAGCCTTGAGAGTAAAGATCTTTACTCTCAAGGCTCTTCATATAGTGGGGCAGGGCGGATTTAGACGGCTTCCAGCAGCTCGTCTTCGACTAGCTGATGCACAAAATCCTCAACTTCCCCGCGAATATCCTCTGGATTCTGCTCGGTAAGTTCGGCGATCAGCTCAAGGGCCTCGGGCAGGGAAAACGGCTCCTCAAAAATACCCCAAATAATGGATGCTGACCCCTCCAACACCGAAACCTGTGCGGTCCGTGTGTCGGCAAGATACGTCGTGACGGAAGCGTATTCAGAAATCTCCTCAGCGTGTACGAAAGCAACGTACTCCGGGATGCGGTACCTCACCGGCGCGGTAGTAGGGCTCATCGGGAGCCGCCTCCCAACCCAAAACGCTCAAAGAACCTAGTGCGAATTTCGGCGCGCGTGGGTTTATGCCCCAGTTCCATTGCCAAATGATCCTGATTGACCATAAGAATATTCTTGAGCGTGCGCATTTTCTCGGCGAATCCACGTGCCGACCGCAGCCTGCCCACCCATTGAATATAGCTCGGCACCCGCGTGGAAACCGACTTCCATAGCAGGTAGTCGCGTTCGTGACGGTACGCCTCTAAGCCACCCATTGCGGCGGCGTAGGCGAGAGAAGAATCCAACTCGGCGGCGCGTTCGCGCAGTTTAGCCCAGTCGTAGGAGTCGAGAATATCGCGCAGATACTCAAGATCCGGGTCATAAGTGGAACTAGCCCTAGCGCGGTGCAGTACTACAATCAGCCGGGAATCGAGCACCGAGGGTACGGCACAGGAACGGTGCGCTATCTCACGCTGCATATGTGCCGCCCAGAGCTGCTGAAAAACACGTTCGGGATCTTTTCCGAGCCCCGGAAAGAAACGGTGAATATCGGTGAGACCCCAAGATTCGTGATAAAGCGTCATTGCATGTTCAAAAACGGATCCGGTGTCAAAATGCGCCTGAATACTCCAGCCGTCAGCTAAAAGTATGTGAACAAAAGTATTTACGTGAGAAGGCCGTACTAAAAGATCTGCATCGGTGCTATGTCTATCGGGTTTAAAAATTTCGGAATTAAACGCATATCCTTTGATATGTAAAATATCTATTCCGTGAAGATTCGCGAGCCTTTGAAAGTAGGCGTGCGCCAGCATAATACGCGCCTTGAGCGGCGTACCAGGTTTGTGCTGCGGTGTAGTGTGCACGATATCCTTTCACACAACGAAAACCTTTGAATATAAGGGCGGGAAAAATAGTCCACCTATTTTCCCGCCCTTTATACTCAAGAATCTGATTCAGAAATTTTCTTAAGCTCCGTGCGCGCCGGAAGAAACTTTCTTTTTACCATCCTTGGAATAACCGTAGTAGCTGGCATAACCTACATAACTATTGGCGTAACCAAATCCATAGTAGGAATTGCCCAGGCCCTTACGCGGAGCCTTATTGAGTACCACACCGAAGAGGTGTGAATTCACACGCTCCAGCACGGCAACCGCCTCGGTCATCTGCTCGCGGTGGCTCTTGCCCACGGTGCCGACCATAATCACACCGTCCACGGCGTGGGAGAGCAGCGATGCGTCGGTCACCGGCAGCAGCGGAGGAGCATCCACGATGACCAGGAATTCCTTGGAGAGCTCTTCAATAAGCTGGCGCATCTTGTCGGAACCCAACAATTCGGAAGGGTTCGGAGGGATACGCCCGGCGGGAAGCACAAAGAGCTTGGAATCCTCTACCTGGTGCACGGCCTCAGCAATATCAACCTGACCGGCAAGAACCTGTGTCAAACCAATTTTGGCGTTAATGTGCAGTTTCTTCGCGACGGTGGGACGGCGCAGGTCGGCGTCGATCAGGATGACCGGCTGCCCCGAGCTTGCCATAGAGCGCGCCACCGCCAGCGAGACCGTAGACTTACCCTCGCCAGGAACTGCGGAGGTCACAATGAAGGAGCTCGGCGGGTTATCGATATTCACGAAGCGCAGATTCGTGCGCAGCTGACGGATAGATTCGTGGGCAATATGGTCATCGTTGCTTGCACGCACGATGTTTTCTTCCGCCAGATCATCGCTGACGGGCAGCACACCCAGAATATTGCTGTTTGTCGCCTTAATAGCGTCGTCACGGGTGCGGATGCGCTGATCCACAGAACGGCGCAGGAAGATCGCCAGGTACACGAGCACCAGCCCGGCACCGGCACCGATGAGGCCGTTCTGCATGTAGTTGGGCGATACGAGAGGCGGGTTCACGCTGGCATTATCCAGCGGAATCACACGAATCAGAGTATTGGTGGTATCGGACGGGTTGGTTGAAGAAACCTTGTTCTGAGCGCTTTCTTGGTTTTCTTCCCCAGCAGGCGTGGGGGTAGCGGTACTGTTGTTCCCCGAACCGTTCTTCTCAATATTTTCGATGTACTGAGCGGTGGCGTGAAGCGCCGAATTCGCCAAAACCCGTGCCTGTTCTGGGCTGGAAGCGGTCGCCCGCACCTTAATGAGTGAGCTGTTTTCTTCGGTAGTTGCGCTCAGGCTGCCGCGAATCGTCCCGATGCTCAGGTTAGAGTTCTGTTCCTGAATGATCTTGGCGACGGCTTCTGATGAGACGATTGCCGAGTATGAGCGGGCACGTTCTTTTGCTGCGTTTGAGCCGGATAGTACGTCAATAGTGCCACTCTGACCGACGGTCACGTACCCGGAGGCGCTGGCGGCATAAACTTTAGGCTGCAGCAGGGAATAGCCGAGCCCTGCGATGGCACCGATTACGATGCCAGCAATGAGCAACACGAGATTGGCTCTTGTGGTGCGCACAAAATCTAAAATTGTCATTTCTGAATTTGCTCCAGAGTGTTGAGTTTGAGTGGTGAACCCCGTGTGGGGCAGTGAGTTTTTTGTGACTATTTGAGCAGGTGCATCAGATAGTCCCCATAACCGCTTTTGGCGAATTTGGTGGCGATACTGTGAAGATCATCATTGCTTAACCAACCTGCGCGCCATGCAATTTCTTCAGGGCATCCAATAGAAAGTCCCTGACGTTTTTGGACGGTGCGAATAAAGTTGCTGGCATCTGCGAGTGAATCGAAGGTGCCGGTATCAAGCCATGCTGTACCTCGTGGCAGTACCTCAACCTTTAGTTTACCCTGTTTTAGATATACACGATTGAGGTCGGTAATTTCTAGTTCACCACGCTGAGAAGGTTTAATGTTTTGCGCATATTCCACAACATGTTTGTCATAGAAATATAGTCCCGGAATAGCATAATCGCTTTTCGGTACCTGCGGTTTTTCTTCAATGGAGACGGCGTGAAAATTTTCGTCGAACTCCACTACTCCGTAGGCGCGCGGGTCTGCAACTTGGTAAGCAAAAACGGTTGCACCGTCTTTTTGCTCATATTTTCCAAGCTGGGTTCCTAAACCGGGACCATAGAAAATATTATCACCTAGAACGAGTGCAACGGGATTATCGCCTATGAAATCTGCACCTAAAATAAATGCTTGAGCTAAACCATCAGGTGAAGGTTGCACTTTATAGTCGAAATGTACACCAAAACGAGTTCCATCCCCTAAAAGACGTCTAAATTGTTCTTGATCTTCGGGGGTTGTGATAATAAGAATGTCACGAATTCCCGCCAGCATAAGAGTGGAAAGCGGATAATAAATCATTGGTTTATCGTAAACCGGAGTGAGTTGTTTACTAATACCCTGAGTGATGGGGTGTAAACGACTGCCGGTACCACCGGCAAGAATAATTCCCTTCATAATATCTATTGTGTCATGTTTCTCTCGTAACCTGTGTATAAATTACTCGGTTTTGACCGCTAAAATCTAAAGTATGTCTCACTTACTCGTTACCGGCGGTGCCGGATTCATTGGCTCTAACTTTGTTCATTATCTATTGGATAATACTGAACACACTGTTACAGTACTCGATAAAATGACCTATGCCGCCAATAAAACCTCGCTTGATGGTCTTGACAGCACCAGATTTAATCTTATGGTTGGCGATATTGCAGACCGTGAACTCACAGACGAGCTCGTAGCGCAGGCGGATGCAGTCATCCATTACGCCGCAGAATCCCATAACGATAACTCCCTGGCGAACCCAGAACCTTTTATTCACACCAACCTAGTCGGCACGTTTACCCTGCTGGAGGCGGTACGCAGGCATGGAACCCGCTATCACCACATCTCAACCGATGAAGTCTTCGGTGATTTGGCGCTGGATGATCCCGCAAAGTTCACCGAAACTACGCCCTATAATCCGTCATCCCCGTACTCTTCCACCAAGGCAGGGTCGGATCTGCTGGTGCGCGCCTGGGTGCGTTCTTTCGGGATTGAGGCGACCATCTCGAACTGCTCGAATAACTACGGGCCGTATCAGCACATCGAAAAATTTATTCCCCGGCAGATTACGAATATCCTCTCGGGGCTGACCCCTAAGCTCTACGGCGAGGGCCTGAACGTGCGCGACTGGATTCACGCATCTGATCATTCTTCGGCGGTGTTGCGCATCCTTGAATCTGGGAAAATTGGCGATACCTACCTCATCGGTGCAGACGGTGAGGAGAATAACATTACCGTGCTGCGCACTATTCTTCGCCTCATGGGTAAAGACGAGAACGACTTTGAACATGTGATAGACCGGCCTGGGCACGATATGCGGTATGCCATTGATGGCACCCGTCTGCGCGAAGAACTCGGGTGGGAACCGCAGTTCACCGACTTTGAGGCGGGTCTTGCCGATACCATCGCGTGGTATACCGATAACCGTTCCTGGTGGGAACCGCTCAAAGCAGAAGTTGAGGCTAAATACGCGAAGGCGGGGCAGTAAATGACGAAAGAACTGAACGTAAGGGCAACCGATATACCGGGGCTGCTCGTCATTGATCTGCCCGTGCACGGCGATAATCGCGGCTGGTTTAAGGAAAACTGGCAGCGTGAGAAAATGCGTGCCGCCGGTCTGCCCGATTTTGACCCGGTGCAGAATAATATTTCTTTTAACACCTCGGTGGGTACCACACGCGGTATTCACGCCGAACCCTGGGATAAATACGTTTCGGTGGCGAGCGGCCGAATTTTCGGCGCCTGGGTAGACTTGCGTGCGGGGGAGAGCTTCGGACGGGTCGTGACCGTCGAACTCGGTCCCGACACCGCTATCTTCGTTCCGCGCGGGGTTGGCAACGCCTTCCAAACCCTAGAGGAAAACACCGCCTACACCTACTTAGTAAACGATCATTGGTCGGCGGATGCTCTCACCGCCTACAGCTTCCTGAACCTCGCGGACGAAAGCACCGCCATCGACTGGCCTATCGACCTGGCGCAGGCTGAGCTTTCCGAGAAGGACCGCAAACACCCGCGCTTACATGAGATCACCCCGCTTACCCCCGACCCTCTTCTGATTGTGGGTGCAAGCGGGCAGCTCGGGCGTGAACTCGTGCGCCAGCTGACCGCGCAGAATATCCCCTTTGAGGCGGTGGATCGTGATCAGCTCGATCTCGGTACCCCCGAAAAATGGCGAAACGCCTTCCGCTGGCGGTCATACCGCGCGGTCATTAACGCCGCCGCCTACACCGCAGTGGATAACGCCGAAACCCTCGAGGGGCGCCGCGAAGCCTGGGCCGCCAACGCTCACGGAGTCGCCGCCCTAGCGAGCGTCTGCGAAGAAGCGAATCTTCCTCTCGTGCACGTTTCCACCGACTACGTTTTCGACGGAACTCTGCCGGTAGGGCAGGAATACTCGGTGGAGCATCCCATCGCCCCGCTGAGCGTATATGGTGCCTCCAAGGCCGCGGGGGAGAGCGCCGCGACCGCGTGGCGCAAACACTACCTGCTGCGCACCAGCTGGGTGGTTGGCGAGGGCAAAAATTTTGTGGCGACTATGGCATCGCTGGCCGAACGCGGCGTGGATCCTGCCGTCGTGTCGGATCAGTGGGGGCGCCCCACCTTCACCCAAGACTTGGCGGGGGCAGCACTGCATCTGCTGTTTACCGGTGCACCCTACGGCACCTACCATGTGTCAAATAGCGGCGAGGTTATCACCTGGGCAGACCTAGCCCGAGCCGTCTACACCGGCACCGGTCACGATGCCGCCCGAGTAAGTGACACCACCACTGAGGAATACTTCGCCAACGCCCAGGTCTTCGCCCCGCGCCCCGCCAACTCTGCCCTGGATCTTTCAAAGCTTATTGCTGCCGGGTTCACCCCTCGCGATCACCGCGATGCGCTCGCCGAGTATCTGCACCAGCTAGGTGGGGCACGTGAAGACTAAAATCCGTGATCTTCTCGCACGCCAGGGCATACAGGTTGCACTCCTTGTAATCGCGCTTGAGGTTATCACCTACTGGTCATACTTCATGCGTCTGACGGTGGTTAACGGCGATGCGAATGCCCACTACCTCTCAGATTCTTACTATTGGTGGAATAACGGCGGGATTTTCAACCCGCCCGACTGGGTTGCCTACACCTGGATGGGCCGCCCCGCCGGGAGCAATATTCAGGGCGGATCGTATGTGCTGCCGCAGGGCATCGCAAACGGTATTTCTCCGTGGAGTCCTACGGTATCGTCTATCACGTCGGCGGTGCTCGCGGGTCTTGGCGCGGTGGGCATGTACATATTGGTCCGTCAGCTGACCGGGCATCATCTCGTTTCGCTGATCGCCCTCGTGGGGCAATTCTTTGCCCCGGCAATCTTTGCAAACGCCCAATTCTTGGATTTTCACCGTGCCGCCGCCTACTGGCCCTGGGTTTTGCTTGTCATCTCCCCGTTATGGGCGTGGCATAAACGCTACGGGATTCCGCTTGCAGTCTTGATTCTATGGCAGAGTTTCGTTGGCATATACCCGGGGCAGCTTATCGCTGCTGCCGTGTGCGTTGGCGGGTGGGGCATCGGGTGGATAATCGTCTCTCGAAGCCGCGCTTGGATATGGCGTGTCATCGTCAGCATCCTCATTGCGGTACCGTTGAGCGTCGTCAAATATGTTCCGGCGCTACTGTCGGGAACCGGGCAGCGCGACTGGAGCCCGCAGCGCATTCACCTGACTTTCCCGAACCTGGCCTCACTCATTTACCCGTACGATAACCCGGCCATGAGCTCGGATATTGCGATGCGCCCCTTCTTTATCGTGATTCCGCTTCTGCTCGCTCTCACCTTCGTGCCGTGGCGTTCACGGCGTAACCTGCCGCTCTATCTGTTGGGTGGGCTGTCAATTCTGCTATTAGGGCTGGCGACCTTCGCCCCTAAGCTTCTGTGGAATATTCCGGGTATGAGCCTGAGCCGTTTCTGGATTAACGATTTCAAAAACTTCGTTCCGCTCACCATGATTATTCTGGGCAGCCTGGGGCTTAAACGGCTTTTTGAGGGCAACGTGTCGCGCCGTCGCATCCTGGTGGGATGCTCGATTGTTGCTGCCGCCATCGTGATTTTCGGCCTGTCGCTGTCGTGGAATCTGAGCGGTCCTCGCCTTGTGCTGATGCTCGTGCCGGTGGTACTTTTTGCTCTAACGGCGGTTGCTGTAACGAACTATACGCACGGTTTATGGCGGTTTGCACGGCAGAGTTCAGCCCGAACCTTGGGCGTCCTGATGCTTTGCCTGTCGGTAGCCTCCGGGCTGAATTTCGCCTACTCGGTGACAAGCACGTGGGCTTCGGCGCGTGAACGGCTTGAGGTCGGGCACTACGGGGCTGAGATTTCGCAGCTTATGCACCAAAACCAGGCGTGCGAGCAGAACTACACGCGTCGCCCTGAACGTCGCGTTTCCGATCAGCCCGTCAAAGATTGGGACCACGATAATATTGCTCTGGGAGGCGCCTTCACCTGCACCGATTCCCTGAGCGGATACGCCAATGTTCAAGGAAGCTCGGCACTGCGCGAACAGCATAAGGCGTTCAAAGGCGAAAAGGGTAATGATTTTATTCGGTTCTATGCCGCTGCCGGTGCCGTGGTGCCGCTTTCGGGCGGGTCCTTCGCGGATCTTTCCGATGCCTGTCTCAAGGAAGGCCGCTGCGCAGGGTTAGAGTACACCCCACTCTCGTACAGCAGGTTCGGCAAGATATCGTACCGGGTTGAGGTTGAGCATCAAACCGAAGTCGCCCTGAACGAATCGTATTACACCGGCTGGACGGGCAAACTCTGCGATGCTGAAAACACCCAGAAATGCCACGCGATGGCGCTGTCTGCCGGACCGGGGCGATACATTAAGACGGTTCTGCCCGCAGGAACATATGAGGTGAATTTGACCTATGATGCACCCTATAAGAATCAGCTGCAGGTCATCTTCTGGGTTTGTGTGCTTTTGATGCTTGCTTCGGCGGCGCTGCCGGTGAAGCGGCGCGCGGCAGGCGCAGAGGAGCAAAAACGAAATCCTTGGGATTCCTTGCGTGCCCGCCTCAAATCTGGAAAATCTGTAAGAATGTAGTGTTGGCCAAAGCGACGGCAAACTGTATCTCTCACCGGTAGTGGACCTGTTCAACCGCGAAATTGTCGCCTACGTCCTGAGCCACAGGGCCAACAGCGACATGGTGAAGAAAATGCTGCACAAAGCCTGTCGGCAAAGGAACGATGCTGCACTCCGACCAAGGCGTACTATATCGTACGCCGGGGTATAGGAACTTACTTTCCGACCATTTCATGGTTCAAAGCATGTAGCGCAGGGGGGGGGCTGCGGGAGCGCTGCAGTTTGAAATTGAAAAAGCTGGGTTCTGTTGCATACAGAACCCAGCTTATGCGGAGCGCCTGAAGAGGTTTTTATGAGCGTCCAAGATGGGGGGCAGTTCAACCCGAATCCGGATTTTCAGACGACCTCTTCTCCATATCAATCAGCGTTCAGCAGGCAATTAATATAACCCTTCGCGCTCTTCGCGGGTGGAAATGTAGATGTTTTTCACCTGCGTGTAGGCGGCGAGCATCATCTTGTGGGTTTCACGGCCGATGCCTGAAGTTTTGTAGCCGCCGAACGGCGCGCCTGCGGGCAGGCGGTTGTAGCAGTTCACCCAGACACGACCGGTTTCCAGTGCGTTGGAGACGCGCAGGCAGCGGTTGATGTCTTTGCTCCAAACAGCGCCGCCCAAGCCGTATTCGCTGTCGTTGGCCATTTTGACGACTTCTTCTTCGGTTTTGAATTTAATCACGGTGGCAACCGGGCCGAAGATTTCTTCTTGAGCAACGCGGGCGTTGTTGTTGTCAGCCTCGATCAAGGTCGGCTCGACAAATTCACCTTTGCCCAACTCGCCTTCGAGCTTTTTGCCGCCGGTGATGATGCGGCAGCCTTCCTGCTCACCGATTTTGACATATTTCAAAATGGTTTCAAGCTGACCGGCGTTGACTTGCGAACCCATTTGGGTATCGTCTTCCCAAGGCAGTCCGACTTTGACTTTCTTGAACTCTTCCGCCAAGGCGTTGACGAATTTGTCGTAAATGCCTTCTTGTACGAAGATGCGCGAACCGGCGCTGCACACTTGGCCTTGGTTGAACAAAATGCCTTTTTGTGCGCCTTCGAGGGCTTTGTCGAACGGCATGTCGTCAAAGAAGATGTTGGCGGATTTGCCGCCCAGCTCCAAGGTAGAGGGAATGAGCATTTCGGCGGCAGCGATGCCGATGCGGCGGCCGATTTCGGTTGAGCCGGTGAAGGCGAGTTTGTTGAAGCCTTTGTGGTGCAGCATGTATTCGCCGGATTTCGAACCGCGTCCGGTAATGATGTTCAGCACGCCTTTAGGCAGCAGGTGGTTAATTTTTTGGGCGAACGACAACAGGCTCAGCGAAGTGCTGGAAGACGGGTGGATGACGATGGTACAGCCTGCGGCGAGCGCGGGTGCGATTTTCCAAGCCGCCATCAGGAAGGGGAAGTTCCACGGAATAATCTGACCGACGACGCCGATAGGTTCGCGCAATACGATGGACAGGTCTTCGGAGTCAAGTTGGGTTGCGGTGCCTTCTTCGCCGCGGATGACGCTGGCGAAATAACGGAAATGGTCGGAAGCCAGCGGGATGTCTGCGGCGCGGGTTTCGCGGATGGGTTTGCCGTTGTCCAGCGTTTCCTGCAAGGCGAACAATTCCAAATTTTCGTCAATCACATCGGCGATTTTGTTGAGTATGGCGGCGCGTTCGGTTGTGGTGGTCTTGCGCCATGTTTTGAACGCTTCCTGCGCGGCGGCGACGGCGGCATCGACATCAGCGTCGGACGCGTCGGTAAATTTCGCCAGTGTTTCGCCGTTGGCGGGATTGTAGGAATCCAAAAGCGTGCCGGGGCTCGTCCACGCGCCGTTAATCAAAAGACCGTACTCTTTATCGAACACATTCAAATCTTTTGCCATGATGCTGTCTCCTTAAGTTGTATTTATTGGGTTTTAGTTGTTTTTCTTGGTTTTTGGTCGTTTATTCAACGTCATTTGAAAACAGGGTAGTATTTTTTCTCTTTCGATTCAAGCACTAAAAATGAGAGTGTTCTCGAAATTCCAAATATGTAATTTTGTGAAACGTAAAACGCAGTCAGCCACATCTTGATGATGTATGGGGGCGAGGGCGGTTTGTTAATATATTTTAAGTTTTCAGACGACCTTGCGATCACCGTGGAGCGCTCGCCGAGTATCTGGGGACCCTCAGCAGTACTTGGTGCTGGGGGGGGGGG
>NZ_KV797640.1:0-10632 GCF_001809415.1 Rothia sp. HMSC058E10 | reverse complement strand
GGGGGGGGGGGGGGTCTGGAACTAGGAAAAACTATCCTTGCTCGTATCTGGAAAATCTGTAAGAATATAGTGTTAGCCAAGGCGAGGGCAGGTTCTGCCGTTATCGACGAGGTGGCGCATGGAATCCCATGATTTGCGCCATTATTCTCTTGGCGCATCACCCATCATCAAAGAATGGAGATTACCATGTCTGAAATTAAAATTACTGCTGAGCCCCGCACCGATTTCGGTAAGGGCTATGCACGCCGCATCCGAGCCGTTGGTGATATCCCCGCCGTTATCTACGGCAATGGCAAAGAGCCTAAGCACGTGACCCTTCCCGGCCACGAGACCACCCTGGCTGTTCGTAACAAGGACGTCGTTCTGGTGATCGAGGTTGATGGTGAACAGTTCAAGACTCGCGTGCAGGATATTCAGCGTCACCCGATCCGCCCCGAACTGCAGCACATCGACCTGCTGTTCGTCGACTAGGATTAGGTAAACAAAGGAGCGCGCGGCGCATCAACGTTTACGCCGGAATCTGTTTTAGTGGTTTTTCGGCAACGGTACGGCTCGTATCTGCTTCTGGCGGGTGCGAGCCGCTTCCATATTCCCCGCCAACTTACGGCATACACCCATCTTTACCGTTTGGCTCAGGTGCGAGATAGCCGATCAGTAACCGCCTAATCCGCCCATAGTTTTATCCGGTTTACCGAGTAGTCTCTCCTGAGCATTTTTTATTTCTCACCCTATAACCCGCAGGAAGGTACACGAGAACATGTCTGATGCGTGGCTCATCGTCGGCCTGGGCAACCCCGGACCGCAATACGCGAAAACCCGCCATAACATCGGGCAGATGGTGCTCGATAAAATCGCCCACGAAATGGGCAGCACCTTCAAGAAGCATTCCAAATCATCCGCTGTAGTCGTCGAAGGTCGCCTAGGTATAGGCGGTCCCAAGGTTGTACTCATGAAATCCCTCGGGTACATGAACACCTCGGGCGGGCCCGTATCTGCGGTCGCAAAATTCTATGGCATCGACCCCGATCACATAATCGTGGTGCACGACGAGCTTGATATTCCCTTCGACACCATCAAACTCAAAATTGGTGGGGGAGAAGGCGGCCACAACGGCCTGCGCGATATTACCAAGGCGCTAGGCACCAAAGATTATTACCGTGTGCGCGCTGGCATCGGTCGCCCACCCGGGCGCATGAACACCGCCGACTACGTGCTCAAACCCTTCACGGCAGCCGAAGCCAAAGACCTGCCGTTCCTGATCGACAACTCCGTCGATGCGGTCGCCATGCTTATCACCGACGGGTTGACGGCGGCGCAGCAGCGCTTTCACAGCGCATCCTAAATATGTGCAGGGCACGGACGCTCGACAAACCGCACAATTCGGTGCCTCTACATTACATCTGCCGGGTGCGCCCCGCAGTAAACATGACGCCCCGTTACGCCCGTAGCTATGGTTAGGCAGATTTCCTAGGCTATTGCACACACCTAACTAGGTTTTGCTCGCGCCAAGGAATAAGCTAGAAAAGCATGACGTTATAGCCCCACAGACACTAAGCTCGGGCGTACAGCCCCGACCTAACGTGCCACACAGCAGGGGTCTCAACGCCATGCGGCGCGCCTGAAACCGGTCAAGAGAAAAGGAACAACCGTGGCAGAATACTCAGTCCCCGCCAACACGCCGCTCAACGATGACACCGTGCGAGCGTTGCGCGCAGACTTCCCTATTCTCAACACCGTCGTCAACGGCAACCCGCTCGTCTACCTCGATTCCGGCGCCACCAGCCAAAAACCACTCCAAGTTCTCGATGCTGAACGCAATTTCTACCTGCACGCCAACTCTGCGGTACACCGCGGCGCGCACACTCTTGCCGTTGAAGCCACCGAACTCTTCGAGCAGGCCCGCACCACCGTTGCCGCCTTCGTAGGAGCCCGCGACGAAAACATCGTCTGGACCTCCAACGCCACCGAAGCGCTCAACCTTGTCGCCTACTCAATAGGCAACGCCTCCCAAGGACTCGGCGGCGAAAAAGCCCAGCGTTTTGCCCTGAAACCCGGCGATGAAATTCTCACCACCGAAATCGAACACCACGCCAACCTCATACCCTGGCAGATCCTCGCCCAACGCACCGGTGCAACCCTCAAACACATCCCCTCCACCGACGACGGACAGATCGACTACGAAGCCGCCGCCGAACTCGTCACCGAGAAAACCCGCATCCTCGCCTTCACCCACGTCTCCAACGTCACCGGCGCCATTGCGGATGTGCCGCGCTTCGTCTCACTCGCCCAAAAAGTCGGTGCCCTCACCGTCCTGGACGCCTGCCAATCCGTACCCCACATGCCGGTAGACTTCCCCGCGCTCGGTGTCGATTTCGCCGCATTCTCCGGGCACAAAATGCTCGCCCCCACCGGCATCGGCGCACTCTACGGCCGCGCCGAGCTTCTGGACGCGCTGCCCCCATTCCTCACCGGCGGCTCTATGATTACCCGCGTCGAACTCCAAGACGCCGACTATATGCCCGCCCCCATCAAATTTGAGGCGGGAACCCAGCGCGTCTCCCAAGCCGTCGCCTTTGCCGAGGCAGTACGCTACCTGCAGCACCTCGGCATGGATAACGTACACGCCTGGGAACAAGAACTCGGCGCGCGGCTCGTTGCCGGGGTGCAGAACATTGAGGGCGTGCGCCTGCTAGGACCCACCGACCCGAACAAACGCGCCGGGCTCGTCTCCCTCGGCATCGACGGGGTACACCCGCACGACGCCGGGCAGCTGCTCGATACGAAAGGTATCGCCGTGCGCGTAGGTCACCACTGCGCCCAGCCGCTGCACCGCGGTGCCGGGCTGACGGCCTCGACCCGCGCCTCCGCATACCTCTACAACACCACCGAAGACATAGATGCATTCCTTGCCGCGCTCGCCGAGGTACGCCCCTACTTCGGGCTGTAAAGAAGCCGTTACTCATATACACAGGATTGGATAATTCATGTCGCTAGAATCGCTCTACCAAGACATTATTCTGGAACACTCAAAGCAGCGCACCGGTGAACATCTGGTGGAGGTACCCGCCGGGCACGCCAGCGCCGACAACCACCAGTACAACCCCACCTGCGGAGATGAAATCAACCTGCGCCTCGTGCTTTCTGATGAGCAGAAAAACGGTGAAAAGGTTGTCGAATCAGTCTCGTGGGAAGGCGACGGCTGTTCCATTTCGATGGCGGCGGCATCGGTGCTCTCCGAGATGGCACCGGGTATGACCGTGGGGGAGCTGCAGAACCATGTGGATGCGTTTCGCGAGATGTTGCGCTCGCGCGGTCAGATTACCCTGGATGAGGAAGAATACGGCGATATGGCGGCATTTTCTGGGGTCTCAAAGTTTATGGCCCGCGTCAAATGTGCGATGCTCTCATGGGTGGCAGTCGAAGAGGCAGCTCGCGAGGCAAGCACGAAATAGAAGCATCTATGGTTGGCTGCTGCGCTGACCCTAAAACATAGCTTCACCCATCGAGCGGCTCTCCGGTCACCATGACTGAAGGGCCGCTCTTCTATGTGCATGCACATATGGCACATAGGGTTTTGAGCTCCAGAGAAGGAGGACTTCAAGAATATGAAATCGTAGTACAAAAATTTTTGAACATTTTTACAACTCTCTACCGAAAGTACAGATTATTTTCAAGAACCCTTGTAAGATGAAAAGGTATTTTCACTATTAAGCCTTCTTCCGGAAAGAGTTTGGCGCATGCAAGAAGACCTGACCAATGAGTACTACCATGTGAACACCAGCGAGCTGAAATACAAACAAGTTGAAGCTGCTGCATTAGCAAATACCTTTAATAGTGCCGCTGACAAGTTGGAAAGTTATTATGGAAAAATCCGTACTGAAGGTATGCATGCCGCACAAGAATTTCGGGGTCAGTATGCTACGTTGTTTGTCCTCAACTATGGACAATGCATGGATGATGCAAAACGCTTAGCAGATGCCTGTAGGCGTGCAGCTAAGGCTGTTCAACAGATCGCACATGCTGCTGAGATTGAACAGGAGAATCGGCGTAAAGCACGTGAAGCGGAATTAAATACAACTAAGCAGGTTAATAACGGTCATGGCAAAGACCGGGTTGGATCATATTATCCCAAGCCTTCCTATGTAGCTTCTGAAGAACCAAATATTGTTGTTAACCCTGATGATCCTGAAGGTAAACGGAGCACGGAAATTGATACATCCATGACTTCTAGCGAGAAACTAGCTAACAGGATTGAGTCATCGGCAGGGGTCTCCTCAGCTGAACCAGCTGCTTTG
Source organism: Rothia sp. HMSC058E10 (assembly GCF_001809415.1). Taxonomy (NCBI): domain Bacteria; kingdom Bacillati; phylum Actinomycetota; class Actinomycetes; order Micrococcales; family Micrococcaceae; genus Rothia; species Rothia sp. HMSC058E10. The sequence continues at coordinate 6,337 of NZ_KV797640.1, read as the reverse complement.
GAAAAATATGTTTCTTTTATACAAGACACTCTTAACCCTGATATGGAATTTTATTTTTCCTCTATTGACACTGCGTACAACCGGTATTTAACCGAGTGTCAGTGGGGAATGCTTGTTATCGACGGTCTTCTGAAAGCCACTATGGAATGGCTTATCGATAATACGCATGATGCTACTTGGATATCCCAGGTTGCTCAAGCATTCCGTCAGGCTGGAGCCGGAGTGCATTTTACGGTCTCAGATGCTGCTTTGACGGCTTCTTTGCAACAAGCTGGCGTGAGCGCTGGTCGTAAACGTCTTCATGTACCGGATGTTCAGGTTTATGGTACTCAGCCATCGAGTGGTTATGCGAATGATCCGGTGAATGTGGCGACGGGTAACTTCATTGAGGAAGAGCGGGATCTTTCTGTCGGGTCTGTTTCGTTGGTGCGGATGTATAACAGTATCGCTGCTGCTGGGGCGGCGTCTACGCATGAGGGGTATGCGGCTCCGGTGGGCGCGTTTGGGCCTGGGTGGTCTTCTACAGTGGATACGCATTTGGGGTTTACGGCTTCCGGTGTGGTGTGGGTTGATGTTGATGGGCGGCAGGTTTTCTTTGCCCGTTCTGGGGCTGGGTTTGCTCGGGCTGCTGGGGAGGCGTGGTGGCTGCATCGATATACGGTGAACCCAGCGGATTCGTCTGCGTCTCAGGCTTCTGACTCTGAGAATGGTGCTGCTCATGATGAGGCTAACGGTGGCGTGCGTGCGCAGGCCGCGCGTGCTGGGTTTGCTGTTGTGATTTCTTTGGCCGCTGAGCATTCTGACCAGATGGTCTCTGGCGGTGAGTTTTATACGGTATCGAATAATGCCGGGCAGTACCATTACTATACGCGGGGTGGTGCCTGGCTGGGCTCTTGGGGTTCGGAGCCTAGTTCTGCGGTTGCCGCTATCTATGAGGACGCTTCCAATGGTGGTTCTTCCTCTCGTGTGCGGGCTATGGTGGGTGCTTTCGGTAAGGCTATTCGCCTCTCGTATGATGATGTTTCTGGGCGTGCGGTGGCTGTTACTGGGGCTGGATCTCGGGTGGAGTATGCCTATAGTGAGACGGGGCATCTGGTAGAGGTGACAACCTACGCTCTAGCCTTGCAGACAACATCCGATCCCGTGGATGAGCCTGAGAGTGCTGTCAAGGGTGGTACTGATGCGGCTTGCGGCGTTGTGGTTGCTTCACGCGTGTATACGCATACCGAGGATGGTTTGGTGCAGACGGTCACGGACACTGGCGGTGTGCGTGAGGTGACTAATGTGTATGGGGATCCGGATAATCCTGGTCGTGTTACCCAGCAGGTCAGTGAGCATGGTCGTGTGATTGACTATACATATTTGCCGGGTGGGATTACGCAGATTACCACCGGTGCTCATGAGAACACTCTGGAGACCGATTCTGAGGACTCTGGTACTGCGGATACTGCTGAGCGGGCGCTGCATCCGAATACGTGGGTGTCTGATAGTAAAGGGCGATTAGTCTCGGTTACGTCGGCGGAAGGGTCTACGGTTCGGTTTATTTATGACGCGTTTGGGAACCGGATTCAGGTGACCGACCCTGAAGGGGCGAGGACAGTGCGGTCTGCGAATACTCGTGGGCTTGTGGTGAAGGAGCTTACTTCTACAGGTGCGATGAGTATTACCGAGTATGACGACTTGGACCGACCGGTTCACAAGCGGACATATGACTCGAAGGATGCGTGGATTCGTAAAGACGCTCCGGTAAAGGTTATTTCATATGAGTATGCTGAGGAGGGTTTTTCGCGTCAGCCGGTTGCGGTGACGACTGATGGTGCCACCAGCCGGTATACCTATACATCGACGGGACAGATGTCGTCAGTGACAGATCCGACAGGGGTCGTCACGCGGCTTTCCTACGATGCTCGGGGGAATCTGACCGGAGTGCTTAATGCTGTGGGCGACATGCTCAAGGTTGAGTATGATGCCCAGGATCGACCGGTGGCGGTGATCTCTCCATCGAGGGCAACTATGCGTGTGGAGTATGACGCTGCCTCGCGTCCTATTCGGGTGATTGACCCAGCGGGGAACGCAACTGTGTATACATATACTCCTGCGGGTAAAGTCGCCAGTATCACGGATGCGGTTGGGGGCGTGCGCCGGTTTGAGTACAACGCCGCTGGGGAACTAGTTGCCCAGGTGGCACCTGATGGTGCCCGTACCGTGCGTGAGATCAACGAGCTGGGATACACGGTTGCTGAGACTGACCCGTTAGGGCATGTGACGAAGTTTGTCCATGATGGTATGGGCAGGGTTACAGAAAAGATTGACCCAGCCGGGAATGTGTGGGCGAGCAGGTATAACGCTGCTGATACTTTGGTGGAGCATACCGATCCGACGGGTGTGCTCACACGGGTAAGTCGAGATAGTGCTGCCGGTGAGATCACGCATCAGGACGGTGACGGGAACACCGCGACAGTTGGGTTTGATGCGCTGGGTCGGGTGATGAGCAGTATTGACCCGTCCGGGGCAGTCACGTCGTGGGCGTATCAGTTTTTGGCTAACACCACGACTGCCTCCTCGGGTGAAGGGGAACGGGAGCCCGCGCATCGTCAGGGTGCTTCAGATCCTGTTCGTGTACAGGATCCGACCGAGAATCTGGTGAGGGTTCCCGGTGCCCATGCGTTGCGGACGTGTACTGATGCTGCTGGTCAGGTTTCGGGTGAGGTGTGTGATGCCGCTGGGCGGTTACTCAGGCAGGTGAGTGCCTCGGGGGCTGTGACAGAGTATTCGTATGATGCGTGTGGTCGGGTTGCCTCAGTGACGGATGCTGATGGGGTGATGACTGAGTACCGGTATGATGCGGATTCGCGTTTGGTAGCGAAGACTCGTGCTGGCGTGGTAGTGGAGTCTTTTGTGTATGACCTGTGTGGGCGTGTGTTGGAGCGTCGTGCTGGGACTAAGCTGGTGGGCAGGTATGCCTATGATGCTGCCGGGCGTGTGGTGCGGTGTGTGGATGCTGCTTGGGGCACTCGGTCGTTCTCCTATGATGCGTGTGGGCGTGTGGTTAAGGCTGTTTCCGGCGTAGGTGGAACATGCTTTTTTGATTATGACGGTGCGGGGCGTTTGCTAGCGCGTCGGGTAGCTACGTCTGAGGGTTTTGCGACGACTTCGTATGCCTATGATGCGGTGGGGAATGTGGTGTCGGTGACGGATCCATTCGGGGCGGTGACCAAGTATGCGTATGATGGCGCGCACCGGTGCACTGAAGTCATGAATCCGGATGGTTCGCGGGTGTCGTATGCGTATGATGGCGCCGGTGAGGTGGCGAATATGCATGTGGCTAAGCCAGGTGAGCGCTTGGGCCGGTTGGCGTGTGCGTGGGTGCGGGATCGAGCCGGTCGGTGCCTGACGGTGAAGGACTATCTGGCGGGTGAGAACCTGGCACGGCTGGGCGCTCAACGGTCTGCAGCTGCTACGGTCGCTACAGCAACAACCACCGTTGGCTCTGCTAACGCGAGTGCAACAACAACTGCTGGTAGGTCTTCTATCGGTGTCTCGGATGGCGCGGAATCCGAAGCTGATGTGTATGTTCAGACGACCTATGTCTCAGATGCTTTGGGACGTTTGGTGAGGGTGGATTCTGCCCCGAAACTCGGGGATGAAGTTTCTGATACGGCGTTCTTTGCAGCGGATAATCGAGTATCCGCTGCCGGGGATGCTTCTGCGGCTGAGGTGTTCGCATCTACGGGTGCGTGGAGTCTAGCGTACTCCTATGATGCTGATGGGAATGTGGTTCAGCGTACTACTCCGTATGGTTCTACCGTGTATGGGTATTCTCCGGGCGGGCGTATTAGGTCTACGCAGCAGATCCCTGCCGGTGTCGGGGTAGAGGACTCATCGAGTGTTGGCGATAAGCCTGGGGTGGCTGAGTTTGCTTATGATGCGCTGGGGTATTTGGAACGTGTTCAGGTTGGGGAGTGTGTCTCTTCGTGGGTGCGTGATACGTCTGGGGCCGTTATGGGGTACACCGAGGAAGTTCTCGGGGGAGCCAACGAGCCTGGTGGTTCATCGTCGGGTGTGGTGCAGGGTGTGCGGGTACGCCGGAATCCTGCGGGGAAGATTACTCGGGTGGAAGACACCGTTAAGGGTTCCTGGTGTGAGTACGCCTATGATGCTTCCGGCAGGTTGATCCGTGCGGTGAGCTCGGATGATGTGTCGGTGGTGTGGGTGTATGATCCGGTCGGGTTGCTTATGAGGGAAGAAACCCATCAGGAAGGTGCCCTGGTTCGGGTGCGTGCGTTTTCCTATGTGGGGGAGCGGGTGCAGACGGTACGCCTGTATGAGGCACTAGAGGATGGTGGTGGTTCTTCTGCTGCACCTGTTGCGGGTGTGGTGGAGGATCTAACCGGGTTAGATGCGTCATCTTTGGTGTGTACGGGGTCGGTTCAGTATTCCTATGATGTGCGGGGTTTCCGTACCGGGGCGGCTGATCATACTGGTGCTGCCGTGACGTGGGGCTGGGATGCTCTGGGCTCTTTAGAGCGGGTGGAGCGTATCAACCACACCCCTGAGTCTTTGCTGGGCAGTCATGTGGCTGCTGGTGGTGAGGATTCTCTGATGGGTAACTCGGCGGTGTGGTTTGCGGCATCGTCGGTTCGGAATATGCCGGTAGCTGTTGGGAGTCAGCGGGGTAGGCAGGATCCTGTTGTCTCGCCGCTGGTGTGGGATACGACAGTACCTGATGCTGCTTCGTTGGTGGGTGTTGGTGTTACCGAGGCGGTTTCGGCGGGGTCTGTGCTTGGCGGGCGCGATAGTATCCTCACCGACACAGGTGCGGGAGCATATGGTTTTGGCACGGATATCTTCGGTGCCGCGTCCCCGGTAACTTGGGGAAGCAACACCACTGCAGCTGCTGGTAATGGGTTGCCGGGTTTGCCTGCTGATGTGGGTTTGACGGCTCAGGGTGCGTTAGCAACCGTTGGCGGTGAGTTGATGGGTGCGCGTTTGTATGATCCTGTGACGGCTGGGTTTTTGTCGCCGGACCCTGTGGAGCCTGTGGCCGGGTCGGGGTATATGGGTGCGTCGTATTTGTTTGCGTCGGGTGATCCAGTGAACCTGCACGACCCCACAGGATTAGAGCCTATTCCGGTTGAGGTGATGACGGAATATATACGACGTGTTAAGAACGGAGATGTACAACGAGACGCCTTAAATAAGTTTTGGGAAGACGTTAAACACAAATGGAATCGTTTTTGGTCCAGTTCTATTGATGATTGGAATAAATTCTGGGAAGACTTCCTTAAAGACCCAGTAGGCTGGATAAATTCTCATCCAGAAGAACTGCGTAATGGCGCAGTCATGATTCTGTCAGTGATGATGCTCGGTACCCCTTTGAGCCCGTTCGCTGCAGGGTATCTTGGGGGAGTTGGCACCTCGTGGATTATCCAGCGATGGGAAAATGGAAAGATTGACCCTAGGCAATTACAAATAGACGGTTTGATAGGTGCTGGTAGCGAAGCACTCTTTATGCTAATAGGTCGTGTATATAGGGTTGTTCGGTCTGGCAAAGGTGTCGAATTTAATACAAGTGGTGGTCGTTTGTCTATTCCTGGGCAAGCCCCTTCCTCAATGGCTAAGTTCGATACTAGGTTAGTTGGTGCCGCAGAGAGTAAAATTCTTCAAGCAGGCGAATCTGGTTTTTACACCCGCCTAAAGCCTGGTGATGCCGGTTACGGAATTTTGAAATCTCCTGCGCGAGAGTTGCAGGAAACTCGTTACCCTAAGATCGAGGTTAAACCTGTTACTGGTGGCGCTCGTTCTGCGACGGAGGTTCCGCCGGTTGCGGTGTCGCGTGTTGATGTTCCGCAGGTTGCTCCGGTGGAGGGTTCTGGTGCTTCTCGTGGTGCTTCGCAGGTGCCGTTGCGTCCGGTGGAGGCTCCGCAGGTGGGCGAGGTTCCGCCTGCTTCGGGTGCTGGGTCTGGTGCTGCTGGTATGCAGGCTGTTAATCCTGGTGGTGTGGCTGATGATGCTGTGGTAGCTCGTGGTTCTGCTGGTGGTGTGCGTGAGCCTGAGGTGCAGCTGAGGCCTGTTGAGGAACCAAAGGTTGAAGGTCTTGATACCGCACAGGTTCAGCGTGTGGCGCGGGATGAGCATTTGGTGCCTGCGGCTCATGGTAAGGCGGTTCCTGAGCTTGCTGAGAGGGGTGTTCCGAATGGGGGAGGCACCTATAGCAAGGGCTTTAATAATGCTCCTCGGGCAGATGACTATCTTAAGTCTCGTATTAATTGGGAAGGGTTGAAGGGTAAACGAGTTCAATATCCTGATAGGTCAGATGTTATTTATGTAGATGATT
>NZ_KV797639.1:0-1759 GCF_001809415.1 Rothia sp. HMSC058E10 | reverse complement strand
AAAGGGCGGAAATCTGCATCCTGATGCACGGTTCCAAGATTTTAACAATGAATTAGAATACAGACTTAATAGGGGTACTCCTGAAGAGGTTACTCATACGTATGTTCCTTTGCCGACTCGTATGACCAATAAAGATGCCACAGAGTTTATGGATCTGAAATACTATGAGACGACCATCAAAGTACCGGGCGAAGCAACAACAGAAAAATTTGGCACACATCGCTTAGTCATAGCTAATAATGGAACCATGTACTACACCCCGGACCACTACCGAACCTTTATTCTCATTAAGGAGTAAACAATTTATGGGTTACTACGACGATGGGCGTGGCAATAGCTTCTTCCCCGCTATCTACATCACCGAAGACAAGGTGCTGGAACGCCAAACTCAAGCCCTCCGCGATAAGGGCTGGGCCATCATCGAAATATCCTGCAAAAACATAGCAGCCTCCCAAGACCCACAAGCAGGAGCCCTCGAAATCATCCGAGCCGTCAACCTCCCGCACAAACTCCCAGATGACAACTTCATGAGCTGGACCCAAGAAATCATCTCAGACCTCGACTGGCTCGACCTAAGCAAAGGAGTCTTCGTCATCCTCAAAGACTATGACGCTCTCTTCACCCCCTGGAGCGGTCCTGAAGAATTTGAAGCAAAATGGATGGCACGACACCTACAAACCGTAGACAGCAACTTACGGCACCGTCACACCCGATTCGCCTACGCTGATTACGACCCACCCCACGTACTCTACGCTATAGAAGTATCCCGTAATAAGCTCGATACAGTCCTCGATTTTTTCGAAGGACACGCTACCATCATCGAAAGCTTCGACGAGGATAACCCAGGGGCAGAATACCCACCTTTTAAAAAATATGTCGATGAGACCCGCAGGAACAGGTTATACGGTATCTCTACCTGGTGATTGAAAGTACATTAGATGCCCAGAACCGTCCACACACGCACGAAGAAATCTTCCCTCCCATTAAGAGATAAACAATTATGAGCTACTACGACGACGGGTACGGCAATAGCTTCTTCCCCGCTATCTACATCACCGAAGACAAGGTGCTCAAACGCCAAACTCAAGCCCTCCGTGATCAAGGATGGGCAGTTATCGAGATATCCTGTGCAGCTATTGTTCGTGATGGAGACGCAGGAGTCAAAGAAATCCTACGCGCCATAGAGTTCCCCTACGACACACCTACAGTAGGAGACCCAGTAGGGTGGACTGAAGAATTTATTGAAGACCTTCACTGGCTCGACCTAAGCAAAGGAGTCTTCGTCATCCTCAAAGACTATGACGCGCTCTTTTCTGTGCATAATGCACCCGAATACTACAACGCCAAACGCATGGCACGACACCTACAAACCGTAGACAGCAACTTACGGCACCGTCACACCCGATTCGCCTACGCTGATTACGACCCACCCCACGTACTCTACGCTATAGAAGTGTCCCGCGATAAACTCGATACTGCGCTGGAGTTCTTCGAAGGACACGCCACTATCATCCCTGAATTCGATGAAGATAACCCAGGAGCAGAACGTTTGATTGTCGGTTCTGATGGGAGTATGTATTACACTCCTGATCACTATAAGACCTTTGTCCGAATTTTCTAAAGGAGATCATGATGACTTACGAAAAAAAATATAAGGATGAGTTCATTGTTCCGGTGTTCACTTACGAGAGTGGGTATTGGGAGAAAGTCATGAAGCCTCGTTTGCAGGAGCAGGGGTGGTATATCGCTGAAGTGGATT
>NZ_KV797638.1:0-202 GCF_001809415.1 Rothia sp. HMSC058E10 | reverse complement strand
GCGGGGGCGTGGCGCAATTGGTAGCGCATCTGCTTTGCAAGCAGAGGGTTAGGGGTTCGAGTCCCCTCGCCTCCACGTTTCGGTGATTATAGTGAGAGGGAAACGCCTGGTTCCATTCCGAACCCAGTAGCTAAGCCTCTTTGCGCTGATGGTACTGCACTTTGATGGGTGTGGGAGAGTAGGTTGTCGCCGGACTAGTTTT
>NZ_KV797637.1:0-311 GCF_001809415.1 Rothia sp. HMSC058E10 | reverse complement strand
AGGGTGGTATATCGCAGAGGTTGACTGTGCTGGAGCCACTGGATCATTGGAATTTGGGCGTCGTCTTTTAACAGCTTTGGATTTCGACTGGGATTCTTTTCCGTATGAGTTTGATGTCCATTGGGCTTTTGAATATGCTACTGAGGTTGATTGGCTTGATCTGCGTCAGGGACTGTTTGTGTACTATAAAAACTTTGAGGACGTACTGTCGATGGCAGATCGTCTTGGCAATGATAGATATGCTATCTATGCCGTGCATATGGTTGATTATATGCGTCTGGACTATCCTATGCGTCCTAGCCCATATCCTC
>NZ_KV797636.1:0-311 GCF_001809415.1 Rothia sp. HMSC058E10 | reverse complement strand
GAGGATATGGGCTAGGACGCATAGGATAGTTCAGACGCATTGAGTCAATGATATTTACGGCATAAATAGCGTAACTATCGTTCCCTAAACGGTCCGCCATCGACAGCACATCCTCAAAATTTTTATAATACACAAACAACCCCTGACGCAGATCAAGCCAATCAACTGCAGTAGCGTATTCATAAGCCCACTCTGTATCGAACTCATGCAAGAAAGAGTCCCAGTCGAAATCCAGGGCTGTTAACAGACGACGTCCAAAGTCCCGGGCATCTACCACCCCGGCACAGTCAACCTCTGCGATATACCACCCT
>NZ_KV797635.1:0-3821 GCF_001809415.1 Rothia sp. HMSC058E10 | reverse complement strand
AAGTACTTCACCATCGAAAGAGACTCGTAGTTTTTCCGTGGGTGAGTAGTCAAGTCCCTGGTAGTGGTGTAGGGGCCCTTCGTGGTTAGGGGTCAGTGGGTCAGTGTCGGGGGCGTGTCTGGATGGCCGTCCTGGAGCTTGTTGGTGGTCTGGCACTGTTTGAGGGTGTCCAGGCTGAGGTAGCGGCGGCCCTCAGCCCATTCGTCGGTCTGCTCGGCCAGGACGGCGCCGACCAGGCGGATGATGGCGTCCCTGTTGGGGAAGATGCCCACTGAGTCGGTGCCCGTCTACCTGTCAGGCCCCAAGGGCCGGGGCGGGCGAGAGCTGTGGGTGCGGGCGGGCAACTCCACCCAGCGCCTTGAGATCGATGACGCCATCACCTACGTGTCGCAGCGCTGGCCGCACACGGTGCGCCCCTCCTGGCGCAGCCGGATCGGCGCCTACCTGCTCTACCACCGCCGCCCGGCCGGGGCGCCAGCCGATGGCGACCAGACTCCCGGCGGCCTCATCGGCTAGGACGTGTCCTGCGGGTCATCGGAGCCAGAGCCGTACAGCAGGCCGAAGGCCGGTCCCGTCGAGATCGGTGAAGGGGCGGGCGGCGCACTGTGCTGACCGGCGCGTCCCGTCAGGCGGCGCGCCCTGCCGAGCGCTTGACCGGACCCCGCACGCACCCGGCAGTCCCATCGAGCGCCTTTGCGCTCAAAAAGGTGGCTCCTACGCACTTTTACGGTGCACGGCACCGTCGCGGGTTGCGAAGTTTGGCGTAATTCCGCGGTTCTGCAGCAGGCGGAGATGAGACACGAACGTTAAAAGTGCGTAGGAGCCACCTTTTTCGACGCGGAAACACAGCCGGAAGCGCCCGAACGCACCTGTGCAGACGGGTGCGGAAGCGCACGTGGAGTTGTGGACGCCTGCCGGCGGCCGGCCACGTTATCCACAGGGTGGCGCAAACCTTGTCACCGGCGGCCCCGCCGGTCGATGCTCGTTTCATGCGGTACACCGAACGGCGGGACGCCATGCTGCGAGCGCTGGCAGCCGCACACGGGGCGGCCAAACAGCGATTCCTGGCCACCTCAGAACACTGCCGTCGCACTCTGGGCCGCATGGTGGCCGACGGAATCGTCGTCCGCCACCCGCAGCACGTCATCGCCCTGCCGGGAACGGAACGGCCCACCATTATCGCCCGGCGCCTGGGCGGTCTCATCGCCTGCGCGCACGCAATGGAGCACTACGGCATCGCCCTTCAGGAGAGCCCCGGAAGCCGGCTCCACATTATCGCCCCCTACGACCAGCACCCCGTAGACGGCATCGGGCGCGTCATCATCCACAGGAACGCCGGCGCTCCCATCGACCCGCTGGGCTCGCCGTTCGCCGACCAGGAGACCGCCATCCTCACCTTCATGCGCTGCACATCGGAGCTGGACGCGCTCATCGCCCTGGACTGCGCCCTGCGCGGCGGCCTGGTCACCCGCGCCCAGCTTCTCGCCAGACTGCGCGGACCGAGGAACGGCCCCATGCGCGCGCTGCTCGCCCGCGCCGACCCGAAGGCGCGCTCGCTCCATCCTGGAGACCATCGCCCGATACGAGCTGGAGGAGGCCGGCGCTCCGCCGGAGGTCGCCGTTGAGACGCCCACCGGCGAACTCGACCTCGTCCTGGGACAGCGTCTTGCGATCGAGACCGACGGCCACGCCTTCCACTCCTCCCTGGCCGACTGGACGCAGGACCGCCGCCGCGACCAGTGGCTCCTGCGGCACGGCATGACGCCGCTTCGCCTGACCGCCCAGCAGGTCCTGGCGCACCGGACGGTGGAGATCGTCCGTCCCATTGCCGAGCGCCTCGGCTGCTGGCCCGGGAAGGGCGGCATGAGAGACTCACGCGCGCTTTCTTCTCGTCGAGATCGGTAGATCTCCGCACCGGGATCGGTTCACTTCCGGCTTGAGATCGGTTCGAGGCGCCCGCCCGGCCCGCGCCCCCGGAATCAACCATCTGCACCCCGAGGGCCCGCGGAAACTCGTCCGCGGGCCCTCAGCAGATAGCCGCTCTTACACTCACTTCTTGCGGTGGAGCTTCTCGCGCAGGGAGTCGACGCGATCCTCCCACTTCTGCTTGCGCTCCTGCCCGCGCTCCTGGCGCAGCACCCGGGCGGCCTCCCTGTCAGCGGCGATGGCGGCGGCCTCGGCGGCCTCCAGCTCGCCGAGGACCTGGTCGGCCTCGAGCCGCAGGACCTGGCCGCCCAGCGGGGAGACGACGCCGTCGAGCACCTCGGTGGCGTACTCCTCGACCTCGGCGAGGATGGCGGTGGTGCCCGCGGGCAGCCGTCCGCTGAGCTCGCCGATGGCGGTCTCGGAGAGATCCACGCGGTCGGCGTCGGCGAAACCGCCGATCAGGGAGCCGGCACCCCATCCCAGCAGCATGCCCAGTGGGCCCCCCAGAATGCCAACGGCCATGCCGATCAGGCCCCCGCCGACGGTCGCGCTCCCGATCACGGCATCCTCACCCTCGGCCAGGCGCAGGCTGCCGTCGGCGCCGCGCTCCCCGATGACGGCCGCGGCGATAGTGATCCGCCCCTCGGCGGCCGCTCCGCGCAGGACGCTCAGCGCCTTGTAGGCGTTTGCAGATTCCTCGAAGCCGACGATGACAAAATTGTGTGCAGTCATAAAACCGTCCCATCATGTTCCTATTGCGTGCTGACATCATTAACGTAGGCGCGGCGGCGACAGAAGTCAAGTCCCTGGTAGTGGTGTAGGGGCCCTTCGTGGTTAGGGGTCAGTGGGTCAGTGTCGGGGGCGTGTCTGGATGGCCGTCCTGGAGCTTGTTGGTGGTCTGGCACTGTTTGAGGGTGTCCAGGCTGAGGTAGCGGCGGCCCTCAGCCCATTCGTCGGTCTGCTCGGCCAGGACGGCGCCGACCAGGCGGATGATGGCGTCCCTGTTGGGGAAGATGCCCACTGAGTCGGTGCGGCGGCGGATCTCCTTGTTGAGGCGTTCTTGGGGGTTGTTGGACCAGATCTGCCGCCATACCTCGACGGGGAAGGCGGTGAAGGCCAGCAGGTCAGCTCGCGCGGCGTCGAGGTGGTCAGCGGCCTCGGGCAGCAGGTCACGGGTGTAGTCCAGGAGGCGGTCGAACTGGGCCTCGACGGCTGCTGCGTCGGGCTGGTCGTAAACCGAGTGGAGCATGGTCTTGAGGGCCGGCCAGGCGCTCTTGGGGGTCACTGTCATCAGGTTGGCGGCGTAGTGGGTGCGGCAGCGCTGCCAGGTCGCTCCGGGCAGGTTCGCGGCGATGGCCTCGACCAGACCCGTGTGGGCGTCAGAGGTGACAAGTCGTACCCCTCCCAGGCCTCGGGCGACCAGGTCGGCGAGGAACTCGTTCCACGCTGCTCCGCTCTCGCAGGTGTGGCTACCCGCAGGCCCAGGACTTCGCGGTGTCCGTCGGCGTTGACCCCAGTGGCTGTCAGGACCACCGCACTGACCACGCGACCGCCTTCGCGGACCTTCATGGTCAGGGCGTCGGCCGCTACGAAGATGAAGGGGCCGGCGTCGCCCAGGGGCCGGTTGCGGAAGGAGGCGACGTGCTCGTCGAGCTCGGCCGCCATGCGTGAGACCTGTGACTTCGAAAGCGAGTTGATGCCCAAAGTACCTATCAGCTTGTCCATGCGTCGGGTGGAGACCCCGGCCAGGTAGGCGTCGGCGACCACCGTGATCAGCGCGGACTCGGCCCGTTTGCGGCGCTCGAGCAGCCAGTATATGTTCAGGAGGCGGCACTTCCTTTTATCCGATGAGCCGTAAGTCTACAACTTCATATCGTTGAATTTGAAGCGAATCC
>NZ_KV797634.1:930-1328 GCF_001809415.1 Rothia sp. HMSC058E10 | reverse complement strand
GGTGGGGTATGGTGTTGGTCTTCCCACCTCGTATATTCCGCAGTTTGAGGATGTGATGGGTGCGGAAAATGTGATGATTGCTGGTGAGGGTGTGCGATACCCCTGGTCTGATTTCGAAGAAGAACAGCGCAGGAATTTCCCTCATGGTGCCCCTGATCCTCTCTACGATAAGTACGGGGAGCTTTTTGGTGTTACTACCCATAGTTCACAGACTACGGGCGTTTATGTTGATGATCCTCGGTATTATCCTGAATCACCATTTTATGACCCTGCTCTTGCCTCAAAGGTACACCTGGTGCATAGTGAATTTACCGAGCCAGACCCTTCTATATAAACACTATGGGGTATAAATGCGACTACAAGAATGAGTTCATTGTTCCTGTATTCACTTACGAGAG
>NZ_KV797634.1:506-830 GCF_001809415.1 Rothia sp. HMSC058E10 | reverse complement strand
GATATGCGTCAGGGTCTTTTTGTATTCTATAAGAACTTTGAGGATCTTTTTAGTGTCCAGGAAAGTTGTTCACCTTTTTATGCTCCGGAGTATGCCCTTCAACTAGCTGAAAATATGGTTCACCATTATTCCAAATTCCGGGGAAATATTTATGAACAGTACCCGGTGGTGGTGGGGTATGGTGTTGGTCTTCCATCGTCGTATCTCCCACAGTTTGAGGAACTGATGGGTGCTGAGAACGTGATGATTGCAGGTAAAGGTGTGCGATACCCCTGGTCCGATTTTGAGGAAGAACAGCGCAGGAACTTCCCGAACGGTGCCCCG
>NZ_KV797634.1:0-406 GCF_001809415.1 Rothia sp. HMSC058E10 | reverse complement strand
GCGCAGGAACTTCCCGAACGGTGCCCCGGACCCTCTCTACGATAAAGAAGGGATCGTCTATGGGTTTACGATTGATGATAAGGATTCTACCGGAGTCTATGTGGAAGACCCTCGGTATTATCCTGAATCACCATTTTATGACCCGGTTCTTGCCTCGAAAGTACACCTGGTGCATAGCGAGTTTGACGATCCCGAATAATCGATCATGTTCCTTCTTGAGTTTAGTTGTCCGTAGCTTATAGCGAAGTTACGGACAACTAATTTTCTATATCTTTATGCCTGTCAACAAATAAGAAAGCTACAGAGGCTGTTCTGCCGCAACTGCTGTTAAGGAGGAATCCTATTACGTATACGGAAATGGATTTCATGGCTCCCAAACCGAAGATTGGTGAAAACGGTAAAGTTG
>NZ_KV797633.1:0-669 GCF_001809415.1 Rothia sp. HMSC058E10 | reverse complement strand
GGGGCATCCAAAAGATAGGCATTAATACTTTTGACGTCTGCCGCTTCACGAGTCTGTTTCGCGTTCCAGTCATATTCAAATAGTCGCGGTTTATAGTCCTCAGAGCGGGTGAACCCGGTAATTACGCAGTGTACCGCAGCTTGACCGGGTGCTTGAGAATCCCACGGGAACGTGTGATACGCGAATTTAATGCGCCATCCTTCCCGAAAAATCGGGCCAAAAAGTGCCGGGACCGGCTGTCCTTGCGCAATAGAGTTAGTCGATACGAAAGCAAATTCGCCCTCGAAATCATGATTGAAGAACTGTACCGCTTTCCAGAACCAAGCGGTCACAAAATCCAGGTAACCGTCATAATCTTTACCCCACACTGTTTTCATGGCGGAAGTCTGTGCTTTAGACATCGTCCACTGTCCCAAAAACGGCGGGTTCCCAAATATAAAAACCTTGGTGGCTTCTGCCGGAATCATCTCACGCCAATTGGTGGTGAGAGCATCCGCATGCACAATATGAGCTACCGACGTAATCGGCAAACGTGTGGGAACCTGGCCCAAAGCGCGCGCCAAGGCACGGTCAGCCTGAAACTCCGATAAGAACATGGCGACTTCCGCAATCCTTGAAGGCCACCAGTTAATCTCAATCCCGTGGAACTGCGAAATGGAAAGGCGCGTG
>NZ_KV797632.1:117020-267028 GCF_001809415.1 Rothia sp. HMSC058E10 | reverse complement strand
AAGTATTAATGCCTATCTTTTGGATGCCCCTAATATTCTGGTGAAGAAACGATCAAAACCGTTGGCACATTTACCCGAGGTAAAGTTTGGTACTAAACCTGCTGATAATGGAAACCTCATTGTGGAAGAAAAAGATTACGCCGAAGTTTCAAGTGATCCTATAGCAGCTAAATATTTACGGCCTTTCCGTATGGGTAAGGAACTCGTGCGCGGGATTGATCGATGGTGTCTCTGGCTTGAAGATGTAAACCCGGCAGATATTACCAAAAGTCCGGTGCTTAAAAAGCGCATTGAAGCTAACCGAGAATGGCGTAGCAAACAGACACCAACGGGAGACGCATATAAATATCGAGACACCCCACATTTAATGCGTCCGAATAAGAATCGTCCGCTGGATAACTATGTTGGTATTCCCGCCGTAGTTTCGGAGACTCGCCCCTTTTATACGGTGGCACATCTTCCCGCTGAAGTTATCGCTGGGAATCAGCTTTTTACTGCCCTTGACCCGGATGGGTTTTTCTTTGCCATTATTAGCTCGTCCATGTTTATTACCTGGCAACGTGCAGTCGGCGGCGCTTTAGAATCACGTTTGCGTTTCTCGAATACTATCGTTTGGAATAACCTTCCGCTTCCCGAAGTGGCTGAAGATTTGCGCTCCATAATTATTACGGCGGGCCAGAAAATTCTGGAAGTTCGCGAGGCACTCGCGGAAAAGCACGGTGGCCGCGTTTCACTCGCGGATATGTATAATCCACTGGCGATGAACTCTGAGCTGTTGAAGGCGCATAAGGAACTGGATCGCCACGTTGATAAGGCATTCGGTGCCGCTAAGCTGTGCGCATCCAACAATAAACGCCTCGAAATCCTCTTCGCCCGCTACGCAGAACTCACAGCAGAATAACTGATAAACGTCTACTAAGCCCGGTGCGGGGTTTACCTCCCTGCACCGGGCTTTCTCATACCTGCACTCTGCCAAGCTGTAGACCAGCCTACTTGTTCAAATCCTTGAAATACCGAGCAACGGGCCAGCGAACAAATCCTTCGGACTCATAGAGCGCTCGGGCCGGTGCGTGTCCCGAATCGCCGCCGGTTTCGACCATCACCATGCGCATCCCGGCGTCTTTAATCTGCGCAAAGGCATGCTCCATAAGCTGCTGCCCCACGCCGCGCCGCTGGTACTCGGGATCAACAGCAATCACATAAATCTCACCCATCTGATCCTCAGGATGGATACGCGTGCAAACCCAAGCGACCGGGCACTCACCCTCAAGCGCAACAGACACATTCTGAGGCTCCTGATCGAGCACTTCCTCTAAATCGCTGAGCTGCCGCTGCTGCCACCCTTGAGGGTAGAACGCATCATAAACGAACTCGGGGACGTCGTTGTGCATCCGCGGAAAAACGGGTCCCCAGGCGCGAAGTGAAATATCCAGAAGAGCTTCCCGATACTCAGAGTTATAAGAAACAATACGCATTGTTACAACCTATAAAAGCAACGTCTGAAATGCAATGCTGTCTTGAACTATGCCCGGTTCTGCATGGCACGTGCCGCACGCTCGAAATAGTCCCACATGGTCGCATCAATCATCATCGGAAGATCGAGGGTATCCATTGCCTGCCGCATATATTTCAGCCAGGTATCGCGTTCCTTTGCGCCGATCGGGTACGGGTTATGCCGGATGCGCAAACGCGGGTGACCTCGCTGTTCCTGGTAGGTGCTGGGCCCGCCAAAGTACTGAATCAGGAACATTTTCAGCCGCCGTGCCGATGCATCGAAGTGGTCAGTATCGTTTGCTTCAATCTCGGCGGTCTGTTCCTCTGTGAGGTGCTCTGGCGGAAACGGGTCAAAATCCGGGTACATGGCAGAAAACTCGGGGTCGGCCTTCACGAGCGCATAGAACCTGCGGGTGAGCTTATCGAAGGTTTCCTCGCCGCCCACCTGGTCGTAAATGCTGACCTGCTCACCCGGCTGATTCGCAGAATAACTCATGCGAGCGCTCCCGAGCCTGAACGCACCAGCACATGCCCGCCGGGGGCAGCGATGCGCACCCAGCCGTCGGAACCAGTACGGGCGGCATATATAGCGAGCTCACCGGTGAAGGTTTCGGGGAGGAATCCGAAGACCTGCAAGGCGAAAGCTGCGCCTGTAGGTATAGGGGTTCGGTCAAACTCCGGCAGGTGCTCAAGCACCATGGGAGATGACCAGATACGGGTTCGCACGGTGGTGAGCACTGCGGCACCGGGGTTTTCGGGGAGTGCTTTTTCGACGGCGGTAAGTCCGTCACGGCTGGCGCGGCGGAATTCATCAGCATCAATAGTTCCTAGCTTTTCCCATCCTTGCAGGGGTGCGGCTTTCCCAGCCCATTCGGTGTGTACGGTGACGGGCGGCAGATACAGCACCATCTCGGATTCTTCAATGCGTGCCAGGCGTTCGAGCAGGGCGGCTGAATCTACCACAATATCAAGGGTTGAAGGCTTCGCGAGGTTGAGGGCGCGCATCCCCAGAATGGTGGGGGTGTTATCCAGCATGGTTTCGGGGGCGAGAGAGCATGCGAAAACGGCAAGCACACTCCCACGGGCGGTAAGTCGTATTGCCGCTTGGGTATCGAGGGAACGTGCGCGTGAAATATAGGTGCTGAGGTCGGCAGCGGCGGCTATACCTTGCTGGTTGTTGGGGAAGATAAGGTAGGGTTCGTCGATGCCTTCGTGCGGATTGTATTTGAGGTCTATACGCCGGGTGTTGGTTGTGGCTGAGCGTGGAGGTTCTTGCGGTTCCGGTTCTGGCAGAGGTGCTGCGTCGGGTGTGTGCAGGTCATCGGTCATGTTTTGCCTCTCGCTCGCATATTTTCTTCGATAAATCATCCTCAACTTTACCCCTTCGTGTCAGAATTAAAGAATGACCAAGCCCACTGTGACCCAAAACCTCATGCGGATGCTGGACCTCTCCCCCGTGGAGGCGGCGCCCGCTTCCTTCGGTAGTGATGAAGTGTCTACCGGCGTGACGCTCACCCGCGAGCAGCCGCGTACTTTCGGTGGTCAGGTTCTTGCCCAGTCGATTATTGCCGCCGACCGCACGGTGGAGGGCAAGGACATCCACTCGATTCACGCCTATTTTCTGCGTCCCGGCGATATTGAGCGTGAACTGTTCTTCGCCACTCAGCGCCTGAACGATAGCCGTTCCTTCTCGACCCGCCGCGTGCAGGTGTTCCAGGATGAGGCGCCCATGTTCTCTGCAATTATGTCTTTCCAGGCGGATAGCCGCGGCCCGGAGCACACCGCGGTCACCATGCCGGAGGTTCCGGACCCCGAGTCCCTTCCGAAGGTCAGCGATTATCTGGGCCAGCTCCCCCACCCCATTGCACAGGCGGTAGCGTGGGAACGTCCGATTGATATGCGCCACGTGGATGCGCCCCTGTACACTCAGCCGGATGCCTCCTCGACACAGCCGCGTGCCTGCGTGTGGTTCAAGACCTTTGACCGCCTGGTGCATGCTGATGGTTCTGAGGCGTCGGAGGCGGAGCACCGCGCCGCTATCGCCTACGCTTCGGATTACCTGCCGCTGGAGCCTGCTCTGCGTCGTCACGGCAAGTTCTGGCTGGAACCGGGCCTCAAGAGCGCCTCGCTGGATCACGCGATGTGGTTCCACCGCCCGGCGCGCGCCGACGAGTGGCTGCTGTACGTGCTGGATTCCCCGAGCGCGCAGGGCGGCAGGATGCTCGCGCAGGGTTCGATTTTCAATCGTTCCGGTGAGCTGGTGGCGACCGTGGCGCAGGAAATGATGTTCCGCCTGCCGGAATATCGATAAAGCAGAGCACCGCTAGGACTACCGGAAGGCGTCAGGCGAACCTGGCAGAGCATACAGAAAGACCGTGTGAGGTGGTTGTCTCACACGGTCTTTCTTATGTTCTAGTGTACGGTCTAGAAGCCGTTTGGAAGCTCTTATTTAGCTTCGCCGTCAATCACACCGTCCGGGGAAATGTGCACGGTGCTCTTGGTGCGGCGGGAAACAAAGAAGTCACCCACGAATACCAGACCGGTCACCAGAAGACCCAGTGCTGCCATCCATACTGCCGCCACGCCGTAGATTATCGGGAACAGCACCACGAGCAAGCCCAGAATAAGGGTACCAATAGCAGAGAGCTGCAGGTGGCGTCCGGCGGCGTAGCTCAGGTATTTCACGCCCTGGGCAGTCATCAGACGAATCAGCGCCCACATAATCATCCACGTACCCACAATGGTCGGGATGAAGGTTGCCTGTGCACCCACCGAGGCAGTCAGCAGAATCAGGCCAGCCACCACGGTCAAGATGCCGTCAACCAGGTCCCAGCCGGTACGTGCCTGCTTTGGCGTGCCGAAGTAACGTACCAGTTCAAACACGCCACCAAGCCACACCGAAATGGAGAACACATAACCCAGAACTACCAGCGGAATAGCGGGATTGGCGAACATGTAGATTGCCGCTGCAATCAGCAACAGACCGGTAACCAAGGACATCCAGTTATATTTTGAAAGCATAATGCTCTTCTCTTCGTAATCACATGTGTCAGTTGTACTTACGCACATACCCATTATAAACCGTAAATATGAAGTCCGCCACGATATATCGGTCGCCACTGAGCGAACTATTTCTACCGGCGAACACGCGACCCTCCCCTCGCCAGCACATACAGCAGCCAACGCGCGCAGCATCCAGTACACACAGCGCGTACGGCATCCAGCGCATATGGCATCTAGCGGGCACAGCAAAGCCCCGCCTCCCCACGCTTCAACAGCGCAGGAGGCGGGGCTCGCTACCGAACTAAACCCTATCGGGTCAGCTTGCGGTGCACCACGCGGTGCGGCTTGGCGGCCTCGGGGCCGAGGCGCTCAATCTTGTTCTTCTCGTAGGACTCGAAGTTACCCTCGAACCAGTACCACTGATCCGGGTTCTCGTCGGTGCCCTCCCACGCCAGGATATGGGTTGCCACGCGGTCCAGGAACCAACGGTCGTGAGAGACGACCACGGCGCAGCCGGGGAATTCCAGCAGCGCATTTTCCAGGGATGCGAGGGTCTCAACGTCCAGGTCGTTAGTGGGCTCATCGAGCAGCAGCAGGTTACCACCCTGCTTGAGGGTCAGCGCCAGGTTCAGGCGGTTGCGCTCACCACCGGAGAGCACACCCGCCTTCTTCTGCTGGTCCGGGCCCTTGAAGCCGAACGCGGAAACGTACGCACGCGAAGGCATTTCAACGTTGCCGACCTGGATGTAGTCCAGACCGTCAGAGACGACCTCCCAGAGGGTCTTCTCCGGGTCGATGTTCGCGCGGTTCTGGTCAACGTACGAGATCTTCACGGTCTCGCCGACCTTCAGCTCGCCGCCGTCGAGGGGCTCCAGGCCAACGATGGTCTTGAACAGGGTGGACTTACCCACACCGTTCGGACCAATCACACCCACAATGCCGTTACGGGGCAGGGAGAAGGACAGACCGTTAATCAGGGAACG
This sequence comes from Rothia sp. HMSC058E10, assembly GCF_001809415.1. Classification (NCBI taxonomy): domain Bacteria; kingdom Bacillati; phylum Actinomycetota; class Actinomycetes; order Micrococcales; family Micrococcaceae; genus Rothia; species Rothia sp. HMSC058E10. The sequence goes on along the minus strand of NZ_KV797632.1, from coordinate 261,548 downwards.
GCCGTCGAAGCCCTTCTGCAGGTTCTCAGCCTCAATAACGACGTTACCCAGGCGGGGTCCCGGAGGAATCTGAATCTCTTCGAAGTCAAGCTTGCGGGTCTTCTCAGCCTCCGCAGCCATCTCCTCGTAGCGTGCCAGACGAGCCTTCGACTTCGCCTGACGACCCTTCGAGTTTGAGCGCACCCACTCTAGTTCTTCGTTCAGGCGTTTAGCGAGTTTCGCGTCCTTCTTGCCCTGAACTTCAAGGCGGGCACGCTTCTTCTCAAGGTAGGTGGAGTAGTTGCCTTCGTAAGGGTAGAGGTTGCCGCGGTCAACCTCGGCGATCCATTCGGCAACGTGGTCTAGGAAGTAGCGGTCGTGAGTAATCGCAATGACCGCACCTTCGTAGGACTGCAGATGCTGCTCAAGCCACAGCACCGATTCTGCGTCTAGGTGGTTGGTGGGCTCGTCGAGTAGAAGCAGGTCTGGTTTCTGCAGCAGGAGCTTGCACAGTGCCACGCGGCGGCGCTCACCGCCGGAGAGGTGGGTGACGGGGGCGTCGGCGGGTGGGCAGCGAAGTGCCTCCATAGCTTGTTCCAGCTGGGAGTCTAGATCCCAGGCGTTTGCGGCATCGATAGCTTCCTGCAGCTTACCCATTTCTTCCATGAGGGCATCAAAATCGGCGTCAGGTTCAGCCATGAGCGCGGAAATTTCGTTGAAACGATCCAGCTTCGTCTTGATCTCGCCCACGCCTTCTTCGACGTTGCCGAGCACGGTTTTCTCTTCGTTCAGTGGCGGTTCCTGAAGCAGAATACCTACGCTGTATTCGGGCGAGAGGCGTGCCTCGCCGTTTGAGGGCTGATCCAAGCCAGCCATGATTTTCAGGATGGTCGACTTACCGGCGCCGTTGGGACCAACCATACCAATCTTGGCGCCCGGGAAGAACGACATGGAAACGTCGTTAAGAATGACCTTATCGCCCACAGTTTTGCGGGCTTTGGTCATCGTGTAAATAAATTCAGCCATAGTGTTCTATTCTACCGCTATTTTTGGGATGCGCACGCGGTTTTCGCCGCATATTTTACGGGTGTATTCTTTCCGTGTTCTAGACGTTCTACAGATGTGAACCGCCCAGGCAGCTTGGTTTTGGTTTTCCCAAACTTTGAATCCTTTCACTACGGTGTAACAGCCGTTAGACTCGAAGGTATGGGTACACCTAATTCTCAAGAGATAACCGCCGAAGACCTCCATGAGGTTGTTGATCAGATTGCGCTTACTATGCCGTTGGCGACCTCCGATCAGCCTTTCGGACCACGTAATACGGTGTACCGCATTAGCGGCAAAATTTTTGCTATGTACACAGACGGTATCGGCTACCCGATCGTGAATCTGAAGACCGACCCCGAAGAATCCGAGGTTCTGCAGCGCATGTACCCAAGCATTATTCCAGGGTGGCATATGAATAAACGGCACTGGATTTCGGTCGGCGCAGGCAAGGGCGTTACGCGCCAGCTTCTTGAAGAGCTCATTGAAGATGCTTACCTGCGTATTATGTACGCCCTGCCCAAGGCAAAACGCCCTATCGAATTCCGCGAGCGCCCGGTTCCCGAAAAACATTAGATACTGCAGGCTCACATGTATATTCCTGCCAGCGATCCCGTTCTTTTTCTGAAGCTTTCTGCTGATTACAACTATGCATACATGGCGCATGGACGTACCGGCGGGGTGGTCTTGCGCGCCTATGATAGGTTTCAGAAGGCGCATGCTCTCGGTATTCCTGCGGTTCCGTGGGGCTTTTCATGCCCTGAGAAAACGGTTCGGCACATTCGCCAGGAAATTCTGCGTGCCCGTAAGCTAGGCGGTGAGCTGGAAATTTTGATGATCTATCGTGAGCCTGATCTGCCGGTTATTCCGGCGCCCGAATCGCACGGTTTTGAGAGGCGTGATGATGTTCCTCAGCTGATGCCTTCCAAGTTGCGTGATAGTTGGTTGGATGCCGGTTTTTCGGCGGAACGTCACGGTAGTTTAGAAGATCGGATGCTTGCTCTCGCTCAGGTAGAGGAATTTACTGACCCTGAACCTCTAGATCTTGCCCGCTATGAGCATACGAGTACTCACCGCCCGTTATCATTGTCGATGCGCGGCTCGCTCTCCCGTGCCCTGGGCGGCAGGTATAAGCCTGCGGAAGATCCGGGTGCTCCGAGTAAGATTTATTGGATCCAGGGGCGCGCCGTTGTTTACGATATTCTCGACTTTGAACGTTTTAGCCCCTAACTGTAAGGGGTTTCAACGAATGCAACGGTGCTGCGTGTTAGAGCTCTTCCGGTTTAGTCTGCTTGGCGAGATTTGGGGAAATGCACACCGCGCTCGGCAAGAAAATGTCGGTCTTTCTTATCCCAATTTTCTTCAGGATACGCCTCAAAAAGATCGGGGCGGCGGCTCATGGTACGTTCAATCTGCTGCTCGCGCCGCCACCTGGCAATAGCACCGTGATTGCCCGAAAGCAGGATAGGCGGAACCTCGTAGTCGCGCCACTGCGCCGGTTTTGTATACACCGGGTACTCCAAAAGCCCGCCGGTGTGCGACTCTTCTGCAAGAGATCCTGGGTTTCCCAATGCCCCGGGAATTAGTCGAGTAATAGCCTCGATCATCGCCATCACCGCAACTTCTCCGCCGTAGAGCACATAGTCCCCCATCGAGACGGGAAACACGCGGAAGCGGGTTTGTGCCCAGTCGAGCACACGCTCGTCAATACCTTCATAGCGCGCGGGAGCAAACGCAATATGCTGTTCCTCAGCGAGTTCATAAGCCATTTGCTGGTTAAAAACCGCGCCTGCCGGGGAAGGAACAATCAGGAGAGGACGATTATCCTGCGCAGGCACGAGTTTCTGAGGACTCGAATTTTCCTCTGCTCTTTCTCGCTGTTCTTCCGGCTCATCGCGATTATTTTCGTGGTGCTCTTCCCCTGCCTGCAGCGGTGAATTCGCAAGCACTTCATCAAGCGCAAGCCCCCAAGGTTCCGGTTTCATGACCATACCGGCGCCGCCGCCGTAGGGAGTATCATCAACCGTGTGGTGACGGTCGAAGGTATAGTCACGCAGATTATGCACGCGCAGATCGACCAAACCGTTTTCGCGGGCTTTCCCTACCAGCGAGAGGTCTAGCGGTGTCAAGTACTCGGGAAAAATAGTGATAACGTCGTAGCGCACAGGCTACTCCCCCGTATTTTCTGAGTTCGATGCGGCAGATTCTGCTTCAGCCACGTTGATAAGACCGGGTGGCGGGGTCAGAAGCACGAAACCGGGTTCGTCCTCAGCGGTGGTCACAACTTCAGGAACGATCTCTTCGACGAAAGGAATCATAATCTCGTCACCGCCGTATTCGGCAGCAAGTTTAACGAGCAGTATATCCTGCGCGGGCATGGTCTGCAGACCGGTAACCTTCCCCAGAGGCTTTCCAGCTTTAGGATTATTGACGGGGTTCTCCCCCTCAGGAACCTTCACCAGAAGATATACAGGCAGGTTCACGAGTTCCTGTTCGTAGAAGCCTTCATCATCTTCGTCCTCGGGAACCTCAAACATCAAGCGGCTGCCCCGCAGCTCTTCCGCTTGGTTGCGGGTAGTGACTTCCTCAAAACGTACCACCAGAATCTTCTTATTCCAGCGGTGCCCCACCACTTTAAGCCTTCCCGTTGGTGCAACAGTAGCCACAGGGCTTTTCGGGGTGAAGTTTTCCAAATCAAGAACTTCTCCGGGAGCAAAGCGCTCCTCGGGGATATCTGTGAAGAGTTGAACCGTAACTTCACCGCGAATACCGTGCGGCTTGCCGATGCGCGCAACCAAAACCTGCATGTTGTAAACCTCTAGAAAAACTGGGGCTTGTAGACACCTAATATTCTACCGGCAGGTCCGAAAAAGCGCAGACTCTCACAAGCTGTGGAGGCACCCACCTGCTGTGTGATTGCCTGCTGAAAATTCTCATGATTAAAGCAGAACGTTCCAACACCTTGGTGGTGATGGAACGCTCTTGATGCTATATCAGCTAACGTTTTCTATCGGTGTCGATAATATCGATCCGAACCTGATCGCCCTCAGAAATCGCATCCATCACGGTGCGAATGCTCTTAGCGGTTCGGCCCGAACGACCAATCACTCGACCCAAATCATCGGGATGTACCCGAACCTCCAGCGTCTCGCGATGGCGCTGCTGGCGCAGACGCACTTTCACATCGTCCGGATGCTCGACAATCCCTCGAACCAAGTGTTCGAGTGCATCAGCCAACATAATTACTCAGCTGCTTCCTCGGCAGCCTCTGCTTCAGCTTCAGCAGGAGCTTCCTCGGTTGCTTCCTCAGCCTTATCGGCCTTGGGGGTGATAGCCTCAGGCAGAATAACGGAACCCTTCTGGGGAACAACGAATTCAGCCTTAGGCTCAACGGGCTTGATGCTGTTCTCAGCCTTCTCACCCTTGAAAGTTGCCCAGTCACCTGAGAGCTTCAGCAGAGCCAAGACCTGTTCGGTCGGCTGTGCGCCAACAGACAGCCAGTACTGAGCACGCTCAGAGTTAATCTCGATACGCGAGGGCTGCTCGGTCGGGTGGTAGATACCGATCTCTTCGATAGTCTTACCATCACGCTTCACGCGAGAATCCGCAATTACAATACGGTAGCGAGGATCGCGGATCTTACCCATACGCTTGAGACGAATTTTAACAGCCACTGTAGTGGTTACTCCTGTTTCAATACTTGGTGCGAAACCGCGCTTCAGCACCCGTGGGGCGGGCCGTTCACGAAGTCTCTATGGACACAACAAAGCGCGAAGAGAGGGGTCACGCAATGTCGGGTACTCAGATAGGGTAACAAATAGGGCAATTTAAATCTAGCGGGCCCCCGCGTTTTCGGGCATATGTCGCTGTTATAGCGTTAATCGTCGGAGCTTATCTCAAGAACTTCGCCGGTTTCGAGGGCTTTCAGGGCTTCTTGCAGCCGCCTCACCATCGCCGGGCGCACGTAATCGCCCAAGTTTTCGCCGGCCACCCACTCATAGGTCACCAGTTCATCATTCTGCAAAGTAATGGGGGTGTCGCGCGGAATAACGCCCGCATCGTACATGTAATATGTGGAGTCGCCCCAGACACCTAATGCGAGCCCATGGAAAATAGCCACCAAACGACCCGGAGTCAGGGTAAGCCCTAGCTCTTCCTGAACCTCACGGAAGCATCCTGTTTTCGGTGCCTCGCCCGCCTCTACGGTTCCGCCCGGAAGAATCCAGCCGTCCTTGTAGTTCGGCTTCACCACAAGTAGTTCGCCTTCTTCATTGCGAATAAGCGCTCCGGCGGCAAGCCGACGTGTTGGAAGTGATGCGATAAAAGCTACCAATTCCTCGTGGCTTAAATATGTATCTTTCATAGATTCCGCTTTCGTCTGTGTTTAAGCATGGTTCTTAGGAGCGTTAGAGAGTTTTAGGAGAAGAACTTACGAACGGTACGACGTACCCGCTCTCCTAGCTCTGCGGTGGATGACGTATCGGGCGCGGAGTTCACGGCCTGTGAGCGGGCTTTGCAAGACTTACGCGGAGATTCCACATAGATGCCGTCACGCAGGTCATCAACTAAGGTTCGCCGGTGCAGCCCCTCTGACGATGCGCCCTGCGGGTTATCGCCCCGGCGCACGAGCTCCGCGCTTACGGGATCATCTGACGCCGTTTTACTGCGATGCTCATCAAGTTTCTCGCCAGCAAGCCGAGCAAGACGAGGCGCTAAGAGAATCTCACTCGTGCCGCCAGCTGCGAGAACAGTACTCAGAGCTGTCAAAATTGGGGCGCTCTTACCCTGCGCTTTTTTGCGGCGCGCAACAGTCCAAAACACGGTTGCCAGCCCCAGCTGCGCGGTACCGTCCACCCGAAAAACACGGGTAAGCAAACGATTTTTGGGGTCTTTTCCGGCAGAAGTCTCACCAGGCGATTCTGAGTGTGCGGGCTGCACTGTATGCGTTGAAGAGTTCGTCTCAACGACCGCTTTGTTTGATGCGCCACTAGGGCTAGACGCATCCACACGCGGACTTGAGGAAGGCTTCTTCACCAAAGACTCGTTCTGCTGATTATCCCGTTGTTTGATGGTACCCACATGAGTATATTCGTAAGGAATCTCGCCACTTTGAGACGCAGCAAGCCACTCCGCAAGAGTCACACGACGGTTTGTAGCTACCAGACGATAGCTGCGTTTTAAAGCCTCTATATCGGGAAGTGTATCGGACTGGTAATGCGCAGACAGTGAGTTATCGTCACTCTGTGCCGGATCCATGTCTGCTTGAGACGAACTTTCGTCATGAGGTGCCGCCAGCAATTCAGCAGGGTCTTCGCCAAATACACGAGCGGTTCCAATAGCACCGATCTCAAGCCCTTCCGTCGGTACCGCTGCCAGCTCAACGGGAACATGCAATAGCTGAAGCACCGATTCGAGAGCAAGAGTGTTCTTCGTATCTCGCAGATAGCTCTCAAGGCGCCTCCCCGCAGAAGTTCCAGAAGGAACGCCGAAAAGCAGGGAAAGCTCAACAATAGAGCGAGTAAGCTCGTCTTGATCCAGGCCAAAAGGTTCGGGCGGCAAACCTGGCAGACTCGTCAGAATATCTTCTAAAGAGCCCTCATAAGAATCGCAATGTTCACGAGTCATAGTCCGTGTGAGAGTCTTCGGAACAGACTGCCAGAAGAACTCCAGAATGGTCGAGTCCTTCTCCTCCGGCTCGCCCAACATCCAGGCAGGTGCGTTCTCGTTCTGCTCTAGCTCTTGAGGGGCCTCCATAAAGATAAGGTGCTGTTGATGCGCATTCCCCTCCGCAATCAAGGCGTGACACTTTGCTTCGGCAATAACAGCCAAAATGTCATGCGGATCGCCGCTAATAATCGTCCATGTTCCCGCCGGGGCTGCGACAATCTGGCGTTCCGGCTGGGTAAGGAGCATGCTGGTGAGTGCATCCAGGTTAATATCTAGAAGCGCCGCGGCATCGCCATCAACTAAAAATTCGATCTGGTAAACATCATGCGGTACCGGTACCCACATCCCGGGTTCTTCTTCAAGAGCAATACCGGTTACTGGCATGCGTTCAAGAAGCCACTCGACATATTCTTCCAGGGGCTCACCCTTGCGAATCTGTCCGTGTGCCACATGCAAAACGTTCAGATAACCTGCGGGATTAAGCGAACACAAAACATATATCTGAACCTCACGCTCGCCCATCTCATAGGCGATAAGTTCGGGCCGTTCCCGAGTCAGCTCTATAAGAGCCTGAATCACATCATGATCGCTGGCGGCGCGCGCTAACATGCGGCGACGGTGCAGGTTCTCATCCTCAACATCAGAAAAAGTCACATCAAAGATCTCTTCGGGAGAACCCGCATGGTCATGCTGAGGAGCCGAATAATGTTCACCGTTTTCTTCGGAGCTATCCGGATCTTGGGGAGCCGGAGTATCCTGCCACATCTGGTTAAGTTCTTCAACCGTCAGATCATCATGGGCTAGTGAGGCAGCAACATCATCTACTTCACGCGGATCAATACGGTGCTCTTTCTCCTCATGAAGTTGTTTCGCCCGCCGGATCAGGTCAATAATAGCGCTCGCAACATCCGCAGTTTCAGGACCAGTATCATCACTAGAGTCACTGGAATAGACCACTTTAGAACCGGCGATGTCGGGGGTGTTTTCACCATACTCTAAAGACAGGCGAACCCATAAATAATCCGGGACGGTGCCATTTTGACTGGCAGATGCCTCCGGCTTGGTGTAAGTCCAAGGGTTGGCAGTTTCATGGCGCTCACGACCGTTCTGTTCAGCGCCGCCCTGCGCCGAGTCTCGGTGATGTTGCTCGTTGTTCTGCATTCTTCCCCTTAATAGCGTTCTGCCGTTTGCCTCATCTGCCCCGCTACTAACGCCGTAAAGCCTTCTGCTTTAGTAGGCACGGTTTACATTCAGGGCATGGCCGGTGAGAAACGGCGTTACGAATCATCGGATGCACACTGTAGAGATCTGCATTCCACGCCTATCAATCGGATCCGTTTTCTCATGCAGGTTTTCAGCCTGCAGCACGTGACCTGATGGTGTGTGTCATAGGCGCGGTATTATCGAATCCTCTATACCAGAGTAACGCGTATGTCTTCATGATGTGTGAATACGGAGTGAGTCGTCTTCATACACCGGTAAATTCTTGTCAAACAACGTTCACGATGTTTGACGACTCCTTCATAAAGCCGCCAGAACACCGCGAACACCATTTCACAGTCCCTCTACTGTAGGAACTTCTCAAAGCCCTTCGGCAGATTCATCTTCGAAAGATCAAGATCTTCTTGCTGCTGCGCCTGCTGCCCGAAAGCCGCACCCTGGCGTGCCTTCTGAGCGGCAAGTGCCTCTGCCTCTTGCTGCTTACGCTTCATGGGGTTGCCTGAGCGACCCGCCTTCTTCTTGTTATTATTTTTCTTATTCTTTTTACGGTTACTTCCGCCAGCCGCGGCCATACCGGGCATCTGCATGCCGCCGGGCATACCAGACATCTTGCCGGTGGCAAGCTTCTTCATCATCTTCTGGGCCTGAGCAAAACGCTCCATGAGCTGATTCACCTCAGAAACAGTCACGCCCGAACCTTTCGCGATACGCGCACGGCGTGAACCGTTAATGATCTTCGGTGCCACACGTTCATGCGGGGTCATCGAACGTACAATAGCTTCGACGCGGTCAATTTCGCGTTCATCAAAAGACTCTAGCTGCTGGCGCATCTGGGCGGCACCGGGCATCATCATGAGAAGTTTCTTCATGGAACCCAGCTTGCGAATCTGCTGCATCTGCGCCAAGAAATCATCGAAGGTGAAGTCTTCCTGATCAATGAATTTCTTCGCCATGCGGTCGGCTTCTGCCTTATCCCACGTGGCCTCTGCCTGCTCGATCAGAGTGAGCACATCGCCCATATCCAGGATGCGGCTGGCCATACGGTCGGGGTGGAACTGCTCGAAGTCATCCACGTTCTCACCCGTGGATGCGAACATAATCGGTTTGCCGGTAACCGAAGCGACGGAAAGAGCAGCACCACCGCGAGCATCGCCGTCGAGTTTGGAGAGCACTACGCCGGTGAAGTCCACGCCCTCATTGAAGGCATTTGCGGTGTTCACGGCATCCTGACCGATCATCGCATCAATCACGAACAGGACTTCCTGGGGCTCAATAGCATCGCGGATATTGCGCGCCTGCTGCATGAGTTCGGCATCCACACCCAAACGGCCTGCAGTATCAACGATCACCACGTCATGGAGCTTCGCACGTGCCTCTGCCACGCCATCTCGTGCAACCTGCACAGGATCGCCGGTAGGGGTATCAAATTCACTGGTCACGCCCGGGTGGGGCGCGAAAACGGGCACACCCGCACGCTCGCCCACAACCTTCAGCTGGGTTACCGCGTTCGGGCGCTGCAAATCAGATGCCACCAGGATAGGGGTATGCCCCTGCCCCTTGAGCCACTTCGCGAGTTTACCCGCCAGCGTGGTTTTACCGGCACCCTGCAGACCAGCCAGCATAATAATGGTGGGACCGGTCTTCGCCAGGTTAATGCGGCGAGTCTGTCCGCCCAGAATGGTAATAAGCTCTTCGTTGACAATCTTGACGATCTGCTGTGAAGGGTTGAGCGCCTCTGAGACCTCAGCGCCGAGGGCACGCTCTTTAATATGTGCGGCGAATTCACGGACAACAGGCACGGCGACATCCGCATCCAGCAGGGCGCGGCGAATTTCGCGGACGGTTGCGTCAATGTCTGCCTCAGAGAGGCGGCCCTTGCCACGCAGGTTCTTAAAGGTTGCCGTCAAACGGTCAGAGAGAGAATTGAACACGAGCCGTGATCACTTTCTTATCGTCGAGGAAACGGACTGCACCCAGCTTGAAACCAAGATGGTCGCCCATTTTTAAGATGCTTACTCAATCTCCAAGGATACAGGATGTGCCAAGATCTGCTCTCGATGACACCCTCCGATGAGCGTTTGGCGAAACTGCACACAATACACAGTTAGATAATAAAGGTATGGATTTTCGAACGACAGCTGCAGGATATCAGTACGGTGTGCGAGCTTCGGCACTGATCATGCACGCCGGTAAGCTCTTGGCCTACAGTCACGACGGCAAATATTTTGTGCCCGGCGGTGCTGTACAGGTTGGTGAGCACAGCGCGGATGCGGTGCGTCGCGAAGTGCGCGAAGAACTAGGCATCGACTGCACGGTTCGGCAGCTTGCGTTCGTAGGAGAGCACCTTTTCACAGTGCACGGTATACCAAACCACCGCATCGAATTTCACTACCTCGTGGAGGTTGATCCTGAAACGGTTCCGATAACCACCTGCGAAGAGGAGCATCGCTACCCCTGTGTCTGGCTGCCGCTCGATTCCCTGGCGGATTATCCGCTCAAACCTAAGTTTCTCGTACACAAACTGCCGCAGTGGGATGGGAAGCTAAAACACCTGGCAACTCGTGAATAGGACATTCTGGCGAGCGAATACACAAAGCGGGAGCGTTTTCTTCATCTGGTAACAATTTAAGATCAAGAAAACGCTCCCGGAAATATCGCCTCATCATGTGCTCCGCTAAAATGCACGACGCACAAGAGCAGGGTTCAGGAGCTAGTCGAGAAGCGCATCCACGAAGCCTTCGGGATCGAAGGGCGCCAGGTCGTCCGGACCTTCGCCGAGTCCCACGAGCTTGACGGGAACACCCAATTCTTCCTGAATAGCCACCACGATGCCGCCCTTTGCGGTACCGTCGAGCTTGGTGAGCACAATACCGGTCACGTCCACGATTTCGCCGAAGACCTTCGCCTGCACCATACCGTTCTGCCCGGTGGTTGCGTCAATCACCAGAAGCACCTCGGTCACGGGGGCTTCCTTTTCGATCACGCGCTTAATCTTGCCGAGCTGATCCATCAGACCGGCCTTATTCTGCAGGCGACCCGCAGTATCGACCAGCACCGTGCCGATACCCTCAGCCTTAGCGGTCTTCACCGCGTCGAAAGCAACAGAGGCAGGATCAGCACCTTCCTTTTCGCTGCGCACGGTCTTCACGCCCACGCGATCGCCCCAGGTCGTCAGCTGTTCGGAAGCCGCCGCACGGAAAGTATCAGCCGCACCCAACAGAAGCGAATTTCCATCCGCAACCATCACGCGGGCAATCTTACCGACCGTCGTGGTCTTCCCTACGCCGTTCACGCCGACCACAAGCACCACGCCAGGGTTACCGTCGGTGCCCTCGGTCTTTAGCTCACGATCCATTGTGGGACCGATAATCTCAAGAAGCTCTTCATGAAGCATCTTCTTCACGGCGGCAGGGTTATCGGTTCCCTCCACACGCACCCGCTTCTGAAGCGCCTCCACTAGGCGAGTGGTCGGCTCAGCACCCAAATCAGCCATGAGCAGAGTCTCTTCGACCTCATCCCAGACATCCTGATCGATGCGATCTCGTGAGAGCAGAGCCAAAAGCCCCTTGCCCAGCATGTTGTTCGACCGCGCCAAACGGGCACGCAGCCGCACCAGACGCCCCGCCGAAGGATCAGGAATATCGTAACGGGAGGCTGGTTGCTCGGTCTCTTCCGATGTGTCTTCCGTCTGCGTATCATCAGCATCACGTGTGCTCGGATACCCGCCACGCGGCGCTTTAGCACCGCGTGTAAAGGCGAAAATAACGCCAGCAATCACTAATACACCCAGCACAACTGCCAGGATTATCCACATTGATTCATTCACACTACTAGCTTACCGGCTGGTATGAAGATGAAAAGGGGGCTTGTGAAGGAAAATCCGTTCTGCAGCGCACTTCCGCATAAAATGACTCTTCGCTCAGGCGTTTCACGGCAGGCAAGGAATATCCTCAATGCTCCCGACCCACAATTCTTAAGAAGAGTAGACTAGTGAGAGCAAGCGGCATCAGACAAGATGTTGCGCTCCCTCTAACCAACACGCACGGCAGCTTCGCCGCCAGGGTGGTTCTACCGCCAAATACTCAGAAAGAGTTATGACTCCGCACGAACACAACGCACAGTCCCGAGGCTCCTCCCCCGCAGAAACTCAGCAGGATACCGGGAAGAACGAACCTTCCAATACCGGCAGCACGCAGCAATGCACACCGGACTATATGAGCGCCGCAACCGGTGCGATCCCTATCGTCAGCCCCGGAGCGGATGCCATCGCATCCGCAACTATTGAGGATGAGAGCGGCAGGCGCATCCAGCTCACGAAGGCTGACGAAACTGAAGGTACACCGCCTGAAACACCTGCAAAAACTCGTATTCCTACCGGGTTGAAGGTACTCATTGCCGCATCTTTTATGATCGCGCTCGGGTACGGACTCGTAGCACCTGTACTCCCCAGTTTTGCGCGTAGCTTTAACGTGGGAGTAGCGGCAACAACGATTGTGGTCTCGGCATTGGCAGCCATGCGGTTAGTCTTCGCACCGGGGGCGGGCAAGCTCATCTCACGGTTTGGTGAGCGCCCTATCTACACCTGCGGCATGGTTATTGTGGCGGTTTCGTCCTTCGTAAATGCCGCTGCCTGGGATTACTGGGTGCTGCTCGCTTCGCGCGCATTCGCAGGTATTGGTTCGGTCATGTTCACGGTTTCTGCGATGGGTCTTCTGGTGCGTCTAGCACCTTCGCATATGCGCGGGCGGGTTTCGGGATACTACGCTACCGCATTCCTGCTCGGGAACATTATGGGGCCGGTCGTCGGCGGTGCACTCAGCGGCTTGGGGATGCGCCTGCCATTTGCCCTCTACGGCTGCTCTCTGCTAATAGCTGGGGCTATCGTCTGGTTCATGATGCCTCCTGCCGATCAGATTGATGCCGAACGTGAGGCATATAGCCTTCCCACCCAGCATGATACTGGCTCCAAAGCTTCCCCCGATACTAACGATGCTTCTGCAACCGATGTACCGGCTTCGGGCGAGGAATCACCCCGGCAGAAACCCCCTATGCCAGCCACGATGACCGTTCGGCAAGCGCTCAAATTTACGAACTACCGATCGGCGCTTTTCACGAACTTTACGATCGGCTGGGCTGTTTTAGGCATACAGTCTTCTCTGATTCCTCTGCTCGCGGCGTATTTGGCGACGGGCGGCGATGCCTCTAGGGCACCGGAGGGAACCGTCCTTGCCTCTACGGTGATGGCGGTCGGTTCGTTAGCAAATGCTCTTACCCAAACCGTTTCAGGGCGTCTATCAGACAACTTGGGGCGGCGCATCATGATTTTTATCGGTTTGCTTATCGCCGGAACCGCCATTTCGACTATTGGTATTTCTTCGGCGCCTTGGATGCTTGTGGCTCTCATCGTGGGTATGGGGTCTGGGGCAGCGCTGATCACGCCCTCGCTGCAAGCCTCTGTTGCCGATGTTATCGGTAGCAAACGCGATGGTGCACCCGTGCTTGCAACCTTCCAAATGCATAGTGACTTCGGCATGATTCTGGGCCCGCTTCTCGCCGGTACTGTTGCCGATACGTGGGGCTTCACACCTGCATTCATGCTCTGCGGAGGTTTGCTCCTGGCAGCTTCACTCACCTGGCTACCGTTCCGTACTCCACACTGGCCCCGCGAACTGGCGGATGAGAACTATACCGGAAGGTAAGGGAACATTCACAAAATACTGTGGGCTAAGAACACTCGAAGGTGTTCTTAGCCCACAGTATTTTATTTTGTGCCTAGAAAACGTTTAGAGAAGCTCGCGCAGCTCATCCATATTTTGTGAGATTACAGTCGAAACGCCGTTACGCATCGAAACGCCGTAAAGGGTTTGTGCAATCTGCATCGTACGTTTTTGGTGGGTTACCACGATGAGCTGCGAGCGCTCCCCCAGTTCTTGTAGTACTGTGAGGACTCGTCCTAGGTTGCGGTCGTCAAGGGCTGCTTCTACCTCGTCAAGGGCATAAAACGGTGAGGGACTTGCCATAAAGATGGCGATTAACAGCGCCAAGGATGCGAGCGATCGTTCTCCACCGGAAAGAAGCGAGAGACGTTTGACTTTTTTGCCCGCCGGACGGGCATAAATATCTACGCCTGAGTTAAGAATATCGTCAGAATCGGAGAGTTCCAGGCGTCCCTCGCCTCCGGGGAAAAGTATGCCGAAGATACGTTCATAATGCTCGTTTACGGTGTTGAATGCCTGCGTGAAAACTTCGGCAATGTGGGTGGTGACTTCGTCCATGACGGTCATGACATCGCCGCGAGATTTTTTGAGGTCAGCGATTTGTTCTCGCAGGTAGGTGTGTCGTTCGCTAAGCGCTTCGTATTCTTCGAGGGCGAGCGGGTTGATTTTGCCGAGCTTTTCGAGTTCGCGTTCGGTGGCGGCAAGCCGTGTTTGAATGGTCTCGGTGGGTACGTAATCTTCGGCGTTTTCGTCTGGGTTGGGGTGTGTCTGCAGAATTTCGTCGAGAGGCAGCTGGGTCAGAAGCCGTGAGCGTTCTGCCAGAGTTTCACGACGGGTTTCGAGGCGTGCGAGTTCGGTTTCGGCGCGCGAGATGAGGGCGAGGGCTGCTTGGTGGGCTGTCGCAAGGTCTTGTTCTTCGGTGTAGGTTTCGGCGCGTTGTTCGGCGGTTTCACCCATGCTGCGCGCGATTTCGTCAAGACGATTTTTCCAGGTTTCTGCTTCAGTGGTTAGAGCATCAACTAGCGCGTGAGCTTGGCGCTGTTGTGAACGTGCTGCGGTAGCTAGGCGATGCGCTTGCTCGCGCGCTGCCTGCGCTGCGGTGAGAGCACGTTCTGCACGGCTATAAACCTCCCGGGTGCGTTCCATTGAGGCTTCTGCAGCATGCATTTCGGCGACTCGTTGTGCAGCTTCGGCCTGGATGCGGGCATGGTGCTGTTCTGCCTTATGCAGTGTTTTGCGTGCCTGCGCGAGAGAGCCTTCGAGATCGGCAGGGTTATCCGGGGTACCATCGGCTTCGGCCTCTGCACTCCCCATGATGCTATGCGTTATACGAGCTTCTTCATGGGCGGTCAGCTCGTCGCGTGTCTGTTGGTATGCGCTCTGAAGTTCCTGTGCTTCATCTGCGGCATGGTGCAGTTTTTCGGCAGCGCGCGCGATCTCGGCATGCAGACTTTCGGATCGACTTAGGATGCGTGCATGCTCCGCCTCGGCCCGGGCGCGGGCGGCACGGGATTCGCCTAGAAGTTTGGCGGTGCCGCGTTCCGCATCGAGTGCATCGGTGAGAGCGCGTTCGGCGGCCGTAAGTTTTTTCTTGGCACGGTTGAGTTTTTCTAGAGCTTTTTCGGCGTCGTCACAGGCGGCCTGCGCGGCGGCGGCAAGTTCGAGGGCACTCTGTTCGTGTGCCGGGTGCAGAACACTGTAGGCGGTGTATTCGATTCCCTGCCTGTCGTAAACACGGTAAGCGCCGGCGGTAAGTGCCAAGGCAGCTGCGGGCGCATCCTGCACAAAGTAAACTCCGTGCAGGCGTGCGTAGAGTGCCGCGTTAAGAGCTGTGCGGGCGGGTTTATCGAGTAGATTCTCTGCCGAGTCTGTGGCAGGAGTAATGACTGTAAGCGCCGCTACGGCATCTGGCACATCTGGAAGGCCCAGAGTTTTTTCCGCTAATTCTTCTGTCTTTCGAGATGTCTTCTTAGTCTTCGCTGTCTTCTTCCCAACATCAGAGATAAGACGAGAAATATGGGTGTCTTGCGGAGCGTTGATTGCCGCCGATGCAAAAGCAGCCAGCGCGGCAGAGGCGGCGCGCTCCCAGCCTTTCGCGATGGTAAGAACCTCGAAAACACGCACAAGCTGATCAAGATGCGCTTCCGAGATATTATCGGTTATCTCTAGACTTTGCCCAAGGGCTTCTCGCAGAGTTGCGGCACGTTCATGGGCACCAGCATATGTTTGGGAGGCCTCTAATACCTGGGCACGAACCTTCTCACGGGTTTCTTCGGCTTTAGTTCGTACGCTAGCGGCGGCGGCGAGATCCCGCTGGTGAGTTTCTTCTTCCGCTGCCGCCGTCTGCAGGGCAGCCTCTGAGTGCGCTACAGTCTTAGCCATACGCGCAGATTCGGCGGTCAAGTCTTCGTGTTCAGCACGGCGGGTCTCTTCCACGGCACAAGCGCGTTCATAGGTGGCGCGTGCCACGGCGGTAGCTTCAGCAAGTTCGGCGCGGCGTTTCCTAGCGCGGTCACGCTCAGCCTCGCGTTTAGTACGAGTTTTTTCCAAAGCGGCGAGAGCGCTTGTAAGTTCCTGTACTCGACGTTCAGACTCCTGAGCCTCCGTCTGCGCTTTTTCGTGCTCAACAACCGCGCTGTCACGATTTTTTTCATCCTCTGCAAGGCGTTGTGCACAGCGCTCAACTTCCTGCCGATAGTCTTCAAGAGCAGGAGCGTTTTCTTCCGCTTGGGCACGCTCAGCCGCTACCGCGATTACCGCGTTAACCCGTGCCACAAGCTCGCGGATGCGCGCTAAGTGAGTGTTCACCTCCGCTTGCTCGCGGCGGGCTGATTCAAGGTTCTCGTCGAGGGTTTTTCGCCGCGTCCGTATTTTTTCGCTGCGCTCATCGAGTTCATGCGCCTGCTCACTCGTATCGCTAAGTCGCCGGTTCTGTTCCTGTACTTGGGCGTTGAGCGCATGGGTTTCTCGGGCGATTAGTATGCCATGCAGCTCGCGGATGCGCGCTTGCAGTTCACGCGCGGTTGCCGCAGACTCTGCCTGATCCCCAAGCGGTTCCAACTGGTTGCTGAGCTCGGCAGCCAAGTCGTTCAAGCGGGTCAGATTAGCACTCATGGCCTCAAGTTTGCGGGCGGTTTTATCCTGACGGCGGCGGTATTTTAGGATCCCGGCGGCCTCTTCCATAATTTCGCGGCGTTCGGCGGCAGAGGCGTGCAAAATTTTATCGAGCTGCCCCTGTCCGATAAGCACGTGCATCTCACGCCCCATTCCAGCTTCCGCGAGAATATCATGCACATCGGACAGACGAGCAGGCGACCCATTAATCTCATATTCGCTGCCACCGGCACGGAACATAGTACGTGAGATTTCGACAGTGTCGGCGGGTATCGACAGCGCACCATCCGTATTATCTAGGCGCAAAACAACTTGGGCACGCCCTAATTGGGATTTTCCGCCGTTTTCGGCTCCACTCGTACCAGAACCCGCAAAAATAACATCCTGCATGGAACCACCGCGCAGAGTTTTTGCCCCCTGCTCCCCCATAACCCAGGCGAGCGCATCCATAATATTTGATTTTCCCGAGCCGTTAGGTCCTACCACAGCGTTAATGCCGGGTGCGAATTCAAATGTGGTGGACGATGCGAAAGACTTGAAGCCGCGTAGGGTGAGCGAAGTCAGGTGCACGGATTGCCTTTCATCGGGTGGAAACCGCGCCGGGGTTTTAGCAGGCGCAGAGTAGTTCTATTGTACTCAGATGCATCATCAGCGTTCCGGGCGTGAAACGAGCTCATCCAGATTTTAAGGATGCACAACGGACGTTGCCCGGCTTTAGAAAAGTTTGCATCCTGAACTGCCGGGAAGCGTCGGCTTCCAGTTGAAGGTCTTAAGCGATAGGTGAACGAATATTCCGTATCTCGAAGCCGCCAAGGGCTGCACAATAACTTTACGCCTTGATATTCTAGGGATGTCTGCCATGCGGCGCACGGAGTCATGAATGCGGAATTTCGGACTTTAGGGCGCGGGTACGGTAGATTTAACTAAGTCGACGATGCGGGGAGCGTACCAGCGCCTCCGCTATTTCTTCGTTGTACCCATCATAGACGTACCTCCCTGTAAAGGTCATACAGATTGTCCAAACACACTGCAGCCGCGACTTCTGATGCAGATAAGCCCGGCGTAAATTCTGATATCCGGCATCGTAACGCTGCTTTACTTTCTATCGCGCATGAACTTCCTCCCCGTGTAGTTACAAGCTCATATTTTGACGAACAATTGTCCAACACCTATAAGCGTCTGAAGATGCCTAAGGGGTTACTGGAGCGTCTGGCGGGTATTAGCGAACGTCGTGGCTGGGCTGAGGGTCAAACTTTTGAAGATGGTGCCGTTGCTGCAGCAGAGAAAGCGCTTCAAGCTGCGAAGGTTGACCGGGACCAAGTGGGGCTGCTCATTAATGCTTCTGTAACCCGCGACAATTTTGAACCCGCAGTATCTGTGGGTATTCATGACCGCCTTAATCTGCCTCGTCACGCCCTAAACTTCGATATTACGAACGCCTGCCTAGGGTTTGTAAACGCTATGACTGTGGCGTCTACGATGATCGATTCCGGTGCTGTTGACTACGCTCTCGTTGTTGCCGGTGAAGATCCTTCCCCGTGGCATCGTACCGCCCTGCGGATTTTGAGTCAGCCTCATACATCTCGTGAGGATGTGCTCGCCCAGTTTGCTACCCTCACCCTCGGCTCGGGTGCGGCGGCGGCGGTACTCGGTAAGGCAGATGCGCATCCCGAAGGGCACCGCATCATCGGTTCGGTATCGCGTGCGGGAACTGAGCATCGTAATCTGTGCATTGGCGGTGAAGCTGATCAGGGCATGAATACTGATGCCGCTGGTCTTCTTGAGCATGGTCTGCAGCTGGTAGCTCAGGCTTGGGAACAGGCTCATGAGGACGGTTGGGAGTGGACCGATATGGATTCCTATGTGACTCACCAGATTTCTAATGCTCACACCAACGCTATTATCGAAGCCGTAGGAATTAAACGTGACCGTATTCCGCTGACTTTCCCCGTTTGGGGTAACGTAGCGGCAGCGGCACTGCCCATGACTCTTGCGGAATGCGCCCCCACCTATAAAAAAGGTGACCGTATTCTATGCATGGGTGTGGGTTCCGGTTTGAATACTGCGCTCATGGAAATCAACTGGTAATGTGAATTAGTATCGTCTCATCGCGTGGGAGCCTCGGCAGGTGCGGGGCTCCTCACTGTATCGGTACATACCCCCACGTCAAGGTACTCTGAATATCACCGGCGACGAGCCGTCGCAACAGCAAGGACAGTATATGCGCCACCTTAACTTCCCGAAGACCCAACCACCATATAACCCACACGAGTGGACGGGCGTTGATCCTCGCTACTCGCACATGCTTGAGGTACCTACCACCGCCCCGATTGAGGTGCGGGCCACCCAGGCGCAGGCACGACGGTGGCATTACCTCGACAATACTCCAGCGCTTCAGGAACATGGGCTTGACCCTATCGGCACGATCCTGTGCGTACACGGCAACCCCACCTGGTCGTATCTGTGGCGTACCGTACTGGATGCCGGTGTGAACAGTACAGCACCGTGGCGTGTTATCGCTGTCGACCAGCTCGATATGGGGTACTCCGAACGCACTCACCTCGATCTGGAGGACGAACGGCGCTCGCTTGAAGACCGCATAGCAGACTTGAGCGATTTTACCCGCGAACTCGGGCTGGATAAAACCGATAAACCGGTGGTGACCCTCGCCCATGACTGGGGCGGTTTAATCTCGCTGGGCTGGGCGATTGAACACCAAAGTATTCTTTCGGGCGTCATGCTCACGAACACAGCCGTATATCACGATGGTGTTGAGCGCATCCCGGCGGCGCTGCGCCTAGCTTTGGGGGTTCACGAGCTGGGTACACGAGACTCTACAACTTTTCTAGACGTTACTCTGGGGCTGGCGCAGAACCAGGGCCGGGTACCCTCCGAAGGTGAGCCAGGCTCTTCGGAACGGGCTCTAGCCGGGCCACAGGAATCCCAACCGCGTGCGCTTTACCCCAGCAAACTTCACGAGGGGATTCGCCGCACCTACCGGGCACCCTATGCGCATCCGGCGTGGCGCGAAGGTATCCGCAATTTTGTGGGCGATATTCCCACGGGAACCGATATACCCTCATACGCTCATATGGTGCGCATTGCGGAAGGTGTTCGGGATTTGAAGGTTCCCGCGTTCTTCCAGTGGGGTACTAAAGACCCGGTTTTTCAGCGGCGCTACCTCTTCGATCTGATGGGTCGTTTTCCCCAGGCCAAGGTGCACCGCTACGAAAAGGCATCGCACCTAGTTGCCGAAGATGAAGATATTGCCGCCCCTATCTTTTCTTGGCTGGGGCAGAACTTCGGCACGCTCGTTGAGGGTTATCTAGAGAAGCCGGTCAACGCAGAGGCACAGCATCGTGAGGCGCGGCGAGCTTTGGACGAACGTATTCGGAATCTGAAAACTTCCGAAGAAGAAGCACACGAAGAATTCCGCCCGATGATAGCGGCGTTGAACGAACGCGCGCAGGACACCTCGCTCGCAATTGTAGATATGGACTCCGCAGGCGATGGAACCCAGGTTGCAGCACAGCTTACGTGGCAGCAGCTCGCAACGCATGTGGATGCGGCGGCGGCGCGCCTGCACGCCCTAGGGGTACGTCCCGGTGACCGTGTGAATCTGATGGTGCCACCTGGGTCACGCCTGACAACGCTTATTTATGCGTGCCTTAAACTGGGTGCTGTTATTGTGGTGGCGGATACCGGTTTGGGGCTTACGGGTCTTACGCGCGCGCTCAAGGGCGCCAACCCGCAATTTATCGTGGGCATTCCCGCCGCTCTCGCCGCCGCACGATCCCTGTTGTGGCCCGGGCACCGCATTTCCGTAGAACCGCTCGGTAAGTTCCAGGATCGGGTGCTCGGTGTAGAAGGTTCTGTCTTTGAGTCCGTTCACAAACGTTCGGCACGTTCTAAAACATCCGAAAACACACTCAGCGCCCCTATTGCCACTCCTGCGGTTATCGAGTTCCCCGACCCCGATCCGGATGCGGATGCCGCTGTCCTGTACACTTCCGGCTCAACCGGCCCCGCAAAGGGTGTTGTGTACACCCAGCGTCAGCTGGCGGGTATGCGCGATGCCATCGTCAACACCTACGGGTTCAAGTCCGGGTCAGGTCTGGTAGCTGGATTCGCGCCCTTCGCGCTTCTAGGCCCGGCTCTGGGCGCTACGAGTGTTACCCCGAAGATGGATGTGACCAAGCCCAAGACGCTCACCGCAACCGCGTTAGCCTCCGCAACCGAGGCGATTGGCGCATCCACCGTCTTCGCCTCCCCTGCGGCACTCGTGAACGTGGTGGCAAGCGCCTCTGAACTCACTGATTCGCAGCGCGCAGCCCTAGCGGAGGTCACCACCGTACTGTCGGCTGGGGCGCCTATTCCTGTTCCCCTGCTTGACGAACTCTCGAAGCTGGTGCCTCATGCCTCACTGCACACCCCTTATGGTATGACCGAGGGGTTGCCGGTTACCGATGTATCTTTGGATATGATTCGCCAGGCACTAGCTGAGGGAACCCCAAATACCGAGGGTGATATTCTTGATCCTTTTGCACGCGATGGAGTATGCGTGGGATACGCAGTCTATGGTGCGGCGGTGGCGATCGCTCCTTTGCAGGAGGATGGAACCGTGGCTTCGGAGATGACCCACGAACCGGGTGTGACCGGTGAGATTTTGGTATCGGCTCCCCATGTAAAAGACCGTTACGATACCCTCTGGGTGACCGAAGAACAATCGATTTCAACCCCTGGCTGGCATCACACCGGCGATGTGGGGCATCTGGATGCTGCCGGTCGTCTCTGGGTTGAGGGGCGCTTAGCGCATGTCCTTTTGACTGCCCAAGGTGTACTGACCCCGGTTGCCGCTGAGCAGTCCGCTGAGACCTTGGATGCAGTTCGCCGTGCCGCACTGGTCTCGGTCGGTCCTGCAGGCACAGCCGCACCCGTGCTCGTCATTGAGACCGCCAACCGCAAACTCAAGCAGGGTCAGGCACCCTTCGAGCTGAGCCGACAGATCCGCGAGCGCGTTCAGGACGATACGGGTATCGAGCTGGCGGCTGTGTTGGTTATCAAGGAGCATCCGACCGATATTCGCCATAACTCGAAGATTGATAGGCCTGCCCTTGGCGAGTGGGCTTCAAAGGTACTTGCGGGTGCTTAGTTCTTAAGATAACGGTGAGAGGATACGCAGGAAATCCGCCTGATATTTTTCTCCCGTTGTGTTTTCGCATATAGATTCTTGAAGATCAGGAGAAACCTGAATTTTGGAGGCTTTTATGGCTACCCCGGCTCCTTTAGCGGCTCGGTATACCGACCCTGCGCCGCGGTCTTTGCGTCCCGTCGGTGAATCGTATTTTGCTGCCCGTAGCGGCGAACGTGTGCTTATTACCGGCGCAAGCGGCATGCTCGGTCGTGAAACCGCCATCGCGCTGTTGCGTGCCGGGTATGATGTGCGCGTATTTCAGCGCAGTGATGCGGGTATTGCGGCACTGCTGCCGGATACGATACGCCCTCGTTTCGAGCAGATTCGCGGTTCTCTTAATAATGCTGAGGTTATTGAGCAGGCTCTTGTGGGAGTGGACGGCATTGTGCATGCCGCTGCGAAAGTCTCGGTTTCGGGCGATTGGGAGGATTACGAGCGTACCAATATTGTGGGCACGCAGGCTCTTCTGGATGCCGCTATAGAGCGTTCGATTTCTAAGTTTTTGTATGTATCTTCTCCTTCGGTTGCTCATGCCGGAACGGCTCTCATCGGCGAGGGGAACGGGGTGGCATCCCCCGAGCATGCTCGCGGAAACTATGCTCGTTCCAAGGCGACGGCAGAGCTTGCGGTTTTGGCGGCGAACGGCACGAAGCTCGCCTCGGGCTCTACCTTGCGCGTGGGGGCGTTACGCCCGCATCTGATTTGGGGACCGGGCGATACTCAGTTGGTGGAGCGCATCCTAGATAGGGCTCAGTCCGGGCGGCTTCCCCTGCTTTCCGGGGGCACAGGTCTGATCGATACGCTCTATATTGATAACGCGGCGGATGCGCTGGTACGTGGTTACGAGCGCCTAGAGTCAATAGCCGGGCGCGCGCTGGTGGTCACAAATGGTCAGCCCCGCACGATTGCTGAGCTGATGAGTGGTTTCTGCACGGCGGTTGGGGTTCCTGCGCCGCGTTTCTCGGTTCCCGCACCGACGGCGGCTTTTGTGGGGCGTTTGATCGAAAAGGTGTGGGGGCGTCTGCCGAAGTCGGTAACAGCCGGAGATGAGCCTCCCATGACCGAATTTTTGGCGGAGCAGCTTTCAACGGCGCACTGGTTCGATCAGAGGCTCACCCGCGAACTTTTACAGTGGGAGCCCGCCGTTACGATCGACGAGGGGTACCGTCGTCTGGGTCTTTTCTACGGGGATAAATATTCACGTTCCTCTTCAGCAGTGTAGGAAAAACGTTAGCTGATTTTTAGCCCGCGCGGGGTGCGTTGGCAGTGCGGGCAGCGGTATGAGGAACGGTTCATAAATGGTTCACGCATAATAATGCTAGTGCGCCCAGCCTCTAAGCACCGACGGCAGGGTTCGCCGGCACGGCCGTAAGCGTTCAAGGACCTATCAAAATAACCGGACTGCCCATTGACGTTCACATAGAGCGCATCGAAACTGGTCCCGCCTGCGTGTAGCGCTTCGGTCAGTACCTGGTGTACGGCGGCGAATAGCTCCCGGGTTTGGGTGGCACTGAGAGATTTTGCGGGTTTTGCGTAGTGTATTCTGGCACGCCAGAGCGCCTCGTCCGCATAAATATTCCCGATCCCAGATACCACGGACTGGTCCAGAAGCAGGCGTTTAATGCCGCTGGAGGTGCGCAGCATGATGCGGCGAATCTTTGCCACATCAAAGTATGGATCTACCGGGTCACGCCCAATATGCTCAACAGCTTCAGGAACCAAGAACTCTTCCGATATTTCTTCCGCACCAGCGGGCGAAGTGCCCGCAGGAATGTCGGGAACTAGATTCGAAAGGAACATTCCACCAAAGATACGCTGGTCGACAAACCGTAATTCAGTGGCTTTATTGGTACTCTCACCATCGGCGGGTTCGAGTTCAAGTACGATTTTGAGGTGCTTCTCAGCGGGGAATTCTGGAGTCTTCACGAGTAGCTGCCCGCTCATCCCCAGATGAATAACAAGCGCATACGGCAGTAACGTGTCATCGCTGTCGCCACGCTTCGGGAAAGGTTCGTCTTCGGGTGCAGAGAGTGTCAGCCACATATACTTGCCGCGCCTATACGCCCCGCGAATACGGGTTCTTTCTAAACACGTCGTAAAATCCGCAGAACCCCCGATATGGCGGCGAATAGAGCGTTCATCGAGAATGCGTACCCGCTCGATTACACAACCGACAGCATGATGATGCACACCCTCACGCACAGTCTCAACCTCGGGTAGCTCCGGCATCTCTCTCCTTCACAGCGTCATGAACTCGCCACTCGGCGCATGAGCTAGTTTCTCCCACCGGGCGGCGCAAACTTATTTTTAGACTAGTATGCGATACGCAGCTTCTGCGGCGAGACGCTCTGCTTCCTTCTTGCTAGGTCCGCTTCCGGTACCTGCGGTCTGCTTTGCCACGATAGCGCGGGCAGTATACACGCGAGCATGGTCGGGGCCTTCTGCTTCGAGCTCGTAGGTTACATCTCCCCAAGACCGCGAGGTTACCAGCGTCTGCAGATCGGTTTTCCAGTCGCGTCCGGAATTGAGAATTTGCTCGTCTTCTAACATGGGCGCAATCAACCTCAGAACAAGCTCACGGGCGGCTTCCCGCCCCAAGCTGATGTACGTTGCTCCAAAGATAGCTTCCATGGTGTCGGCAAGAATCGAATCTTTATCGGCACCTCCCGTAAGCCTTTCCCCCTTACCTAGACGGATATGCTTACCCAGCTCTAGTTTACGGGCGGCTATTGCCAAAGCGGGAGCCGAAACCACCACATGGTGCAGTTTCACGAGCTCACCTTCGGGAAGTTCGGGGTGGCGGCGGTACACCTCCTCTGCAATGGCGAGAGAAAGTACAGAATCACCCAGGAACTCTAGGCGTTCATTATGCTCTACTCCGGGGTTTTCAAAAGCGTAGGAACGGTGTGTGAGAGACAGCAAAAACGTCTCGGCGTCAATATCGACACCGAGACGTTCAAGCAACTCCCCAGCTTCGCTAGGAATGTTAGTCATCAGGAATACTCGCGTGATTAAGCGTCGGCGACCTTACGGCCCTTGTATTCCAGGAACAGGGCATTGCCTGCAGCGTCAGTTACAACCTTTGCCTGGTGAGGCAGGCTGTAAGTCACGCGACCGTTTTCAACAGTCTTAACCAGCGGCGGCACAGATGCCTTCCACTGGGAACGACGCGCGCGGGTGTTAGCGCGGGACATCTTGCGCTTGGGAACAGCCACAGCTATCTCTCATTCTCTCGTAACAACAATTTAGTTTTCGGTATCCTCGCTCAGCAAGCCCTGTAAGGCTGACCAGCGCGGATCCAACACCTCGTGATGATGCCCGGGGTCTTCCTCCAAGCGCGCTCCGCATTCAGAGCACAGTCCCTGGCAGGTTTCCCGGCAGACGGGCTGGAACGGCAGTTGAAGGATTACTGCATCCCGCAGTGCCGGCTCAAGGTCAATAGATTCACCTTCAACGGCATACTGCTCATCGTCTTCGTCTTCGGGGCCGCCAGAGGGGGCCTTCTCGAAAACAAAAAGCTCTTGTATGTTGGTCGACATTTCGTAATCAATCGGATCCAAACATAGGCTACACTCGCCGTGTACATCCACTACGGTTGTGCCGCTTACCAGGATACCATCTACTACCGACTCCAGCCGAATGTTCAGGTCCATGTCGGTGCCTTCTTGTACACCAATCAGGGCATTACCCATATCAGCGGGTGCCTGTACAACCTCGTCGAGGGTTTCCATAGATCCGGGACGGTGCACCAGATTTTTGACTGACACCACCAAATCAGAGGAGTTTTGAGGTGAAATGGCATATCTCCTTATACAAAATGCTTAAACCAAAGAGATATTCTATCTTCTCAACCGCCGTTAATCAAGGTTCGGGCGGCAAACTATGACATTCGACGCATCAAAATTCACATAAAATACGCGCAAAACCCAGGAAAACGCCCTAGATCGTGGGAGAATCGCGCATAAAACTACGCAATCGTGTTATCGGCCCGATACCTGTGAGTGCTTAGCGACGAGCGAGTCCGAAACCACACGCGGCACATAAACCGAAACGTCGCCGCCTAAGGATGCAACCTCACGGATAATCGTTGAAGACACCCCGCCGAAACGGTCCTCCCCCGCCAAGAACACCGTCTCCAAGTTTGCCAAATGACGGTTCATACTCGCCATTGGAGCCTCATACTCGTAATCCGCCCCCGAGCGGAGGCCCTTAACAAGCACCTGCGCCCCGTGTTCCTGAGCCCACTGTGCCAAAAGTACCCCCGGCGGAATAACCTCAACCTTCGCGGTGGTAATACTGCGCTCTGCTAGGGAACACTCTACTAGGTTCACGCGCTCCGACAGAGAAAAAAGGTATTTTTTAGAGGAGTTATGCGCAACCCCCACGAGCACCTCATCAAAGAGCGTAGCGGCACGAGCAATAATCTCCAGGTGTCCATGGTGAATCGGGTCAAACGACCCGGGGCAGATAGCTAACATGAAGCATTCTCGCTTTCGGCGGGTTCAGAACCAGTATCCGTATATGATTCATCTGGTTCAAGATAGTACAGCACCGTCTCGCCATATTTCTTCATTGCAAACCGGCGCAGCTGAGAGCTCCACGCAGGTTCCGCATCGCGTGAGGAACGCTCCACGACCACGATGGCACCCTCCGCTAAATTCGGGGCGATGACACGCAAAATATCAAGAACCTGCTCTTGTGTAAACGCATATGGAGGGTCAAGAAATACAAGATCCCAGGGGCCGCTATGGACCGCTACATAGCTTTGCGCGCTCCCTTGAGTCACTCGGGTAATACCGGTTGCAGTTTTCGACGTTGCCGCAACATTTCGGCGGGTTATCTCACATGCCTTGGGGTGCTTCTCTACGAACTCGACGGATGCGGCACCCCGCGAGAGCGCTTCGCATCCGAGGGCACCCGATCCGGCATAAGCATCAAGAACACGCGCTCCCTGCACAACACCATAGCTCTCCAGTTTCGAGAAAAGTGATTCCTTCACTCGGTCGGTCGTGGGACGAGTGTTCTCCCCCGGCACCGAGGCAAGGCGTAGACCGCCAGCGGTTCCGGCAATAATACGGCTCATGCGTTCCTCACGTCTGTTCGTCGATAGTCTCTAGTGGCGGAGGCCCAAGGTAACAAAACCGCCAAACCCGTGTGTTAGCCACGCCCCAAAAATGCCTCACGGTCGGCATCAAGCGCCCGGTCAATCGTACGTGCCAAGTTCGGATGCTTCGCCAGCGTGGGATCCGCCGCGATCAGCGCCCGCGCATCCTCACGAGCGCGCTCAATAATGGTTGCGTCAGCGAGAGCCCTCAGGAACTTAAGGGTACTCTTCTTCCCGGACTGCGCGGCACCTAGGATATCACCCTCTCGGCGCTGCTGCAGGTCTATCTGCGAAAGTTTAAACCCGTCGGTGGTGGCCGCTACCGCGTCTAGACGTTCGCGAGATACCCCTCCCGCTTCTTGCCGGGTAACAAGCAAGCAGGTTCCGGCAAAACCACCACGCCCTACGCGACCGCGAAGCTGGTGCAGCCCGGAAATACCGAAGCGATCGGCGTCCATAATCATCATGAGGGTTGCGTTCGGTACGTTCACACCCACTTCAATAACAGTGGTGCTCACCAGAATATCTATCTCTCCGCGTTCAAACGCGGTCATTACAGCAGTTTTTTCCTCGGGGTCCATACGCCCATGCAGGCTTGCAATCCGGGTTCCAGTCAGCGCCGGATTCTGTTTTAGATAGGCGGTCATCGCAGTCACGGAAGTCAGGCGTATTTTGCCGTCAGAACTCTGAGAACCTTCACGCCCGGCATCGCCGAAGAGCTGCTGGCCTTCTTCAAGTTCTTCATCGTCATCGCCAATTTTGGGAACCACCACGTAGACCTGGTGCCCTGCATCGATCTCTTCGCGAGCGCGTGTCCACAGGCGATCTGCCCAGGTCGGTTTTTCCGCAAGCGGCACCACATGGGTTGCGGTCTGCTGCCGTCCGGCGGGCAGCTGATCGAGCACAGAAACATCAAGGTCACCGAACACGGTCATGGCGACGGTACGCGGAATGGGGGTTGCCGTCATCACCAGACGATGCGGCAGCTCGCCGTTGTTCCCACGCAGAGAGTCACGTTGTTCCACACCGAAGCGGTGCTGTTCATCGACCACAACCATGCCAAGGTCGCGGAAGGTGACCGCATCCGAAAGCAGGGCGTGAGTACCGATCACCACGTCGGCGGTGCCGTCGGCGATCTCGGCGAGTACGGCACGCTTGTGTGCACTAGGCATTGAGGCACTGAGTAGCCTAACCCGCACGCGATGCGCGGGTTTTTTACTTTCTTTTTGGTTTTGAGGGTGAAAAAGCGTAGTCTCATATCCCGGTATACCCTCGGTATCCGCTAAATCCCCAAGAATATCGAGGATCGAGCGGAAATGCTGTTCGGCAAGCACTTCGGTGGGCGCGAGCATCGCGGATTGCCCACCAGAGTCGGCTACCTGAAGCATAGCGCGAAGGGCTACCACCGTTTTGCCCGAGCCGACATCGCCTTGCAGAAGCCGATTCATGGGTGACGGTGAGGCGAGATCACGGGAAATTTCCTTGCCCACTCGCTGCTGCCCCTCGGTGAGCTCATAGGGAAGCACGTTCAGCAGAGCATCTGCTGCCCCATCCGGCAGGGCGGGCCGGGCCACGGTGGCGTGGGCAGCACGTGCGGCGTGTAACCGGGCCAAGGCGCTCTGCAGAACAAAGGCTTCCCGGTAGCGCATCTGAGCTTGAGCGGCACGCCAGGTGTCCTCACTATCGGGAGTGTGCAGGGCGCGATAGGTCCACTCCAGCGAAGGGACTTTTCGGGCGCGGCGTATTTTATACGGTATTGGGTCTTCAAGCTCTTTTAGGGGCACAGATTCGATGAGCTGAGCAATAGCGGTCGCGATGCGATCCGTTGGCAGTTTTACCGGAGCACGATAAACGGGAATGGGCGCTTCGGCCCGTTCGGGGGCGTTCGCATTTCCGTCGTCCGAAAGCAGGGCGTAATGCGGGTTTGTCAGTGTATACTCCCCGCGATAAATCCCTACCTTCCCGGAGAACATCATGGTTTCACCAGCGTGGATCTCGCGTGCCGCGGTCCATGCGTTGAAGAAGGAAAGCTTCATGGTGGAGCCCACCCGCCCGGTTCCTGATATATCCGAACCGCCGAATATATGTTGCGGCACGCCGAAGAGATTATTCCCGCCGCTCTGTTGTCCGTAGGAATCCGCATAGCCCGAGTAACCGGCGGAAGGCGCGGCTAATCCGCTCACACGCGGGTTGGTTTTACCCGCAGGCATTCGTTGCGGTGTATTGGCCCTGCCCTCGCGTACGGCGAAGGTACCTGATGAAGAACTATCGACCGAATTCTGGTCGGATTCTGCAAGGGTATCGGTAATCGTGACTTCGGTGATTTTTCCTCTGCGTGCCGCCATAGTTCGGGTCGAAACGTTCGTGACCCTGGCGATAATTGTCACGTCCTGTCCCTCAACAAGGTCGGCAAACCGGCTAAGTTCTCCGCGAGGCAAATACTTCCGTGGAAAATATTCCAGCAGCTCCCCCACCGTGCTTATGCTCAGGTGAGTTTTGAGGGCGCGTGCCGTTGCCACTGACAGGTAGCGTGTTAAGGGTGCGTTTTCCAGGCGTTTCTCATCGTTATAGTGTGCTAAAGCCCGCGACCGTGCGGCACGTTGCTGTTGCTTTTCTTGCTCTTGAGAAGAGTCCGAACTAGACTTTGTATTCCGTGCTCCCGCGGCTAACTTATCTGTTTTCTTAGGGGTATTTGGGTCAGCGGCTTTCTTGCGCGAAGGTTTCTTTCCCGGTGTCTTTACGGCGTTCTTCGGTTCGGCCTTTTCATGATGCGGCTCTTCTACAAGAGAAGCAAGATTATTGTTTTTCTCCGGAGAGATATCCGTGCTTAATTGCTTATGCGTAGAATTTTTTGGATTGGTTCGTGGGGGTTTCGCTTTCTTTGCTGCCGGTTTTTGCGGCTTGGTTTGTGTGCTTTTCTTGGTTTTTCCTCGGATAGACGTTCCACGCTGGGACGGTGCTTCGGTACGCGCCGTATACGCAATATCGGCAAGGTCGTACAATTCCGCTGTATCCATGCTTTGAGCTGCCGCACCCAAAGAAGCACTCAGAGCATCCACAATACGCTGATACTCCGGACTTTCACGCTGATGCGCAAGGGTGGAGAGCTCCGCTAACGTTTTAGTGCCGCGTGCATACTCGGCAAGGTCGCGAACCGTTACATATTCATGGGCTACAAGTTCGTCCTCAGAGAGAATGGCAGATGGTTTAGGGGCAGAATGCTCGGTATCGGTTGTTTGCTGTTTGGCAGCTTTTTTGGCCTGTCCAAGACCGCTTTCTAAAAATTCATCAGCAAAAAGGCTGGGAGTCGAGCCCTCATCATGCGCTTCTTTCGAGTTTTGAGGTGACACGTTTTCCCTCCTTTCTGCTCGCGGCACTCCGTCAACCCGAATACCTTCGGCTCGAACGGTCATATAAGACGTAGCGTAAGTTTAATACTACCGTTGCACATTTGGGGCACGCTACGAACCCCGTCAGCTCATGTCACCATGCAACGCATGTCCTGATCGCCCGCCCTCCCCGTGAACACAGGCTCTAGACATCAATCTTGAGAACACGATGGGGCGGCGCTCTCGTCCTCGTGAACAGTCAACGAGCTCACTCGTTCGTCCGCTAATACACCGTAATGAGCGATAACTTTGCGGGCTTCTTCCAAAGACGGCACGTGTACGTGTAAGGTCCACATATTGTTCTTGAAATCGAGCGGGGTGAGCAACAGCGAGTCGCCAAGCTCTTCTAATTCTGCTCGAAGCTGCACGAGAGTAAGGGGGTCTATAGTTAGCGTCCCCATGATTTCCCAGGTTGTCCCTGGGTTTTCCCGAGTACCGGTCGCATCAGTATGATGCTCTGCCTGGTCCTGCGTTCCTTCGGTCTTTCGCGCTTTCCGAGCAGAAGTACTGTTCGGCTTTGTAACATCTGTAGGAGGCTCCGCCAAGGCATAAACCTCCTGCGCAGGCATACGCGAGCTCATCCAGCGCGGATTTGATTGTACCGCTGCCAAATAAAAGCCCAGGGCACCTGCATCTACGTATCCCTTGAGTTCTGGCAGCGGCGGATTCTGCGCCGTGCCCTCAAGCGCTCGGCGCATCGTGGCGCGACGAAACTCTGCACGTGCCGTCACATCGGTAAGCTCCGATCCTGCACGATAGTGAAAACGGTAATCTGCGAGCGCAACCATAATCGCTACCATAGTGCCCTGCTCTAGGCTTTCATCCGCAATAATACGGCGTACTCGTTCGGCGGCAAGCGCTAACGCATAGCTCTCACGGTACGCGCTCTCGCGTGTACCGGTTTCCGTAACAGGTGTTTCGCGGTACATCGCCTCAAGATCCTGAAGAAGTGGCAGATTATGTGCCTCTTCGCCCAGCTCTTCTGCTAGACGGCCGGGAAAATTCCAGTAGGTACGCACTGCTTCCAACGCCCAGGCGCACAAGAGAGTTCCCGAATTGCCGCGAGCCATCCGGCTGGCTTGCACGAGAGCGTTCTCATAGATTTCCCCCAGACGTTGGTTAACGCTCTGTATATCCGTCGTGAGAGCGTGAAGATCGTGCAGAAGGGTATCAAGCCCTTCACTAAAGGCCTTATTGAGGGCGTCTAAGGTATACACCAAATTCGACCCCGTGTCCTGATCGGGAACAGGGAAAGCGTTTAGAGAGTTAAGTGTGTTGCAATATGCCCGCACCGTTGAGAGCGCCTCGCCAATCCACGTGACCCCGAAGTTAAGCGGGGTTTGTGCGGCAAAGTGCTCGCTCGTCATAACGTATCCTTCCCATCTAGGATTGGGTAACCGTGCTCTTTCTAGCATACGACGGTTATGCTCGGTAATGTTCCCAACCATAGTTTTGGAGCTCATATCCATCGCACAGAATTCGTGATGCACTTCGTTCTTGAGCACTGCAAGAGCCTAAAGCGACAAATCCCTCAGGAATCGTGGCACCCGCCGGAAAACATGCTAAAAGCCCGTGGTCCTCGCCACCGCCCAGAACGCATTCACGGGCCAGGCTGACCGCAGAATCACCATGATCGTTATGGGGCTGATGCTCAAGAATAAGACTTGCCACTGGTACCAGCTCACGTGCCAGCTCGGTAATCGCAGGATCATTGAACACGATATCGACGCCGGATGCTTCGGCAATTCGACGCGCGTCTTTAACGAGTCCGTCTGAAAGGTCTAGCATAGCGTTGGCGCCGTACGCTGCAGCGCGTCGCCCTGCGGGTATGGGCGATACGGGTCTTAGCTGATGGGTAACAGCGCGTTCGATACGTTCTTTCTCCGTAAAAGGCAGCTGCTCTATCGAGTCGAGAGAGCCTGTGGTTGTCAGTAGCCGCAGCCCGGCATCAGCCCACCCGGTACAGCCCGCCAAAGCTACGGTATCTCCCGGTTGCGCCCCAGACCTCAACACAGGGTTTTCGCATCGTCCAACAGCCGTTATGGTAACGCTGGCATCACGTGCGCTGCCTAGATCACCGCCGCCTACCGTACAGACTGTAGCGCCGCATGCATGCAGCGAGTCGAGGATACCGCAGGCAAAGTCTTCAACCCAACCATAGGGGGTTTCGGGTGGCAGACTTAGAGATACAAAAAGGCTAACGGGTTCAGCACCCATAGCCGCAATATCGGCAAGGTTCTGGGTGGTGGCTTTCCACCCTACCTCGTAACCACCGCTACACGGACCGGCAGGCCAGATATCGAGAAAATCTTGCCCATGTACCAGAGTATCTGTGGTGATAACCGTGCGTCGATTATCGCCCGTGAGCACTGCGCAGTCGTCACCGGGACCTACTTCAAGCACCGGTTCCTGCCCATGTGCGGAGACAACCTGGATTACGGAGCGGTTATGCTCATCCAGCATGGGCATAAACAATTGCAAAACACGAGACTCCCCCAGCTGAGCCAATGTGCTCTTCCGGAGTGAACTTTCCCGTGCTTTATGCTTTTTGATCCGAGGGTTCATTCCCCAATAATCGCCCATACCCTGTTACCTGGCACGGATAAAGTACCGAATCGCCACAATGGTAATCGCAAGAATTAGCAGGGAGAAGAACGCCAACGGCACGAAACCTGAGAGTCCAGGGCCACGAGAATCCGTTGAACGTTCCTGAACACTCTTAGGGCTATCGCCGTTCCGTTGAGCTTGCGAACCAGCGGACGTTGCGGGCGGACGAGCAACCGGGTTCACAGCAGATGGAACAGAATAAGAACCGTTTCTAGACTCCTGTGGGTTCGCCATTCTCAAAGTTGGCGAGCCATTCCGGGCGTTCTCTCCACGAGACAAATATCCCTGTACCCAGTCCGCGGCGCCGGGGAACGCATTGGGGAACCCTGAATTTGTTGCAAAACGCCCCAACGTCGCGATGCTATTGGGGAAGGGTTCAGCAGATGTAGACGGCGCGGGTGCTGGAGAGACATTGCTCGACGGCGTTGCCGAAGGGCTGGCATCTGGAGCTGGCGAATCGTCAGACCCCGGGTTTCCATGCCCCGAAGGGCTCGGGCTAGGAGTTGGAGCTGCCGATTCGGAAGCACTTGGGCTCGGGAACGGAACAGGCTGGCTAGTAGGCTGCTCCGAAGGCGCAGGGGTCCACCCAGGATCCTGAGACGGTGCGGGTGCGGGGTCTGCAGGAGTAGGTGTTACGGGCGACGGGGTCGGCGAGACCGGGACCGGTGCGGGGGTCACGGGTGTTGGCTTAGCCGGAGCCGGTGTTATGGGAGTGGGGGTAGGATACACCGGTGTTGGGTTGGCCTGTGTAGGCGTAGGGTTCGCCGGGACCGGTGTGGGATTCACCGGAGCAGGGTTAACCGGAGTCAGATCCGGACTAGGCACAATGGTCGGTACCGGATCAGGCGCAGGGGTAACTGGTGTTGGGTTGGCCTGTGTAGGCGTAGGTTTCACTGGGGCCGGTGTGGGATTCACCGGAGCAGGGGTTACCGGTGTGGGATTCACCGGAGTCTGATCTGTAGGAGCCGGAGTAGGCGTCACAGGAGTAGGGTTGGCAGGCACAGGCTCCGGGTTCACCGGGGTCGGATTAACCGGTGTGGGCGTAGGGGTTACTGGTGCGGGGTTCACCGGAGTCTGATCTGTAGGAGCCGGAGTAGGCGTCACAGGAGTAGCTGTTGGTTCTTCTCCAAGGTCCGGGGAAGCTGCCTCAGCGTCCTCAGCAGGAAGGTTCTGAACGGGAGCAGCAGGAGTTGGAGTTACAGCCTCTGTTTCAGAATCCTCAGTAGGAACTTCGACATCATAAGGCTGTGCCTGTGGACTCTCATACTCGGGGCTGACAGGCTGAACTTCCGCTTCATCTTCATCAGTTTTCTGAGCCGGGGTAGCTCGTTGCGCAGGGGTCTCGGTAGCCTCAGGAGTCCCGTCGTCCTGCTGGTCATAGTCAAGCGGAGGTGCAGCGGCAAACTCGGCACCTGCAATGGGAGATTCCGATTGCAGGGCAACGGCGGGTTGAGCAGCATAGGTCACGTTGCCCGAGGCCATGCCGTACATGGTCAAGGTAGCGGTTGCAGACGGCATGGGCATAGGAGTCACGGCATTTTTCTGACCTAAAGCTGCAAAGGTAGCTGGTACGGCAGGCTGCGTGATAGCTTGACCGGGCGCGGCAGCCTCAGAGGTCGCAGGATGGTTTGCGACCTTCCCGGAAGCGCCACGTGCCTCCTGTGTCAGCGTTGCGGCGATCGGCACACTACCGAATGCAATCAATGCAGTCGCTAGGCTAGCCGACGCTACTTTGCATTGTCTGTTTCCCAAAAAGTGTCCTTATACCGAATAGCTACCGAACAATATGCGTGCTTGGGTGAGCCTACACCCTAAATAACAAGGATGTGCTTCTCTCAAAAGTTTATCGAATTTTAAGAATCTTTTCACGATCAACTATTAACTGTTACTTTCATGGTACCTGGACTATGGGCAAATTGTCGTGACTTTGAGCTTTAAATTGGTATTCAAATTTTTGCTTTCCTCTGATCTGCCGCGCTATGTTTCTGCGACACGCCAGTGAATATACCGTACGTTAGAATGAGAGAGTGACTTTTACGTCTTTTAACTTTTTCGTCATGTCCCCAGCGAAGCGAGCAGGCTTGGGTCTTGCGCTCACCGGGGTGCTGTCACTCAGCGCGTGTGGAGCAGGCAATGTCAATCTTGATCCGGCTCCAGATGCCGCCAACCCCGTATGCGCTTATGCGATGGTTGCTATGCCAGAAAAACTCGTTGGCCTACAGCAGCGTGAAACTACGGCGCAAGGAACGACTGCTTGGGGCGAACCAGCCTCCGTGATTCTCAAATGCGGAGTTACCGTTCAGGAACCCGTATCGGACCCATGCGCTGAGGTCAATGGGATAGATTGGGTGCTGCGTCCCAAGGATGCGCCAGAGAACTCAGCACCGCCGGTCTCTGCGTCTTCCTCCGCTGCTGCAGGCCCTGAAAACCGTGCGACGGGAACGTGGACGGCAACCACGTACGGACGAACGCCCGCCATTGAAGTAACCTTCGACGCAGATAAGGTTTCATCATCAACTCTTCTTGCTGAGCTCAACTCGGCGGTCAAACAAATTCCGTCTCAGAAGAAATGCACGAACATCAACGATACTCTCAACGGTGTTAAAACCGGAAAATAGAGGATTCAATACCTCTGGATCCTTACCGTCAGTTCACTTCACGCAAACGCAAATTTTAGAGCCCTCAAGACCTAAGGTCTTGGGGGGCTCTAATGCTGGAATTTCCTTCTATTAGCGCAGCCCTAAAGGACGCTCCAGTGCAAGAGTCAGCAGTTCATCAATCAGTTCGGTATAGGAAATTCCGGTGTTTTCCCACATGGTTTTGTACATTGAAATCGGGGTAAATCCTGGCATAGTGTTCACCTCGTTGATCACCAAACGACCATCCGGGGTGTAGAAGAAATCTGCGCGGGATAATCCTTCGCCGTCAAGGGCCAAAAACGCCTTAACCGCCAGAGCACGCAAACGCTCCTGCATATCCTTCGGTAAATCGGCGGGGCACCGGGTAACTGCCGAAGACTTTGAGATATATTTAGCATCAAAATCATAGAAACCGTGGTCCTCATCAACAACCTCGATTTCGCCAGGGTATGATGCACGCGGCATATTACCGTGGTGACCGTCTAAGACGCCACACTCGATTTCACGCCCCACAATGCCAGCTTCCACAATAATCTTTGCGTCATGGCGGCGCGCTTCTTCGATAGCCGGAACAAGTTCCTCAAATTTATCCACTTTGGTAATGCCAAAAGAAGAACCTGCACGCGTGGGTTTAACGAACATGGGGTAACCAAGGGCGGTTATACGTTTAAGCGATTCCTCGCGCTCATGAGTCCATTGGCGATCGGTCACCACCTCATAAGGCCCGACCTCCAGCCCAGCCGACTCAAATGCAACCTTCATAAAGTGCTTATCCATACCTACGGCTGATGCCGTCACGCCGCATCCTACATAGGGCAACTCAGCAAGTTCCAGAAGACCCTGAATTGTTCCGTCTTCGCCGAAAGGACCGTGTATGAGGGGGAATACCACGTCAAGGGCAGGACCATACTCAAGATTTCCGTCAGCATCTACTAGGTGCACTCGCGAATCCCCGGCTCCAAGAGGCAGGAAAACCTGGTGCGAACCACCCGTAAACTCTGCATGTGCAGGGGCAGCGTCGAGAAGTGCACTCAGCTCTTCCAGATTCGTCAAATACCAACGACCGTCTTTTGTAATGCCAATAGTCACCACGTCGTAGACG
This sequence comes from Rothia sp. HMSC058E10, assembly GCF_001809415.1. Classification (NCBI taxonomy): domain Bacteria; kingdom Bacillati; phylum Actinomycetota; class Actinomycetes; order Micrococcales; family Micrococcaceae; genus Rothia; species Rothia sp. HMSC058E10. The sequence continues at coordinate 224,771 of NZ_KV797632.1, read as the reverse complement.
CTGCTGTCAATGGCGCCTAGCACGCCTACGGCAGTAATCAGAGAAATAGGGTGTTCCGAAGAACGTCCGCCACACAGTAGAGCAACAGTTTTCTTCTGTGCGTTTTCGGTCATTGTATCTCCTTCGTAAGAGGGCGCCCCTCAAGCGCCCATGTCTGCGCACACGTGCTGTATTAGTTGTTTTATCTGCCGCAAAAATTTTCTTGCGGAAGATCTTGATGTTAATGGCCTTCGTGTTTCAGGCGCCGTCCCAGTAGCAACGGTGCCAGCTGTCCGATCTCGATGCGTCCAGTCAGGACAGCAACGACCGCTTCCACGATAGGCATTTCGACTCCGTGACGGCGTGCCAATTGCGCTACGACGGGGGCTGATTTGATGGATTCCGCTGTCTGGCTCATATGTTCGCTGAGTTTATCCGGGCTTATCCCTTCGGCAAGTAGACGCCCGGCAGTATGATTTCGTGAAAGCGGCGATGAACAGGTAGCAATCAAATCTCCCATCCCCGCAAGCCCGCTCATTGTTGCTGCTTCACCACCCAGTGCGACCGCAAGACGAGTAATTTCGGCAAGTCCGCGCGTCATGATTGAGGCTTTGGAGTTATCACCGTAATTGCGACCTTCACAGATGCCGACGCACAAGGCGATCACGTTCTTCACCAAACCGCCGATTTCCGTACCCACCACATCGGTATTCGTGTAGGGGCGGAAATAGCTGCAGGCACAAGCCTGCGCGACAATTTCTGCGATGGGCAGTGTGCGTGCTGCGACTACAGAGGCGGTGGGCTCCTCCCCCATAATCTCAGTAGCAAGATTCGGCCCTGAAAGCACGCATACCCGATGCGGTATATGCCCGATAGTGCGGATGTCTGCACCGCGCATCGCCAAGGCTTCCTCAAGTTCCTCGGTAATCACCTGGGACATGCGCAAACCGGTACCGGTTTCTAATCCCTTCGCAAGCGAAACCAGCAGGGCATGCGGCTCAATATAGCGGGCATAAAGTTGAAGCTGCGAACGTAGCACCTGTGAGGGTAAAGCCAGTACCACCAAATCGGCGCCAGTGAGCCCGGTAGGAGCATCCGCCGTGAATTCCAGGTTCTCGGGTAGCTTCATCCCCGGAAAATATTTACTATTTTCCCTAGTCTGAGAGCACTCTGCCATAGCTTGTTCGCTGCGGCCAATAAGGACTACCTGCACGCCCGTTTTATTTTCTCGCGCCGAATCAGCCACAATTTTGGCGAATGCTGTCCCCCAGCTTCCCGCACCCAAGATTGCAATTTTTAATACCTTACGTGGAGCCGGTTCGCTGTTGTCAGCGGAATTCGTGAAAAGAGCCATAACCTCGCCTCCTATTTAGGATCCGGTTCGCCCAGGTTACCAGCTATCCCGGTCATTTCACCGGGAGCTTCACGACGCTTGGTTCGGGGATTCCAACGACCGGTTGGCGCCTTTTCACCACGTATATCTTCCAGCAGTTCGGTCACTGCATCAAGCATAGCGTCGGTCACGACCCCAAGCTCAGTACGCGTATGCTTTGCCTCCGGCGAAGGATCATCGATTAAAGAGGCGATATCGAGAGGCTTACCCACCTTCACTTTGACCGTTTTACGGGGAAATAGGGAAACCTTACGATGCTCTTTGACGCGGCCACCATCCACGGTTTCGTAGTCATACCCAAGAATCTGCTCATCACCCCAGTGCGCCACCGGTACTACGGGGGCACCAGTTGCGAGGGCAAGACGGGCAGCACCCGTACGGGCCTGCATGGGCCAGCCCTCGGGGTCGCCAGTAGTTGTCCCCTCAGGGTAAATCACTACAGCGCCGCCAGCCTCTACAACTTTACGGGCAGTAATAAGCGCCTTGCGAGCGTCTACAGAGCCGCGTATCACGGGAATATGCGCCATTTTACGCATAATATATCCCAGAACGGGCGCTCGGAACAAAGAGTCCTTCGCTAAAAACCGCGGGAAGACTCCGTTATTGAAAATAGGGAGTGCAACGGTCACAGGGTCTATCTCGGTGGAATGGTTAGCAACCACGATATAGCCTCGGTCGGTCGGGAAGTTCTCGCTCCCGATAATTTCGATGCGGGCTATGCCTTTATACACCGCACGGGCGGCGTTACCAAGAATCTTAAAGAGCTTATCTCCTTGAGGGGTAGGCTCAAGTGTGGGTAATGCTTTTTTCCCCTGTTGACCGCTCATACTAGCCCTGTACCTCAACCTCTTCTGGCACAACAATCTCAATTTCTGCATCGGGCTTAGGAGTCTTGCTCTGTTTGCGGGCAAGTACCTCAAACTTTGCGCCCAGAGCTTCGAGTTTATTTTCAAAGTTCTCGTAACCACGCGCGATAATTTCAACACCCGTAACGTGGGATGTACCTTCTGCTGTCAGAGCGGCGATAATATGCGAGAATCCACCGCGCAGATCGGGCACCTCAATGTCAGCGGCCTTAAGCGGGGTAGAACCGCTAATAATAGCGGAGTGCCCGAAGCTCTTACCGTGGAAACGACAAAACTCGCTGCCGATGCAATCGCGCATAACCACAATATCAGCGCCCATCTGTTTGAGGGCATTAGTAAACCCAAAACGCTCTTCGTACACGGTCTCGTGCACAATAGAAGTTCCTTTTGCCTGCGTCAGCGCAACGACAAGCGGCTGCTGCCAGTCGGTCATAAAACCGGGGTGCACGTTGGTCTCAAACACGATAGGGTTCAGCTCTGCTCCGGGGGTAATCACGCCGGGGTGAGTAAAGCGGATTCCTTCCGGGGTAACCTCGAATTCACCGCCCATCTTCCGGAACTGGTTGAGGAACGCAGTCATATCCTTCTGCGAAGCGCCGCGCACAAAAATATCTCCGCCGGTTGCCAACGCGGCGGATGCCCAGGAAGCGGACTCATTGCGGTCTGCCAAGGCAGTGTGGTCGTACCCGGTTAGGGCGTCAACCCCTTCAATAATAATGGTGCGGTTTTCGTTAATGAAGATGATTGCGCCCATCTTCTGCAAAACCGCAATAAGATCAATAATCTCGGGCTCAATAGCGGCGTTTTTCAAAACCGTGGTGCCGCGGGCGCGCACACCGGTCAGAAGAACCTGTTCGGTAGCGCCTACGGAGGGGTAATTGAGTTCGATTTCAGCACCGTGCAGGCCTTCATCGGGAGCGTTCAGAGTAGTGCCGCTTTCATCGTCTTTCTCGACGACGGCACCAAACTTACGGAGCGCATCCATATGGTAATCGATAGGACGATCACCAATTTTGCATCCACCTAGATTAGGGATACGCGCGGTACCGAGCGTATGCAGAAGCGGACCTACCATCAGGATCGGAATACGTGAATTACCGCCGAAGAGTTGAATCTCTTCAGCGTTATCGGCCGCAGTCTTCGCGTCTTGGGCGGGATCTAACGTGAGAATACCGGCTTCAGGATCATAGTTAACTTTCGCACCGTGAAGTTCAACAAGGGTAGTTACAATCTCAACATCGCTTAGGTCTGGTACGTTACGCAAGGTCGAACGGGTGGATCCGTGCAACGCTGCTACCATCGCTTTAGGTACGAGGTTTTTGGCGCCTCGAACGTGGACTTCGCCTTTAAGAGGGGTACCACCCTCAATGCGAAGTTCGCTGATGTTAAGGGACATAACTAATCCTTCGAACGGTCGGCTCGGTGGGGCCGACAAGAACTGCTGTTAGTGCTGAGGTCCGGCGCCATTAACGAATTATTAATAGGTCTGCACAGACTTTCAAGCTATCATTTTACGTTCTCGAACGGGCTGCTACAAACGGAAGAGCTGTGTAGAACCTGTGCTTCGCGATGTTTATCGAGATAGTTCAAAGATGCCGCTCATAAACTTCCTCGAAGAACCACCTCATATAACCATCAAACCCCAGCAACATACCAATAATGTGTTTCTGATACACCCCGTAACGCTCGGTGAGGTGCGTACCCTGATGTCACAGGGTACGCACCTCACCGAGCGTCCAGTCTAGACTTCCTGAGTTCGGGGCATCCACGCGGGGCGGCGCGCCTCGTAGTCTTTAATGGCCTCAATGTTCTGAAGGGTAAGCCCGATATCGTCAAGCCCTTCCATCAAACGCCAGCGCACATAATCATCAATCTGGAAGGGCACGACGAGAGTGCCCACAGTTACCGTCTTATTCTCTAAATCAACGGTAATTTCGGTACCAGGTTCCCGCTCAAGAGCTTTCCAAATCAACTCGACATCATCCTGAGCCACCTGAGCGGCAACGAGTCCTTGTTTACCTGAGTTACCACGAAAAATATCGGCGAATCGTGACGATATAACGACTCGAAACCCGTAATCCTTAAGCGCCCAGACCGCGTGCTCACGCGATGACCCTGTGCCAAAATCGGGGCCCGCCACCAGCACTGACCCATTTTTATAAGGTTCTCGGTTCAGAACAAATTCGGGGTTCTTACGCCAATTCACAAAGAGGGCATCGTCAAAGCCTGTTTTCGTTACGCGTTTGAGGTAAACCGCCGGGATAATTTGGTCGGTATCCACGTTCGAGACGCGCAGAGGAACACCAATTCCGGTGTGTTTAATAATTGGTTCCACAATGTTCTCCTTTACGCCGCCGCAGGGGCATTGTCTGCGTGTGGTTCTAAGTCAGAAGGTGATGAGAGGGTTCCGCGAACCGCCGTTGCGGCAGCGACTAGCGGCGAGACAAGATGGGTTCGTCCGCCTTTACCCTGGCGTCCCTCAAAGTTTCGGTTCGAGGTGGATGCGCATCGCTCCCCCGGTGCCAGTTGGTCGGGGTTCATGCCCAAGCACATAGAGCATCCGGCAAAGCGCCAATCTGCCCCAAAGTCCTTGAAGATTTTATCTAGGCCTTCTTCTTCGGCCTGTGCGCGAACTTTCTGTGAGCCGGGAACGACCATCATACGCACGCCTGAGGCAAGGGTACGCCCACGAATGATTTCGGCGGCAGCACGCAAATCCTCAATGCGTGAGTTAGTGCACGAACCTAAGAATACGACGTCCACCGGAATATCTTTCATGGGAGTTCCAGCTTTAAGGTTCATGTACTCCAGGGCACGGGATGCGGCTGCCTGGTCGTTTTCATCCTCAAAGTCTTCAGGTGCGGGAACCGCTTGGCTCAGCGGCACACCCTGACCCGGGTTTGTTCCCCAGGTAACGAAGGGCTCAAGCTCGTCTGCATTAATAAAGATTTCTTTGTCGAAAACAGCCCCTTCGTCGGTGGGAAGGGTCTTCCAGTAGGCGAGCGCGTCCTCCCAATCTTGGCCCTTGGGTGCGTGAGGACGCCCCTTAACATACTCGAAAGTGGTCTCGTCGGGAGCTACCATACCCGCACGAGCACCTGCCTCAATCGACATATTGCAGATGGTCATACGCCCTTCCATAGACAAGGAGCGTATCGCGGAACCGCGGTATTCGAGTACGTATCCCTGCCCGCCTCCGGTACCGATCTGAGCGATAACGGCAAGAATAATATCTTTGGCGGTTACTCCAGGTTTTAGGGTTCCTTCGACATTGATTGCCATTGTTTTAAAGCGCGCCAGCGGCAGGGTTTGGGTTGCCATCACGTGCTCAACCTCAGAGGTGCCGATGCCGAAGGCAAGTGCACCGAAAGCCCCGTGGGTTGAGGTGTGCGAGTCACCACAGACGACGGTTATTCCGGGCATGGTCAATCCCAGCTGCGGGCCGACTACGTGTACGATACCCTGTTCGATATCGCCGAGCGGATGGAGGCGCACGCCAAATTCCGCGGTGTTACGACGCAGGGTTTCGATCTGGGTTCGCGAAGTAATATCCGCAATGGTCGAGAAAATATTTTCGGTGGGGGTATTGTGATCTTCAGTTGCGATCGTCAAGTCGAGACGGCGCAGGGGCCTGTTTTCGAGGCGTAGTCCTTCAAAAGCCTGGGGCGAGGTCACCTCATGCAGAAGATGCAGGTCAATATAGAGAAGGTCGGGTTTGCCATCTTGCCCGGGCACCACGACGTGGTTCTCCCAGACTTTTTCGGCGAGAGTACGCGGGCGCTTCACAGATGTGGGTATAGCGCTTGTCGCAGCAGTATTGTCCCCTGCCATTTTTCCTCCTGCTTTGATATGGCGGGCTTTCCGCCCATCATAGATATATAGTGCCTTATAACACATATATTCTTGACCCTGGAATATATTTCAAAAATTTGGTATTCAGGGTTCCTCCATCATGGGCAGGTTCAGAGGAAGAGTCTATGAAGTGCGCCCTATCTTCCACATTTTGAGATGCACTGAGCTAAACTAGAGTTATGACATCTGCACCATCGTCTACACCGTTGCCTGGAGCACGTCACCCTCGCGATACGTCGGGGCTTTCGACTCCTTTGAAGACTCCCCATACTCTCACGGATGACCAACAGGTTGTTGAGGTCGAACCAAACATCTCCTCTGGCGTGGGGGTACTTGATAAAGCCGCGCTTATTCTTTCATGCCTAGAGGCTGGTCCGGTCACGCTGGGGCAGCTTGTTAAGGCCACCGGATTAGCTCGCCCAACGGCGCATCGTTTGGCGGTGGCGCTCTCTCACCACCGTATGGTGGCACGCGATGTTCAGGGGCGCTTTATGTTGGGTCCTCGCCTGATGGAACTGGCAAATGCGGCTGGTGCCGATCACCTCCTGGCGGCTTCGGGAGCGGTTTTAAATCAGCTTCGCCATGTAACCGGCGAGTCGGCACAGGTTTACCGGCGTCAGGGAAACTGGCGCGTATGCGTAGCATCCGCAGAACGTCCCATTGGGCTGCATGATTCAATTCCTATAGGAACCCAGCTCTCCATGAAGGCTGGTTCCGCAGCCCAGGTACTCTTGGCATGGGAAGATCAGAACCGCCTTGTTGAGGGTCTGCAAGATGCGTATTTCAGCGCTGCCATGCTTGCTTCCGTGCGCAGATTAGGGTGGGCACAGTCGGCAGGTGAACGCGAGCGCGGCACGGCTTCCGTGTCTGCCCCTGTGCGTTCACCGTCGGGCAAAGTTATTGCAGCCGTTTCTATTTCCGGTCCTATCGAAAGACTCGGTATGCAGCCCGGTCGCAAATACGCCGAGGTTGTTGTTGATGCGGCTCATAAGATTTCACAAGCGCTTCGGAACGTATAGTAGCTTAGGTCAAACCATAGAGGGGTGTGGAACCGACTAGTTGGTTCCACACCCCTCATGCTGTTTAGGTGTTCATTCTTATGTCAGAGCCTGCCTATAGCGCCTGAGCTTCTCGCATTCTGTCAATACGGGCGCCACGACAACCTGCTGTGCCGCGTTTTCGCACTGTTGGATCATGCGCGTTCGCAAGGAACGCCGGTAAGCACGGGCACTCACATTCACCAGTGCCCTACCCAATACGGCACCCAGGATCCCTAAAAGCACCCCCAAGATAAGTAAAAGTGTGGGTACAGGTACGGGGGATCCTTCGGGTACGGGCGCAGGCGGCAGAGGTATCTGCAGGTAGCTTGCAAATGCCATTGCAGTCAGCCAGGCTACGCCTCCCAAAAGACTGAGAAATGCAATCCATTGCACCGCGTTAAGTAGCTTCCACCAGAAACGTGACTGGGTAGTGTTGTAGTCTACACGCGCGATCGCCCTCTCAAAGGCCTCCGGAAAATCCTGTTCTCGGGTCAAGGCGGCGTTCTGGATACGTTGCTTCCAGGGAGCTTCAATATTTTGGGCTACAGACTCACCATAACCGCGCGCGGCCTGAGCTAATGCTGCCTGCTGAGCTGCAGTAAGCGGTGGTAACGAACTAGCCGTTAGATGCATCGGAGATTTCTGTGGTGCAGATTCACTCGCGCTCTGGGTACCCGCAGTATCGTCTCCAAGATGCAGGCGCTTAAGCGGGTCGGCACGGAACTTAGCAACCCACCGCGTAGCTATCCATCCTGTGTTGGCAACGGCACGACGACGATACGAGGCTTCTGCGGCATCAAGAACTTCAACGGCCCCGCAGGCTTGAAAGCAGCCTTCCGTCAGCTCATCAACGGCATAGTCAGGCTCATGAAGAGGTGCTTCACCGCCCTTATAGGCTGCAAGATCACGGCGAATCGCATATAGCTGCGCCTCAGTACGCTCATACGCCGCATTTTTCTCAGCCGCCACACGTCCTAACAACGACCGCAGGGCAGAAACGCCTTCGCCGGTATGCGCCGAGAGTGCAAATGGGGCTGTAATGAGCAGAGGCGTAATACCGTCCGCTTCTAAAAGCTCCGTGAGCGCATCAAGTACTTGTGGAACCTCATGGGAATCTAGGGTATCTGCTTGGTTCAGAACGCATACCATGCGATGCCCACGAGTGGAGAGAGGAGCCAGAAAATCGTGGTGCACCGCCGCATCCGCATACTTTTGGGGGTCGAGGACCCACACCAACACATCCACATAGGAGAGCATGCGCTCTACCTGCTCCCGGTGGTGATGCGCTACCGAGTCAAGGTCGGGCAGATCCAGCAGGATCAGCCCGCCAGATCGTGTGCGGGTCTGCCCACGCCCAACCGCCGTTTTGAGCTTATTCCACATACCAGGAACGGGCTCTACGATTTCGTGGGGTGCTGCAAAATCTGCCGCCGAATTTTGTGTTTGGGTACGAATCTGGCGTATCGATTCGTTCTCCTCGGGATAGACCCTATGTTCGATCTTAAGCCAGTCCAGAAGCTCTTCGCTTCCGTCCCGTCCCCAAATCGCCGCCTGAATTTCTGAGGTAGTCGGTCGTGTAACGGCGGTACGTGCCAGGGGCATCCCAGCAATGGTATTGAAAAGGGTGGATTTTCCACTTCCGGTGGCCCCGAAAAAACCAATTACAGTGTGTTCTGCCGAAAGCTGCCGACGTTCCATGACTCGGCTCAGCGTTGCGGATGCGTTCTCCTGCACGGTATCAGGAATAACGTCAAGACCCAGGCCGAGCGCATCGTGAAGGCGAAGCGCACGTTCTTCAAAAGACCCGCGCGGCGTAGCGGATGCTAAAGATGAGTTCATCGTGTGTGCTCCTGGCGAGAGTTCTTAACAGGTAATGGCTGTGTTGTATCGTCATGCATGTGCTGAACAAGCCCCGAGTTCTGAAGCGAGTCTTCACGTCGAGCCAAGGGATCATGATCTAGTTCTTGACCTAATTCATGAAGCTGTTCGGCAGCGACACGAATTTCGTCCGGCTGTATGCGCGGTTCACGGGAAGAAAGCACCTGCCGGTAGTTTTCGGATTGCCGTTTGAGCAGGGTTTCTAGGCGTGCCACTAGATCACTGCGAGCGCGAGTCGCCATGCGGCGCACAGCATCCTCGCCGAAGACCGATTCAAGAAGCTTAGATCCAACGACCCCAGATCCTCCCGCAATACCAATTTCGATGCCGGTGAGTCCGCCAGTCGCCGAAAAAGCCACCATCATGAGCAGCACCGCCGTCGCGTTAACACCCAGGGAGAGCACGCGCGCTCGCTGGCGTTTGCCGTTGCCTTCAGCACGGATCATATCAAGTACAGAACTTTGCCAGGCTCGTATTTCTGCGGCGATAGTCTCATCAAGCTCCGCACGAGCCTGGGTGCTGTGCGGAGGGTACGGGCTCTCGTCAATATTCTGTAAGAGTACGCGCCCTGCCCGTTCCGCTCCCCAGCTTCGACGGATAGTTTCATGCGCACGTTGAGCGGCATCAAGAACAACGGCGTGCAGACCCGTTTCGAGAGCCTGCTCAACCCGCGTGGTCGCTGCCGGTTTCCCGGTCAGCATTCCGGCAAACCTGTCCCGCAGCCGTCCGATGCGGTTCTCCAAAGAGCGGAAGAAGTCGCCCGTTCCCACAAAATCGTGCCACCGGGCCAGAACCTCGCCGCGAAGCAATGAGCCGTCAGTGAGAGAATCTTCCACACGGGCGAGCGCATCCTCATAGGCTAAGGTCACCGCAGTTTCTAATCCGGTGTAGGTTTCCACCTGACGGGTTTGTGCATCAGCAAGTTCTTGCAGAGAGTTACCGGCACCGGTGATAGCGCCCGCCAGGGTGCGACGCGCGATAGCTGCACGGGCTGGCGCATCCGCACCAAGCTGCTCAAGCCAGGATGTTAGAGGCGCTACCGCTTCTGCGGGCAGCATCCCCTGTTCGTCCCGCAGCTGTTCATGGATACTATGCAGAATAACCGGTGTCATACCGGCTTCGGTGAGCATCCGCATAAGGTCGGACTCGATCTCATCCGCAGCCCCTTCGGGAACTCGGTTGAGAACGACTGCTACAGCAATATTGCGCTGGGCAGCGCGATGCAACAGATCCCAGGGTACGGCATCCGCATAACGGTTAGCAGTTGTGACGAAGAGCCACAGGTCGGCGGCAGATAAGAGCTCGTTGGCAAGCCTGCGGTTCTCGTCGGAGACCGAATCAATATCGGGGGCATCGATCAGGGCGATGCCGCGCGGCAGAGCGCTAGTTTGCACGCTGATAAGCGTATCGTGCAGATGATGTTCGGCACCTGGCAGCTCCCAAATGTCACTCCGGCGTGGTGAAGTTTCAGAGATAGATGCCATCTCCTGCCGTTCTAGGGTAGGCAGAAAACGTTCGGGGGTCAGGTATTCGGAGTCTTCAGCACGATAAAGCAAGATTGGCTGCCGAGTGGTGGGGCGAAGCGCACTGGAACGGGATACGGGGGTTCCCATCAAGGTATTCACCAAAGTCGATTTACCGGCACCCGTAGAACCACCAACTACCACGGTAAGGGGTGCCTCCAAAGCGGTAAGCCGCGGCAGAATGTAATCGTCGTACTGTTTACTCAGAGAACGCACTTGTTCCCTCGCCCGAGTAACATCAGCGGTATCGAGGGGTAGAGTGAGCTCATCTAGGAGTTTGCGTGCAGAATATACACGCTCATCGTTTGTGTGTTGCACGTGCGCTATTGTTTCACACTTTATTGCATGCTTGCTGAGGAAACTTAGAGTGTTTCCTGTGAGTTTAAGTTGCTTACCTCACGAATTTTAGGTGCCGTAAACAGAGTCGAAGCGCTGTATTTTGCGTAACTCTAGCCTAATATCATGGTTTAGGTCGCTGTACGTTTGTGCTTTCACCCACCACGCCCTAGTCTGGTTTTACACACTAAACCCGGGTTTCAGATTTTCTGGAAATAACGATATTTTGGGAGTTGCTATGCGCCCTTCACGTCGCCAGTTCTTCGTCTTTACTGGCAGCGCCGTTGCTGCCGCACCATTATTAGTTTCATGTTCCTCTAACGATTCCTCTAATTCTGCCGCTGGTTTAGCAACCGCTGAGGGAGCATCCCCCTCAGAGACAGGCGCACACTATGGAAATCTTTCGGGAGAGCTACTCTGGCAGCGTTACGATTCCGCCACCCCGGTCACTCCCAGTATGAACCCCGAAACCGGGGAAAAGGTCGTGCCGATTCCCCAGGCAGACCCGGCAACTGCCGATCACAAGGCTCAGAACGTTCCCATCCCCCAAGAAGACGACCTGATGTTCAAAGAGGATTTTCAGGGGCTGCGAAACACCTTCGCCTATTATGTGGCGTGTATTAACTATGCACGCATGACTGGAGATCTCACCCCTGCTCTCAAAGTGGTACATAGCGAAAACACCGTCGATCTTGAGCGGCTTAAGGCCTGGGAAACTCTGTACGCCGAACCTAATAATAGTTGGATCGTTGGAGGTACCTGGAAAATCTCCGTCTCGGAGAAACCGACAGAGCATAACGGCAAATTCTCGTGGGAATGCACCGCTACCCAGGAAAACGGAACGCTCATCAATAAAACGACAAACGTGACGAAACCGCTTTCGCAGGATGAAATACGCGATTTTACGGCTCTCTACGCGCAATGGATGAAGGACAGGTGGCTCATCATCTCCCCACAGCAGTTTGCCCCAGCGGCAAAGCCCACACGAGCCTATACACCCGCTCCACAACCGACTTCTACCTATACCCCAAAGGTGAGTACCATACCCGCCGATTACTAAACCCCTAATCCTTTATTTCTTAACGTGAAAGGTTCCGCGTGATAACTTCACTTCCCTATTCCCGACGCTGTGTATTACGTACCGTTGGGGCAGGGTTATTCGGCACTGCAGCCACCACTTTGATAGTCGCATGCTCTCGAAACCAGCAAACTCATGCTACGAGTGACCCTTCGGTAAGTCAGTATGTACGCAGCGATTTTAGCGGTGAGGTGGCTTTCGAGAGCTTCAACACCTCGGCAGGGTCTTATGTACCCGCAAACGCAGAACATCCGGCGCAAAACGTTCCGGTCCCCATCAAAACAGAGAATATGGGCAAAAACTCCATTGCAGGTTTTTACGATACCATCGGTTACCTCAATGCGGCGCTCAATTATCTCTTGGCTACCGGTGACACCAATCCTCTGGAAGTCATCACGATCAACCCCGAGTTCACCAAAGCTCTCCTGCTTTTCACTGACGAGACTGGTGAGAGTCAGGCTGCCAAAAGCTGGTATGTTTCTCCTCAAGCCACGCTCTCCCTCACCTCACGCATGCCAACAGCCGTGAACGATTATCGAAAAGATTGGCGATACACCCTCGATATCAGTTTGGGAGAACAGCAGGTCGTCAACTCTCAGGCCAGTGCAATACCTGCCGAGCAGCAGAAATTCCACTATGCGGGTACTATCCAAGGCACCTTCGAGAAAGAAGCCTGGTCCCTCACACTCACAGTTCGTGACCAGCAGTCCACGGCAGGCGCGAGTCCGTCCTAGAACTAAGAAGGCTCAGCGGCACCTCAGCATGAGAATATAGAGACATAATATTTTCTTCTCCAACCGCATCCGGGTGAAGGTGCCTATGCGCTTTAACCCTCATAATCATCGAAAGGCTTCCATGTCACAGCACTTAACTCGCAGGCAAGCTGTTACAGCCGTTTTAGCAGGTGCCGGACTCACTATGCTCGCCGCTTGTTCCTCGAACAGCTCCACCAACACATCAAATGGCAATAACGCTAACGGCTCTGCGCCAAGCCCAAAATCCTCAAACCCACACGGATATAGCAACGACGGAAATAACTACTCCGGGCGTATTACATTTGATAATTTTGAGCCGGGAAATACCTACGAACCAGGTAATGCCGAGCATCCCCCACAAAACGCCCCTATGCCTAAGCTGCCGGATAACGCCAACGAAAATAGCGTGACAGGCTTCCACGCGACCGTCGCTTACTATGCTGCGGCTAGGGATTACCTGGTGAAAACCGGCAGCCTCGACGCCGTGAAAAAGGTCAAACTTGCGGGTAACGACGCCGAAGAAAATGAGGCGCTCGCTAAAACTATCGCTCAAGGGATCGAGCAGAAAACCTGGTATGTAGATCCATCTGCCTGGTACGAGCTCAAGGAGTCACAGCCCGCCATTATGAGCGATGGGAATCTACTCTTCAAGAGCGTCTACACATTCGACTACGGTGCTGAAAGCGTGACGAACGGCGAGATAAAACCGGTTAAGGAAGAAGAGCGAGTCTATACCCAAGACTGTGATTTCCGTGGGCGTTACAATCCCACCACGAAATCCTGGGAACTCAATCTATCCTATGGCACGAAGAGCTCGGGAAATGCGGCAGCAAGTCCTGCTGCATCGGCAACGGGTGGAGCCTCAGATCCTGCGGCAACCGAAGAACAAGCAGCTAATCCCAAGAAATAATAGCTGTTCGTTACCCTTGCCCAGCCTTCGGGGTTCTGTTGATGCAGGAACCCGGAGGCTGGGTATTTTGAATTCCTGCTCTTCACCTTGCGTTCTTCAAAGTCAAACTAAGGGTTTTATGTCTCGACATATACCCTCTAGATATGTATTTTCCCTCACATGTCGGAGAGCCCTGCATATACGGTATTATCTGCGCAGCAGTGTTACTTTCCCTGTGAACTATTGGGGTTCCTGCACAGCAACGTATAACTATTTCGCGGGTCCCCTATATCTATCTTGCCAGGGCGTCTTCTATGTAGAGCTACACTTGAGAAGCTAGTGCTATTTCAACGTTGAAGGGGCATTTTATGTCTTTCACTTTTTCGCGCCGAATCCTCCTGCGCATCACCGCCCTCGGTACTGTTGGACTGGGCGGAATCACCGTACTCTCTGCGTGTGGCAATACGTCGCAAAACAGCGCCGAAAGATCGAGCTATAAGGGCGAGGCTAAGCTTGATAGCTACGATACATCTGCCGGAACTTATGAATTAGCGTCACGCGAGCATCCGGCACGGAACGTACCCAAACCTGTCAAGCCTAATAATATGAATGACAACTCAGTAGCGGGCCTTTACTCGACTATCGCGTTCTTTGCGGCTGCACTGCAATACCGGCTTATTACGGGCGATGCCCAGTACCTCAAAGAGGTCAAGCTAGAACATACTGTAGATTCCATCGAAGAGATCACCAATGGTTCTACCTGGCTCTCCAATCCCACGGTTACGATTGAGCTCACTACCGATCAACCGGAGCAAAAGGACAACGAATACTTTTGGCCTGCAAAGCTCACACTCACCAAGGGCGACTGGGCGGTCGCTCAACACAGAGCAATCAACGTTCCAGAAAATGAGCAAAAAGTTACAAGTGAAGGAAAAATCAAGGCAAAATACACCGATGGCGCATGGGCTATTCGGGACATTGCTGACTAGTCTTCACCGGATTCTCTAGAGAAAAATACGGGACTTCTAAGTCTGCGCTGGGCATGGCAATAAGCCTTTGCCCGGGCGTTTTAAGTGCGTATGAGACCCATACCCTCTCCATGCCAGGTATTACCTTATACGGTAACGTTACTCACCTTTGGTTAGGGTTAGGTCACATTCCTCGGTACAATCAAGTATCTCGTTTTGTTTTACGTTTAGACTTATACGGGATTAATGCATTCACACGAAAGGTATAACGATGTCTTCGGCTCTGAATCGTCGTGCAGCATTGGGGATTCTCAGTATGGGAAGTGTCGCGTTCTTAGCGGCGTGCGGCAGCGATAAGAAAGAAGAATCTAATTCTTCAGCCTCCGCAAGCACTTCTCAGACGAAGAGCTCCAGCGCTTCCTCTTCAGCTTCCGCTACCCCCTCAGCTTCCGAATCACCTACCCCCACCCCGACTCCTACGGAACTCGTCAACGACGGTAAAGACTACTCCGGAGTCGCTAAGTTAGAGCAGTACGAAACCCCCGGAGAGTACCAGCCCGCTACGGCGGAATCTCCCGCGCAGAACGTACCCACCCCCGTTATTCCCGAAGCAATGCACCAGAACACCGTTGCGGGCTTTGCCTCTGCGCTTGCATATTTTGGTGCTGCTGTCGATTACCTCCTGCAGACCGGCGATATGAAGTATGTTCGGGAGGTCAGCACCGATGCTGATACTCTGAATGCACTCCAGAAATACGCCGATCGTACGATGAAGGGTATCGAAGAAAAGACATGGTACGAAAAGCCTTCGGCCACAATGGTTATTAGCAGCAAGCAGCCTACTATCGCGCAGGGTGCCTATAACTGGACCGTCGATTTCACCATTGATTTGGGCGAAAAACTCTTCAATAAGGGTAAAGAGCAAGATACCCCTTCTGATAAACGCTACGTACGTATGCAGGGCGAGGCTGTAGGCCGCTACATCAATAACGTGTGGGATCTACACATGGATATCGACTAATAGGTATCGTTCCGCAGCACAACACCGTATGCTCACAAACGTTGAGTATACGGTGTTTTTATATCTTCTCGATTATTTTTCAAATCTCTTTTCTGTACCGCATACCAAGATACGTGCGGCAGAAAAATATTTATGTGAGGCTCCCCCTACCCACCAAAGCAGCAGTCTTCGTACCGAAAAGACACCAATTAACAAGAGTCCAGCAGACGACACAACGCGGGTATCAGAATGTGTGCGACGACTCTCTCGACTCTTGTGCTTAACTCTAGTTCTACGAGCAGCTGGCAGTCAGTCACCTGCTCGTCAAAATGCTGTCTTTTCACGCTTGTATAAATGCGACTCAAACAAAAGCGTTTAGAGTGCGTGTTAACTTTGTGCGAAATACATTAAAAGCTTGTACCAAATAATAAAGTTTAGGTAAGCTAAAACCATCACCAACCCATCCCATGAGAGAGGACTACTTCATCATGCCTACTTCCGGGGTATTTTCCCGCCGTAACACGCTCAGATTTACCACTTTAGGAATACTGAGTCTCGCGGTTATTCCAATGCTCACCGCATGCGGCAAAGATTACCAAGGCGAAGTCAAACTTGATTCCTATGACGAATCTGCAGGTTCTTATGAGCCCGCAACAAAGGAGCATCCAGCGCAGAATGTTCCAAAACCCAAGAAGCCTCAAGACATCAACGATGATTCAACCGGCGGGCTATACTCAACCCTCGCTTTTGCCGCCGCTGCCATGCAATATGCACTGCGTACTGGAGATACGAGCTATCTTCAAGAGGTCAATATTCCTGAGAGAACCAAAGTATTCTTTATGTCTAACTCCCCTTTCCTCGGGGGTACTACGTGGACCGATAACCCCGTTGTAACCATCGCCCTCAAAGCTGGTTCTCCCACCAAAGATGGTGATACATATACCTGGCCGGGTCATTTCAAAGTCGATTTTGGCGCATGGACTGTTAAAGACGGTACGGCAACCGACACTCAAAACAACAGATTAAATCTAGATCAAGATATCGATATCAAAGCAAAGTACCAGAATAACGCTTGGACTATTCTTTCACTCGACCATTAGTACCGCTTAGAACCTCGAGAAGGAACGCCGTGCCGTATAATTTTCCAATGGGAAATATATACGGCACGCGGACTATTAAGGGTGAAAAATTATTGCCTGCTACACCGCCGCCAGCGTTTTTATTCCCAACTCAGTAGCATATTACGAACTGTGACGGGTAAACTTACACCGCTACCCGCAGCGTAGTAAAGTTTCTCACGTACCCAAGGTTCCCCGGAAAATCAATCGGATTTTTCACCACACACTAAAGGATTAAATACTGTGGCAGAGATCGTAAACAGCATTGTTGATGCTATTGGTCAGACTCCCCTTGTTCGACTCAACCGCCTCGATGCTGGTTTGCCCGGCAACGTAGCCGTCAAGCTCGAATTCTACAACCCCGCAGGCTCCGTGAAAGACCGCATCGGCCGCGCCATCATTGATGCCGCTGAAGAAGCCGGAGCTCTCAAGCCCGGCGGTACCATTGTCGAAGGGACTTCTGGAAACACCGGTATTGCCCTTGCAATGGTTGGTGCAGCACGTGGATACAACGTTATTTTGACAATGCCCGAGACAATGTCGGCTGAACGTCGAGTACTGCTTCGCGCTTACGGTGCGAAAATTGTTCTCACTCCCGGCACCGACGGCATGCGCGGCGCTGTTGAGAAGGCACAGGAAATCGTTGCCACCACGGACAACGCAATTCTCGCATCGCAGTTCTCCAATGAGGCAAACCCTGCTATTCACTACAAGACCACCGGCCCTGAAATTTGGGATGCGACTGACGGCAAGATTGATATTTTCGTATCGGGTATCGGTACCGGCGGTACTATCTCCGGTGCTGGCAAGTACTTGAAGGAGAAGAACCCCAACCTGCAGATTGTTGCCGTTGAACCTCAGGATTCACCGCTCCTGTCTGAAGGCCGCGTTGGTCCGCATAAGATTCAAGGCTTGGGCGCTAACTTCGTGCCGGATACTCTCGACCGCGAAATCTACGATTCGGTCATCGCAGTATCTGGTGAAGAAGCGATCCGTACTTCCCGCGCGCTGGCGACCCAGGAGGGTATCCTGGGTGGTATTTCTTCCGGCGCAGCCGTCTATGCAGCATTGGAAGAAGCTAAGAAGTCCGAAAATAAGGATAAGCTGATCGTTGCAGTTGTTCCCGACTTCGGTGAACGCTATATCTCTACGGTACTCTACGAAGATATCCGCGGCTAACCTTCCTCAAGAAACAACGCCCCACGCTTCCGTTCGCTACGGTGCTGTGGGGCGTTTCCTCTGCTCAGAGAAGAATAGGGAATTTCAGTATTCTTTTCTAGTTGTACGCAATAAAGGGTCAACATCAATATTGTGCGGCGCAGGCGCGCCTAATATGAAAACTGGCTTCGATGTTGGTACCTTGGGGAAGTATCTACGGTAACAGAAAGAAGATTATGGGATTTTTTGCCCGTCTGCGCGAAGACATTGAAAATGTTCGAGAGCATGATCCAGCGGCGCGTGGGGCTGGCGAAATCATGCTTAACTATTCGGGCATGCATGCGATATGGGCTCACCGGCTTACACACAAACTTTGGCAAAAGGACGGCACGAAATCTCTAGCTCGTACCCTCTCGCAGCTCACCCGTTTTTTGACCGGTGTCGAGATCCATCCAGGGGCCGTCATTGGGCGGCGTTTTTTTATCGATCATGGCATGGGTATCGTTATTGGTGAGACCACCGAAATAGGTGATGATGTGATGCTCTATCATGGCGTTACTCTCGGCGGTCGCTCGCTTGAAAAGATTAAGCGCCACCCCACAATCGAAGACAGAGTAACAATCGGTGCTGGTGCTAAGGTGCTGGGTCCAGTAGTCATTGGGGCAGATAGCGCTATCGGAGCAAATGCCGTGGTGGTGAACGATCATCCGCGTGATTCCATAATTACGGGTATCCCTGCGAAACATCGTCTGCGTACACCCGAGAAGAAGAAGCCTCTGGTCGATGCTGTGGAATATATCGACCCGGCAATGTGGATCTAATCTTGAGTGGTGCTCTCTATGAGGTTTGTGGTGTTGTTTTATCTATAACGGCATCTCGCCGCAAACCTCAATAGTGCAACTACTACGATATAAGGTTTCTGTACCCTGAATAAGGTCATTAAATCCACCGATAATCTGGTGTTACCCGTGTGAACCACCCACGACTCCAGGTCTTCTTTGGGCAGACAGAGCATCATTGCTCGCAGCGTGTTCTCCAGGTTCTCAGTCTATCGGTCACTGGATCACGCGCATACGGACAAAACACAGACAAAAAAAGGGGTGTGGCTGCTTTCTCACGAAGCGGCCACACCCCTTTTATTGACGCTGTTCTTAAGATCCAGGTTCTAGTGAACGTGGATATCTGCAGCGTTTACTTCTGAACGGTCACCGCTCCACATAGTGTGAAATGCGCCTTCTGCGTCCACACGTCCATAGGTGTGCGCTCCAAAGAAGTCACGCTGCCCCTGAATAAGGGCTGCAGGCAGACGGTCGCGGCGCAGTCCGTCATAGTAAGAAAGCGCCGAGGAGAAGACCGGAACCGGCACACCCAACGCGGTAGCCTTTGCAACCACACGGCGCCAAGAAGGAACAAGCTCTTCCATCAGATTCTTGAAGGCGGGTGCGAGAAGCATATTGGCCGGTACCTCACCCGCGTAAGCCGCCATAATATCGCCCAGAAGCTCCGCGCGAATAATGCATCCAGCACGCCAAAGCGATGCGATAGTGTCAAGGTGCAGTTCCCAGCCGTATTCCTGCCCGGCACGAGCGATCATATCCATACCCTGTGCATACGCCACCAGTTTTGAGGCAAAGAGCGCACGGCGCACGTCTTCGACAAATTCGGGATCGCCTGCACCGACTCCGGTGGTCGCGATGAGACCAGCAGGAAGTTCCTGCTGAGCCTGTGCACGCGCCTTAACATCTGAAGAAGACAGGGCACGAGCGAAGACAGATTCAGCGATAGCGGATACTGGAGCTCCCAAGTCAAGAGCAGCCTGAACGGTCCAACGACCGGTACCCTTCTGACCGGCCTGGTCAAGAATAACGTCTACCAACGGTTTACCGGTCTTCGCATCAACCTGTGCCAAGACTTCCGAGGTAATCTCAATCAGATATGAGCTGAGGTCGGTCTCATTCCATTTCTTGAAGATTTCAGCCTGCTCGGCGGGTTCAATACCTGCAACAGAACGTAGAATATCGTAGGCTTCGCCAATAACCTGCATATCGGCGTACTCAATTCCGTTATGCACCATTTTGACGAAATGTCCTGCGCCATCGGTAGAGATCCAGGCGCAACAGGGAGAACCATCCTGCGGCGCTTTTGCTGAAATTTTCTCTAACATAGGACCTACATGCTTGTAGGATTCAGCCGAACCGCCCGGCATAATCGAGGGTCCCCAGAGGGCACCTTCTTCGCCACCAGAAACGCCGACGCCCACAAAGTGCATACCTTTTTCTGCAAGAGATCGTTCACGGCGAATAGTATCGGGGAAATGAGAGTTACCGCCGTCAATAATAATGTCCCCCTCATCAAGAAGAGGAGTTAACTGCTCAATAACAGCGTCTACGGGGGCACCCGCCTTTACCATAATCAGGATGCGGCGAGGAGATTCGAGCGAGTCCACCAAACCTTGAAGCGACTCGGTACGGATGAAGTCACCGTCTGCGCCGTGCTCAGAGAGCAAGGCATCGGTCTTCTCAACAGAACGGTTATGCAGTGCTACGGTGTACCCGTTACGTGCTAGGTTACGTGCTAGGTTAGCGCCCATGACGGCAAGCCCGGTAACACCAATCTGTGCCTTCTTGTTTTCAGTCATGTATACAAGAATACGCTGTTTTACGTTTTATCCGCGTGTATCCAAGGAATTAAGCGTTTGGATTAGACAGGAATAACATTCGGCAGTCTTTGAATGATTATTGTGAGCATTCCACGATATACCCATAATGCGCGGAGAGAGTGGATATAAAGGAAAATCCCGTACCGCCTGTTACGGTACGGGATTTATGTGTGGGTCCTACCGGGATCGAACCGATGACATCCACGGTGTAAACGTGGCGCTCTACCAGCTGAGCTAAAGACCCAATTTTCGCCATAAAAACCTTTGTTTTCCTGCGAACAAGGTAATACTATACGGGGTTTCTCATGTACTCGCAACTGAGATGTGCATGTTATATGTCACATCAGAATTAGATAGTGGTTACTACGCCCTCAAAGTCTTCACCCCATGACTATACCCCTCATAAAACCACATAAACACAAATAACAACATGCCTCAAGGTGTCAAATTTTAAGGGGGAAAGCCCCTATATCGGGAAATTTGCACATTTTAGGCAAAAATTCTTACCGCGGAATATCGCACCAACCTGCCCACTTTCATTCATAACCCAAAGCCTCCAACGAAAAAACCTCAAAAACAGTCATCGGAGATCAAAATAAGGTCTAAGATAGTAGAGAAAGAAGTATGCTCCTAGAACACTGTGCGCATGCTTACCAAAGGGTGCCTCGCACCAGCGCCACAAGCGCCTTCACAATTGGATAAGAAGAGAGGTTGGATTAGTTTGGCTAACGTACCGAACGAACACTCCCTGAGTACTCTACTTGACGGCCTCAAGGACGTCGACGTTGAGGAGACTCAGGAGTGGACCGAGTCCCTTGAGGACCTCATCAAAACTCACGGCACCGAACGTGCCGAGTACATCCTGCGATCCCTAATTCAGGAAGCAGGCAAGAAAGGCGTTGAGGTACCGGTTCTAACCAAGACCGACTACATTAACACCATTGCAGTCGACCAGCAGCCTGAATACCCCGGCGATGCTGACCTTGAAGAACAATACCGTAACTGGATTCGCTGGAACGCTGCCATTATGGTGCAGCGCGCACAGAAACAGGGCATCGGTGTTGGTGGACACATCTCCACCTATGCAGGTATCGCTGATCTTTATGAAGTTGGGTTCAACAACTTCTTCCGCGGACGCAATCACCCCGGCGGCGGTGACCAGGTATTCTTCCAGGGCCACGCCTCTCCCGGTAACTATGCGCGCGCTTTCGTTGAGGGCCGCCTCAGCGAAGAGGACATGGATGGCTTCCGTCAGGAGAAGACCAAGGGCGAGCATGGCATTCCCTCTTACCCGCACCCCCGGTGCATGCCTGAGTTCTGGCAGTTCCCCACAGTATCGATGGGTCTAGGCCCCCTTAATGCTATTCACCAGGCTTCCTTTAACCGCTACTTGCAGAACCGCGGTATCAAGGACACTTCGCAGCAGCACGTCTGGGCATTCCTCGGCGATGGCGAGATGGATGAGCCCGAATCACGCGGTGCACTGCAGCTCGCGGCTAACGAAAAACTCGATAACCTGACCTTCGTGGTTAACTGCAACCTGCAGCGTCTTGACGGTCCTGTGCGTGGTAATGGCAAGATCATCCAGGAGCTCGAAGGGTTCTTCCGCGGTGCCGGATGGCATGTCATCAAGGTTGTCTGGGGCTCCGAGATGGACGAGCTTCTCGCTAAGGACAAGAGCGGTAAGCTCATCCAACTGCTGAACGAAACCTTGGACGGCGACTACCAGAACTTCCGCGGCGAAGACGGCGGTTACATCCGTGAGCACTTCTACGGCAAGTACCCCGAAACCAAGGAACTTGTTGCTGACCTGACCGATGACGAAATCTGGGCTATTCGCCGCGGCGGTCACGACTACAAGAAGATCTACGCTGCATACAAAGAAGCGCTGGAGACTAAGGGACGTCCGACCGTTATTCTGGCACAGTCCATTAAGGGTTACGCTCTTGGCCCCTACTTCGAGTCCCGTAACTCGACCCACCAGATCAAGAAGTTCACCATGGAAGCGCTCAAGGGCTTCCGTGACCATCTGAACATCCCGATCTCTGATGAAGAGCTGGAGAAGGACCTCTACAACCCTCCGTACTACCGTCCCGGTCAGGACAACCCGGCAATTCAGTACATGCTCAAGCGTCGCGAAGAACTCGGTGGTTTCCTCCCCGGTCGCCCCAATACTCAGCCTGAGATTCAACTGCCGGACGACAAGGTCTACGCGGGTACCAAGAAGGGGTCAGGCAAGCAGCTTGCCGCATCCACAATGGCATTCGTGCGTCTCATGAAGGACCTAATGCGTGTCAAGGGCTTCGGCCACCGTATTGTGCCTATTACTCCCGATGAGGCACGTACCTTCGGTATGGACGCATTCTTCCCCTCAGCTAAGCTGTACAACCCGAACGGACAGAACTACGTTCCTGTTGACCACGAGCTTATGCTCTCCTACACGGAGTCGCCGCTGGGTCAGATTTTGCACGTGGGTATTAACGAGGCTGGCGCGACCGCAGCATTTATCGCGACCGGTACCTCTTTCGATACGCACGGTGAGCCGATGATCCCGATTTACATCTTCTACTCGATGTTCGGTTTCCAGCGCACCGGCGACGCTTTCTGGGCTGCTGCCGACCAGTTGGCACGAGGCTTTATTATCGGCGCTACTGCGGGTCGTACCACGCTTTCCGGCGAGGGTCTGCAGCATATGGATGGCCACTCCCCCATCCTGGCAAGCACCAACCCTGCCGTGAAGCACTACGACCCTGCATACGGCTACGAGATCGGGCACATCGTCAAGCGTGGTCTTGAGCAGATGTACGGTAACCTCGATGAAGATCACGATGTCATGTACTACCTGACCGTGTACAACGAGCCGATCCACCAGCCTGCAGAACCCGAGAACCTGGATATTGATGGTCTGCTCAAGGGCATCTACAAGCTCAAGGATTCTGAGCTTACCTCCGGACCCAAGACTCAGCTGCTCGCCTCCGGTGTTGCTGTACCGTGGGCTTTGGAAGCTCAGAAACTCTTGGCTGAGGACTGGGGCGTTTCGGCTGATGTATGGTCGGTAACCTCGTGGAACGAGTTGCGCCGCGAAGGTCTTGCTGCTGAGGAAGAAACCTTACTCAACCCCGATAAGCCTGCACGTGTACCCTACGTGACTCAGAAGCTTGCCGGTGCTGAAGGTCCTATTGTGGCGACCTCCGATTACATGTCGGCTATGCCTGACCAGATTCGCCAGTTCCTCCCGAACGATTTTGCAACTCTGGGAGCCGATGGCTTCGGTTTCGCGGATACCCGCCCCGGTGCACGTCGCTTCTTCCACATTGATGCTCAGTCAATGGTAGTTCGTGCCCTGCAGCTGTTGGCAAAGGACGGTAAGGTGCCCGCCGATGCGGCTGCCAAGGCGTTTGCCAAGTACGATCTGAATAACGTTAACGCAATTCAGGCAACACATATCGATGACTAGTTCCATTGTGTTCTAGCCAGGCTTTCAGCGGAAAGCCAAATTAACTGGTTCCCTCGCTCTTGTACGGTGCAAGAGCGAGGGAACTTTTTACCCTTGAAAACCGTCCAGTACAACTTCCGAGGGGCTTCTATCACAGGTGGAGCTTTATCAAATAAATATGTTTTGATGATATTTTTTACTCCATGTCTCGGTATATAATTGGAAGGTCAGAATCACCACAATCACCAAGGGACTTCAGTGTCTAACAACCTCCAGGCAAACTTTAAAAGTATAGACGCGGAGATTACATCGTCGTGGGCTTTTGGAGAAAGTATCCACGATTCCGAATTTGTATCTTTTTATACTTTTGTCGAGAAAATTAAATCCGCACAACAAAAGAATACTCAAATACTACCGAGTAAACCTTTTAATGGTAGCGTGCAGGTATATTACTCCTTTAAATACAACGACACTATCGTTCAAACAGAACATGCTTTCTACGAGAATATTTGGCAAGGTTTTCGGGAAACTCTGCGTATGATCCTTGATGGCCATGACAACCTGCTTCCGGGTGGCATGAACCGTATTATCGATCGTCAAATTAAAGCTGCCGAGAATCAAAACCCTAATATTTCTGCACTCCAGCTTGTGGAGTGCATTCCTCTTTTTAATACCGCAGTACAGGAAGCCCATAAACGTTCACAAGATACCGTAAAAAAGTTTTCCATATACCGCGATATTCGTATTTGTATCTATTTTGGAAATTCTGCCGGAATGCCATATTCCCGAGTTCCTGTACAACTTCAGGATCTCATTTCGCAGCATATTAAACCTTTAATCGAAAAACCGCCTACTCAACGGAAAAAACCCACGCCTAAAGATTTTGAGAATACCCTCAATGCAGTTGAAGAAGAAAGCGGCAGGTTTTATCCCACCGGGCCTGTTGCAAAATCTCTTTTTAAAAATAAATGTGTTGTTCTTGAGGGAGTCGCGGGCTGTGGAAAGTCTTACCAGATCAATACTCTCTCACGTGAGGATACTGGGTACGGCAAGGCCAACATTACAACGGTAGTCTTCCACCCGTCCACGAGTTACGAAGAGTTCGTGAGCGGTCTGCGTCCAAACTTTTCACGCCAAGAAGATGAGCCTGAATTTGTGTCTCACGAAGGTGTATTTCTTCAAGCCTGCCGAAAAGCTGTTGAGAACCCCACGACACCACATCTGCTTTTCATTGACGAGATTAACCGCGCCAATACCTCCCGTGTTTTCGGCGACCTTATGCTCGTTATTGAAACGTCAAAGCGTGTTTCCGTAAAAAAACTTCAGGATCATCGTGAAAAACTTTACGGTTCAGTATTTGCAGCTGATGCGGATATTCCCCAGGGTTTCACCTATGCGACTTTGCAAACTCCGCTTTATTATCAGGGTAAAATATATAACCGTTTAGTAGTTCCAGATAACCTGCACATTCTGGGAACTATGAATTCTACCGACCGCTCTGTGGGTACCATTGATTTGGCTTTGCGCCGTCGCTTTATCTGGATGGAAATGAATCCTCACAATGAAACAGATTTGCGTACAGAGCTTGAAGCTGAACGAGGTGCTATTTCTGAAGAATTAGACATCGTTATAGAACGGTATGCGGATATTAACGCCATTCTTGAATCCGAGGTTGGCCCGGATGCACGTCTAGGACATTCCTATTTCTTCTCTCGAAATTCCACCCCCGAAGACATTGCACGGGCTTTGTTAACCCAGCTTGCGGAAATTGCAGCGACTTTCAATATCAGTTCCGGCATTCTCGAAAAGATCGGTTCTATCAATGGGCTATCCGTCAAGATGGTGGGCCAGCGACTCGGCAGCCGCCCACGCGTGGTTGGTTCATGGAGCGGTCCCGGTCTGCCTTCTGCTCCTAAGCCCGCAGGTCAAATTCCCTGGTTGGAAGTAACGGGTGGTGAGTGAAGTTCGCTACTTTCAAGCGAGCGCGCGCGGTAACGGTGTCGGCGTTACGATCCTAAAACACACGCATCCTCAGCCGGGTGCCGTGCATACTCTGGTTATCCATGTGTTGCCCAAGCTCTGGTGCAAACAATGGGTATCGGCTGAGCAGCCGGAAGTTATTGCGCCTTTTAATGTGAAAATCGCCCCTGAGGCAGGCGGACAGTTCTCCTCTGTGCAGGATCCTGAGTCTTCGCTTTACGAGCATAGCGATGACGGTACGTTATCTCTCTATGTCTATGAGACTGAGATTCTGGTGCTTCCGAAGCCTTGGGCTGGGTATTTAGAGACGGTTTCGGGCTCTGCCCTGCCGCCGCATGATGATGATAATGAGGGCGGTGCCTCAGATCCACTGTGGACAGCGCTGGAGTACCCTGAAAAGCCTGTCTATGCAGTGGCTGCTACGGTTTGTGGACGGGTTTTAGGACCGGCTACAGCCCGTGAGAATATGGACTTTTCGGCAGGTGGTCAAGGTACTGGCTGGCAGAAGGTTTCTTTGTTATGGCGTATGCTGGCAGAGCATCATGAGGAACAGGCAATTATTCAGGGACATCGTGACATTACCCCGCAGGGTTCCGAACTTTTTCCGCATATTCCTTCGCTCAAAGAGGCTATGTACCGCGTTTTTGTTGATTCAAGCGGGCAGGCTTTGGCGCATCGTCGTCCGGTTTTTGAGCCTGAGGTGGATGAATTACTTTTTGTGCGTGGTCGTATGCTTCCACGCGAGCTTGTAAACCGGCGGATTAACCGACGTATTGGGGTTGTTTGCGAGTTCGATTCTCTGACGACGGATACGCATTTATGGCAAATGATCCGCGCCGGATTACAGCAGGTGGCAACTCATGCCGCCGATAATGAGGTCGTCGACGATGCTTTAGGGTACGAGTCTGTGTTGCGTGATGTGAGCACGCAGAATATTCGTAGTCTGCTGACCGAAACGCTCTCCCCTGCTTTTGCTATGCGATTGTCGGCACAAACTTTGCGCGCTTACCACTATGCGCAATCTATTTTGTCGCAACAATATGGCTTTGGTTTAAGCGATAGTCCGTATGAAGCGGGTGTGCTGGCAAATATTAAATTTGATACTTCGTCATTATGGCGAAAAATGTTGGTGCGGGCCCTCACGGATACCGGTTTAGAAGTGCGTGTGGAAAGCCCCGTTGGTATGCTTTATCACCGCAATGCTGAGGGTCGCCAGCAGGGTGTGGCCTTTGCGAAACCAGATATGATGCTGTATTCCCGAGGCATTCTGGTCGCAACCCTTGATGGCAGGTACACCACGTATTGTGAAGATTTAATGCAGCGATCCGAGCATGAACGGTACCGAATGCTGGCGGTCGCGTACCGCACGGGTGCGGACGGTTATACAGCATATCCGGTAGCCGGTAACGGAACTCTAGGCAGGATCCTGACGGTAGGCGAACCCGGGGCGTATCCTCAGGCACCTATGTCTGCGGAACATCATGTGACGACCTGCGGGGTGCGTTTCCCTCAACCCGAGGATGGACGCACTACCGCTGATGCCTCGCATTTGGCGAAGGTGCTTAGGAAGGTTCCTGCTGAGCCTTCATAGAGTGCAAAAGGCCCGCAGGCGTGACCTATGCCGAACTCCTAGCGTGGTGCTGTTGATGTCTCTGTTCTTCCCCCAATACCCATAGGGCGCTTTTAGAAGGCTTCTGCAATAATTTCAGGAATGCGCTCCGGGTTCACCAGATCGGGATGGGTACCGTTCTTCAACGTGACGGTACGGAACGAGCCCACATGAGGCTCCCAGCCGTGCGCATCCAGATAGGGTTGATCGTCATGGCTCACTCCAATCAATACGACTTTTCCGCCAAAGTTAAGGTGGTTCGAGCCGCGCATAAGGGCGGCAGAGGCACGCATAGATTCCAAACATACTTCTAGCTTGTCTTCGGGTAGATATCCCATAGCCGACCCGGCATCTCGCAGTCGTTCGAGCGTCTGTGGCAAGTCAAGAACGGTCTGCGCCGATACTTCGGGAAGACCGCCCATACGTAAGAGGGCACGAAAGCTCTCTTGCTCGTCCGGTTCAGGAATCCCCTGCCACTGTTCGACGGGGTATGCATCCAGAAGCGTAACCTGTTGTACATCGTAACCGGCAGTCTCGGCAAGCGCGGCTACCTCGACGGCGGCAGTACCGCCAACGGACCAGCCCATCAGGGAAAATTGTGATGGAAGCTGACGTTCCTCAAGGGTCTCACGAATACGCGCAAGATACCCCTCGGCGAGTTCACGAAGGCTCTGGGCGTAGCCAGCATTTGGGTTCGTGAATGCCTCATGTTGCAGTGCGTAAACCGACGGATGCCCGGGTATGTAGGGCAGATAGGCGGCATAGCACCATCCCAGACCGCCTGCGGGCGGCAGGATAAAGAGCGGTACGGTATTCTTCGATGTTGCGGAGTCCACCTCACGCAGAGGCAGAACCGGGGCAAATTCGACATCAGTAGAATCCTCGTTCAAGACCGCAGCCAGCCCCTTGACCGTGGGATTAGCGAAGAGGGCACCAATACTGAGCGTCTTTCCAAGGTTTTCTTCAATCTTGGCAATGACGGAAAGTGCCGCAAGGGAGTTACCACCCGCTGCGAAAAAGTCTTCGGTTACACCGAATTGTGAGCGTCCCAGCACGCCCGCGATAATCTCGCTAATTTGCTGTTCTAAAAGTCCATGGGGGCCGTCTGCGGTGTTGGTATCAAAGGTAAACTCGAGCCGTGCCAGGTTTTTGCGATCTGCCTTGCCTGAAGGGCTAACCGGGAACTGAGCCATGGTGTGCCATAGGCGCGGTACCATATAGTCTGGCAAGGTGTTCTCACAATGCTGACGAGCTTGAGCAACAATACGGTTGCGTTCTGTTTCAGGAACGTCGCCTATCTCTAGGAACGCTGCGAGAGCAGGTTCGGGCATCTTCGTGTAGAGCAAAACGACGGCGCTATGGACTCCCTCAACGTGGGAGAGCGTAGTTTCGATGTCGCCAAGCTCTAGACGTTGCCCATGTAGTTTTACTTGGTGATCGGCACGACCACGGTAGAGGATGACTCCGCGAAGGTTTTTGGCCAAGGTGCCGGGTTTTTGGTTTGTGGCGGTGAGGTTCCACTCGGCAAGATCGCCAGTACGGTAAAGCCGCTCCCCCGTAGCGTTGTCCAGGATAAAGGCTTGTGCAGTTGCCTCGGGATTGTTCTGGTACCCCACAGCAAGCTGTACACCCGATAGGTAGAGTTCCCCTACGAATCCGGGCGGTATCGGCTGTAAAGCCTGGTCGAGAATACGAGTTTGGGTGTTCCAAACGGGCTGGCCGATAGGAACAGTACTGCACTCTGGGTTTTGGGAGCTATCCCAGAAGGTAACATCGACGGCGGCTTCCGTAGGCCCATAAAAATTTAAAGAGTAAACACCCATAATATTATGCGCGCTGAGAATCTGATCCTTCTGAAGTGCCTCGCCCGAGCAGATAAGATAGCGCACATGGCGTTGCTGCTCCCCCGATCCAAAACCTGCTTCAGCTAAAGTACGTTGAGCGTAGGGAGACTCTAGGAAAGCGGTGAGCATCGTGGGTACGAAATGCAGACAGGTAACGTTCTGTTCGGCGATAACACGCGCCAGGTAGGCCGGATCCCGGTGCCCATCAGGAGCGGCAATAACGACGGCTGCCCCTTCCTGAAGTGGCCAGTAAAGCTCCCACACATGAACATCAAACGAGATAGGCGTTTTATGTAAGATGCGGTCCCCCGCACGGTCTTGTGTGGATGCGCCGACCGGAATATGTGACTGCTGCCAGCGTAACCGGTTATCAATGGAACGATGACTAATCGCAACACCTTTGGGCCGCCCTGTCGAACCCGAGGTAAACAAGATATACGCGGTATCATCCAGTGCTGTGCCGATACCTGGGAATGTTTTTGCCTCGGGAACATCTACAAGGTTTAGAGGTTCTCCGACAGGATCAGTCAAGGAAGTAAATTCAAGTTGCTGCAGCCCGCACAAACTCTGCGTATTCGCCGGTTTTAACTCGGCCTCTGCAATAGGACTCAGCCCGGAACCATACACAAGCGCCGAACACTGCGCATCTTCCACCATGGAGCTCACACGTTCGGCGGGCAGATCCGGCAAAATCGGCACATAGACAAACCCTGCATAGAGCGCCGCATATAAGGCGATATATTGTTCAAGTCCTCGATGAAAACGTAGGCCTACAGCAGTTCCAGGGCACACGCCAGCTTCCAGCATCGCCTTTGCTAGGGCGCGGGCTCGCACATCCAGCTCATGATACATGAGTACCTGCGAAAATTCATAGGCCTGCGGAGATTGCGGGGACAGCGTACCGTCCTCATCTGGCGCGCATGCGTAGAGTGCGGGTTCGTTCGGGTAGCGTGTGAGCGCATCCTGAAAACGCTGAAGCAAAGTTTTATACTCTATCGGATGCGCGGTAGCGTTAAACGATTCCAGCAGCTCTACCTCATGCGGTAACGCAGTCGTCAGGGTATCCATCGACCGCTCCTCAAGGGCAGCCTGAGCCCAAGATTCCAACCAATTTTGTAGGTGCCGGGCGTGAAATTCTACGTGCTCATGGGTGTAGAGGTTCGGGTTGGCATCGAGCTCCACAGAAATTGTGTGACCGCGCCCGGGTATGCCTCGCAGGGTAATGGTCATATCCGCAACTGGTCCCGCAGATATGTTATGAATATACCCCACAGAAGCAGGCGTGTTTTCGGTAGGTGCACCTAGCGGTAAAGCGGCATCAAACGGTATAACGTTGATCTGGGCGCCAAAGAGGCGGCTGTCATTGGACTGCGCTAAACGTTCTAGGTCTTCTTGTCGAGCAAGCGGATGTGAGGCGTTTCGTGCATACTGGTTCTTTACGCTATCGAGTGCCTGTGCAATACTTCCCATACCTGAAACCTGTACAGGAAGCACGTTCACGGCGGTGGTTCCAGTCTGAGTGCTGGTCTTGCCGAGAGCACGGGTTTCTGCGGGAACCTGAGCCCCAAATATACGGTTCATCTGGGGTACACCAAAAGCAGCGCTTCTATGCCCACCAATACGGGCCAGATAAGACCCTACGGCACCGGTTACAGTAACGGGCCAGGAGGTTCCGTACATTTTGCCAATTTCCAGCATATCTCGCTGTAATTTATCAGGCAGGGTCAGTACCTCACGCAAGGCCTGTGGTGCCGGTGATGCACTTCGTGCTGCCAGCGATGTATCGGGTTGGCTAAGTACTTCCGCTTGCTCGGAAGTCCACAGGGCCAGGTCCTCTTCTCGGGCATGTTCAGCTGCGTGGTCAGCCTGAAGAAGCTCCATTAGAGAGGCGCGTTTAACAGTAGGCAGAGGTTTTCCGGCGCTCAAAGCACGATAGATAGCTGCTACGCGAGACAGAGCGTTAAACACCGCAAAACCGTCTGCCACCACATGACTAAAGCTGTGGTAAACCCAGAGTTTACCCCCGTAGTATGTGACAGCGGAGCGTACCGTAACACCCGCATCGGTGATCAGCGGTTCGCGGATCAGCTCGGATGCCCAATCACGCACCGTTGCCGGAACGGGATTCTGCTCTTCCGTTTTTTCCTGAGTCGGGAGGGAAATTACCGGAAGTACCTCAAGATTAGTCAGAAACTCATCAAGTGGCATGACTCGTTGCTCTGGACGCCCAGTCTGCACGCGCGTCTGCACCCGGAAACCTTCATTTTCACGGTAGAGCTGAATAAATGCCTCACGCAGGTAATCAAGATTCGTCTCGGGTGGGCATTCCATGATCTCTGCCGTGTTATAGCAGGGATTTTTGGGATCGATAATAGCGGCAAGATAAATACCTTGAGCGCTTTTGGTCAGGGGAATCCAGTCATGCTTGGACCCACTATGCTCGGTGATGCTCATAGTCCGGTCTATTCTTTCAGGCGGTGTCGTGTGTTGGTTGGGTGAGTATCGGCCTTATATAGGTACCGATCTCGTCAAAGTTAGCTGATGCGAGTGAGCAAAAATTCGACGGTCGGGTTTTCTACCAGTTCAGTGAATTCGATAGTAATCCCCTTGCCCGCGAGGTCATCGAGCAGGGCAAAAGCGCCCATTGAGTCCATCCCCAGAGAAAAAAGGTCGGTCGTAGACTCGGAAAAGGCGGTATCCAGCGAATCTGCCTCGTGGATATACTGAGCAAGCAGGGGGCGAAGAGTAGTCTCTGCGGACATTATGTTCCTCTCTGGCGTCATGTCTTATGTATGCCAAAATTTATATACACATAAATTGTAGATGAGGTTACCCTATATGAAAACTATGTAAACCTTTACATCACCGTCATATAGCGGGTGTTGACTACCTATACGTGACTATTATTCTCTGCGCATGCCTCATAGAGCACCTGCTTTTGAGTTAAACTTCCGGGGTAAGAACCTCAAGATTCTTACCCCGGTATTATGGTATCCGCACGCTTATTTAGCCCGCGCTAATGCTTACCTTAATTACTCTTACTCCTGAGCCAGCATCTCAACTAGTTTAATGCGAAGTTCACGGCGTGAGATCTTACCCACGTTTGTGGTTGGTAGAGAGCTCAATACCTGTACACGTTCGGGGATCTTAAAATCAGCCAGCTTCTTTTCGGTGAAATACTCATACATGGTACGGCGCGGATTCTCACCGAGCGATTTCCCAGCCTGAGGTACAACTATCAAGCAGACGCGCTCGCCCACGGCTTCATCCGGCAGACCGAGGGCTACCGCATCCAAAATATCCGGATGCTCTAACGCCAACTCCTCAATTTCATCCACCGAGATCTTCTCACCGTTACGGTTAATTTGATCTTTAGCGCGTCCAGTAACTTCAAGATACTTTCCCGCGACTATACGCACGATATCGCCCGTGCGGTAGAAACCGTCTTCAGTAAAGCTGAGCTGATTAGCGTTTTCTTCGCGATAATACCCGCGAATCGTATAGGGTCCGCGCGTGAGTAGGTGACCGCTCTGCCCTGGCTCGACCGGGTTATCCTGTTCATCCACCACGCGGATTTCATCAGCCGGGCTGATAGGGTATCCCTGAGTATTCATGCGTATATAGGGTTCATCGCGCAGACGAGTGTAATTCACCAAGCCTTCCGCCATGCCGAAGACCTGTTGGATGCTCACACCTAGGGTTGTTTCGAGCTCCCCCGCCACCGTCGGAGCAAGTTTCGATCCGCCCACCTGAAGCACGCGGAGCGAAGACAGCTGCACATCACGTTTCTTTACAGATGCCAGCCAGGCCTGCGCCAAGGGCGGTACGAGTGAGGTGAAGGTAACGCCTTCCATCTGAATCAGATTAAGCGCCGTCTGAGGGCTAGGATCAGCAGCAAATACGAGCTTACCTTGCACACACATTACGCCCAGGATTCCAGGCGAACTCATCGTGAAATTATGTGCCGCAGGAAGCACCACCAACATGGTTGTGTTGTTATTCAGTTTGCAGATATCGGCGGAACCACGCACCGAGTACAAGTAGGCTGCGTGGGTGCGCGGAATTAGCTTTGACATACCGGTTGTACCGCCGGAAAGCTGCAAAAATGCAATCTGCTCGCTTGCCAGAGTGTTTTGGGTATTCTGCACAACACCGGGATGGAACGGCTCCGCCAGCTCCGCCTCGCTCAACGGAGTTACCGGGAGCGCAGCATCAAGGGCAATAGGCGGTTCTAGACCATCAGCACGCATCGTCTGTGCCACATCGTCGGCGAGCGCTGCAAAATCTGCCCCCGGAGTTTTCGAGGAAAATATATGCGCAGCGGCATCAGTGCGGGTTGCAAAATGAACAAGCTCACTCGTGCGGTGCTGTGGCAGACAAAAGACCGGTAAGGCCCCTGCCCAAAAAATACCCATGAGATATATCAGGTATTCGGCGATATTTCCTAACTGTAAAAGCACACGATCGCCGGGTTGCACCCCGGCATTCTCTAGGCGACGTGCCGCGGCACGAGCAGCCGCCTCCAGCTCTCCATAGCTCAGTCGAATCTGCTGCGGTTTGCCCTCTGCGTCACTCTGTGCATGCGAAAGTGCCACTAACGCCGGAAAATGTGGCTTAGCACGGCAGGCATCAAGCAGAAACTCGGGTATGGTCTGATCGATCCAGTACCCTTCTTCACGGTAACGCCGTGCGAAATCCTCAGGAATCAGTGGGGTTTCGAGCAGTTCGGAGCGTTCCACAATCTGTTCGGTCATGTTTATGTCTTTCTCGGCTATAAGATTTTAGGGGTTGGGCATAAGAATGCGATTCAGCGCGGGTATGATAGCTCCACGCCAGCAGGCGTAGTCGTGACCACCGTTGAATACAGTGTAGTTCAGGTGTGTGTCCACAGATTCGAGTTCCTGAACAAAACGCTGATGCGGCGGCAACAGAATCCATTCCTGCTCGCCTACCTCAACCTCAAGGCGAAGGTGGGACAAACGGTGCAGTTCATTGGCTTTACGCAGCTGTGAGAGTTTGTCGAAAACCTGAGGCTGCCACAGCGAAGACGATTGAGCGATTGCCGCTCCGAAAGACTCTGGGCGCGAGAAAACCGCCAGCAGAGAAGACAGCCCGCCTAAGGATTGTCCGTTGATAATGATGTCCTGTGGTTTCGGACGCAACCCGTGATGACGCTTCAAATGAGGAAGCGCTTCTTCCACAATATAGTCGGCTATAGGGCAGTCTCCGTTGAGTTCTTGCCAGCGGCGTTCTCGGCCGCCCGAGTGCAGAAAGAAGACATTCATATCTGGAATACGCCCGGCGGCAAAGGCTCGGTTGAGCATATGCTCCATACCGTGCCTGTACCAGACTTCACCGTCGAAAAGGATAAAAAGCGGAGAATCGGGGCTTGGGTTTCCTACCCGTCCCAACAAATATTCATGCCCGTCCGCAGTAGTCATCCAGTGCGGTTCAGGAAGGCTGTCGAGTTCCTGCTGGGTAAGCAGAAACTCATGAACCGGCGCATCGGCAAGCTCAACCACGCCCATACAACGGCCAATACGGTTGCAGACGGTCTTCGGGTTAAGCGGGTCGCCTTCACCAGAATCGAGAGCGGTGCGCAATGTCACCTGATCGTCCTCCCCCAGCCAGATCGGGCGTTCCCCTGGCGGTGTGGGAATAAAGTTATAGGAAGCCCGCCAGTCGGTGCGCATCTGGAAGCTCAGCTCCCACCAATCGGTGCCTGGAATACGTTCCATCAGAGACAACGGCAGGTTTTTCTCATCTGTCAGTCTATTGACAAAAATGAGAACCTGCTCTGCCGTGGCATGCCGATACAGGAATGTGACAATGCGTTCGTTCTCATTCGCTGTTCCGTCGTCATAGTAAGCCTGCTCTATAAGTGGAGTCCCATCCGCTACGATCTCTGTGATGCGGGCGTTAAGTTCTTGCGCGTCCACGGCTTCGTTTACGATGCGCGTCATAAGCGGGCTGGGTACGCGCGGGGCAGGCGTTGGGCGCGGGGTTTTAGGCGGCATAGGACGCGCCATGATCTTTGACTTGAGATTCTGTGTGGTTTTATGTGGAAGGGTCTCAAAATCACCCATAAAAGGCTCCTTAGTGACCTTCGCGGGCGGCGGCAATTGCGTCCGCGGCAATAGTAATCTCTTGGTGAGCTGCCGGAACTACCAGTGGTGTTCCGGTACAGGGGTCATCGCATATAACAGATTCTAGGTCGAAAACTTCCTGAATTAGCTCAGCAGTGACAATTTCCTGAGGATCACCCTGAGCGATAATCCTACCTTCCTTCATGAGTACTGCATGAGTGGCGTATCGGAAAGCCAGGTTCAGATCGTGCAGCACAACCGCAACGGTATGCCCCTCAGAGTGGAGCTTCTTGGTAAGGTTTAGCACCTCAATCTGATGGGTAATATCCAGGTAAGTGGTTGGCTCGTCCAACAGAATCAAAGGCGTCTGCTGGGCAAGGGTCATGGCAATCCACACGCGCTGACGCTGACCGCCGGAAAGCGCCTCAATAGGACGGTCGGCCAGTTCCAACACATTCGCGGCTTCCATAGCCTCAACGCAGGCAGCCTCATCTTTCTCAGACCAGGAACGCAGAAGGGATTGATGCGGGTATCGGCCGCGTGCCACAACATCCGCCACGGTCAACCCGGTGGGTGCCTCCGGCGTTTGAGGAAGCATGGCGAGAATCTGCGCGATGGAGCGGGATTTCATCTTTGAAAGCGGCAGACCATCAAGAAAAACCTTTCCGCCTTTGAGAGGATTCACACGCGCCAGAGCTTTGAGTAAGGTAGATTTACCGCAGGCGTTAGGACCCAAAATAACGGTAAGCTCACCTTCAAGCACCTTGAAGTCTATACCGCTGAGCACTGTGTGGTCGCCATAGGCTACGACCATGTCTTCACCTGCGAGTCGGCTTTCGCTAATCTCTGCACGAGCCTTCACTAGCTCTTCTTCCTTTCAAGATAAATCAGGTAAATCAGATATAAACCGCCTAGGGCTCCGGTAACCACACCGACCTGTAGGGTACGGCCGGGAATTGCAAACCTTCCAATAAGGTCTGAGGCCAGCACCATCAACGCACCCATGAGGGCAGATCCGAAAAGGGTAACGCCGCCGCTTCGCCCTAGGGTTTTCACGATATGCGGGGCAGCAAGTGCCACGAATGCTATGGGACCGGTAGTCGCGGTGGCTAGGGATACGAGAAGCACACCGAGAAAGAGCGCCCATATCCGATAAGCGTTGACATTCACGCCTAGTCCTGACGCCACGCTATCGCCAAACCGAATGGCCCCGAGAGGGCGTACCAGGGCGAGAAGCGCGGGAACTGTGACGATCAGAAAAATCATCAGTGTAATCGTACGCGGCCACGACATATCATCGAGAGAACCAGCGAGCCAGGATGCCGCCGTCTGCGCCTGAGTCAGTGATGCCCGAACTACCAACAACGAGTTGAACGCCGCAAGAGTCGATCCTACGCCAATACCCACAAGCACTAGGCGGAACCCGCGTAAACCTGTATGTCGAGTCAGTAACCACACCGTAATGGATGTTGCGATACCGCCAATGAGGGCACCGATAGCAACTTCTACTGGACCAGAGTCGAAGACGATAATCTGCAGGAGCGCACCAGTTGCAGCACCGTGTGTAAAGCCGATAATATCCGGTGAGCCCAGCGGGTTACCCGAGATTACCTGGAACAGCGCCCCTGAAAGCCCTAGAGCTGCGCCAACAAGCAGAGCTGCCACGATGCGCGCTTCACGCTTCTGTACTAAGACCACTGTAATGCGTTTACCCCGCCCAACGAGGGCATTAATGACGTCCATCGTCGTCACTTTGTATTCGCCCTGTTGCAGTCCCCACAGGCTAAGTGCCACGATGAGAGCGATCAGCACAATGTACAGCGTCAAAACCCGCCAGGGAACCTGCGCCTGAATGAGTCCGCGTGAGTTAAGAACAAGCCTGCCAGCCAAATCGTGACCGCGCCGTGCACCTCGAGGGCGCGAAGATTCCTGTTTCTGAGTCTTGAGGTTCGTCGCCTTAGTCTGTGTATCTGTCATCAGAGAGCCTCCACCTTACGACGAGTCATCAGGAATAGGAAGAGGGGTGCCCCTGCAAGGGTAGCGATAATTCCGACCTGAGTTTCCTGCGGGTGCTCAGGGGTCGCCATAATAACACGGGCTAAGACATCGGACATGAGCAGCCAGACAGGACCTAGAAGTGCGGAGCCGTAGTTAACCCAGCGCACATCATTGCCCATTATGGCACGCACTACAAATGGAACTGCCAAACCGACGAAGGAGATTGGTCCGATGGCAGCGGTTGCCGCACCTGCAAGAAGCGTTACGGCAAGAAGTGTGAGGTTTTGGGTCCGATATACCCGTACGCCTAGGGATATAGCGGCTTCTTCACCCATACTTAGCGCGTTGATCGAGGGCGCTACAAAAAACGCTAAAAGGAGACCCACGAAGATCACGGGGGCAATAGCCTGTGCGACTGATATATCACGCCCTTCTAAAGACCCGGTAACCCACACACGAAATTCGTCAAAAGCATCTTGGTTCGAGAGCATAAGTCCCTGTGCTACAGCAGCAAGGGCGGCAGAGATAGCCACACCGGCGAGAGCTAATTTAACAATTGAGCCGTCTCGACCACGCCCGAGGGTATAGACGACAGTGGCGGCTATAGCGCCCCCGATAGCGGCGGCAATCATATACTGCCAGATGCCGAGAACACCAAAAAGTACAACAGTGAGGATGACTGCAACGGCGGCACCGGCGTTGACACCCATCAGACCAGGTTCGGCGAGTGGGTTACGGGTGAGTGACTGCATGAGTGATCCGGCAACTGCGAGGGCCGCCCCGCAGGCTATCCCGATGAGTGTTCGCGGAATGCGCTGCTCAAAGATAATGGCATGACTTTCGGGGGTTGATTGCCCCGCTAAGGTTTCTACGATGCTGTCGGGAGAGAGTGATTTTAGCCCAATAGTTAGCGAGGCAAGAATACTCACGCCGAGCAGAACCGCAAAAATAATAAGCCAGGTTATTCGTCGGCCGTTTTTTTCGTTGCGCCCACTTTTCATGGTTCGTGAGGCTCCTGTGCGTTCCAAGGTTACGCTCAACGAGACTCCTTTATTATGTGTGGTCTAAGATACAGTGCTATCAACAACGCTACCGTAAAGATAGCTAAGACCGCCTTATCTCGATACCGTGTCTTGATCCCTATTGCGTTAGGGTACCTTTGGTTCTTCTCCTGAGCAAGAGTGCCAAACGCGCGTCGCAAAGGAGCGTTATCTCCCCTGCGGCGCGCGCTTATCACCATTGTCTATGGACGCTTCCGAATAATCAGTACAGCAATAGCACCGATAATAGCAACGCCAAGCACAGATACGCCCAGCCATGGGAATTCCTGCCCGTACGTTACCGTTGTGTTGCTGGTTTTATGGCTATCTGCCTGTGTCTTTGCGGAGCTAGAGGCCGACGCGCTGCTCTTCGCACTGCTGGATGCAGAGGCGCTGGCGGTCTTCTTCTGTTCGCTCTTGTTAGCGTTCTGGCCGTTTTTCTGATCGGAGGAATCTTTATTCCCGCCCTCGTCAGCCTCAGCGTTCAAACGATCATACTCTTCTTTAGAGATAGGGTTGCCATCAGCATCAAGATAGACGGTCTCTTGCTCAGATGAACCACCGTTCTGTGCCGAGTTACCGCCGTTATCTTCGGAACCATTATTACCCGAACCGTCAGATCCGGCGTTATTGTTGGACGAAGAATCGGAGCCGCCCTTAGAGGATCCTCCGTTATTTGACGAGCCGCCATTATTGCCGCCCCCGTTATCGGGTTCTCCAACGGTAAATACAGGGCTCTTATTGGTATACCGCCCTCCCGTATTACCTTTATTACGACCGTTGGCGTCTTTACCTCCGCCTCCTCCCGTTGCAAGGAAGCGAAGCGTATGGTCGCCGGAGCCTGCGTTAGAGAGCACAAATGAACCGTTTAGGTTCCCCTTGCTATCCGTTGTTTGCCTATGCACGACGCCGTCATCATCTAGTTTGACGGTAACCTGCGTGTTTTCAGGGAAACCTGTCAAAGTGAAGTTAACTACGCCTCCGGGAGTCACATGAGGACTTACAGTTGAGCTGGTTCCTGGGGTATTCTCTGATGCTCCTCCGGGCGGGATCGCATTCGCAGCTCCCATCCCCAGGCCAAGACTAAGGGATATTGCCGCGCAGGCAGTGAGCGCCTTTGATACTGTCTTTGTGGTTCGCATGAGTTTCCTCTTCTGTGCGACTAGTGGTAATTTATACCGGTTCCCTCCCCCACCGACGGTGTGGGAGGGAACCCTGATGTTTGAGATTATTGTGTATATTTCCTCAGGTGTGAGAGGTGATTAAGCCCTCTTACGGAAGGTTAGTGCAAGCACCAAGATTATCAGACCCGCTATAGAGAGCAACACGTTATTTGCATTGTTCGCGAACCAGCGCGAGAAGCCGCTAAGCTCAGCGCCAATGATATTGGGGGCGCTATCGCTGTCGGACTGTGTTGCCGCGGTAGTTGCATTGCCCTGGGTACCGTTTTTACCGGGCGCGGCCTTGGCAGTGTGAGTTTTCTTGGGTGCGCTCTTGGCGTGGGCACCGCTGTTACTACCGTTCTTTGCGGCAGCTTTAGCGCGTGCCTGCACACGGTTGATGAGCGTATCGTTTTCCAGTTCAGCAGCAGCCCCAAGAGAAGCCTGCTTCGTAATGCTGCCTTGACGGGCTGCATAGTTGATTCCGGAGCTCTGGGTGGGAATAGGTGCCACAGAGCCATATCCTGATCCGTTGTTACCCGACCCGGCATCATAGCCGCCTGCGATTGAACCATTGTTAGAGGCGTGATTACTACTTACAGGGGCTAACGTGGAGCCGTCAGCGCCAACAATCGTAACGGACAACGTCACCGAATGCTGCTCGTCGCCCTTCTGTAAACTACCGGTCAGGAACGTGATATCGTGAACGGTGCCCACGCCCCATTTATCGCTATTTGGGAACGGCAAAGTATAGGTAAACTTGCCATCAGCATCAGCCTGAATAATGGCCACAACACCACGAGACGCATAGTCTTTACCGTTATAGTTCACAGCGTGGTCAAGTTTAATGTCACCGCCATCGTATTTAACGGCGATAACGCTATAGGGGCTCCATCCAGAACCGTTAACGACGATTCCCTGACCGTGGGCCACAGTCTTAGGACCGGTTACGGTAGCATCACCGTCGGACGCAGTCTGAGTCTCAACGACAGGGGCAGGTGCAGTAGGTTCAGGTGCATTATTTTGTGCACCCTGTTTCGCAGTACCGCCCTGATTATCTGCTGGGCTAGGCTGAGCGCCGGTGTTACTGTCATTTTGATGATCCGGTGCAGGAGGTTCGGTAGGTTGAGGCTCTAGTTTCTTGGTGTCATTAGCTGAAGGGTTACCTGGCTGCTGACCGTTATCCTGCTGACCATCATCCTTTGGGTCCTCGGCAGTGGCAGGAGCATCACCTATGGTCACGTTGAGAGTTACCGAATGCTTCGCAGCGTCGCCCTTTTGCAAACTGCCGCTTAGGAAGTTAATCTCGTGCTGTGAACCGTCCGTCCACTTCTCAAATCCGGTTGAATTCTCAGCGTTCGGGAACGGCAGCTTTGCGGTGAACGTACCATCAGGATTAGCCGTAACGACCGTTACAACACCGCGTCCAGCTAAATCCTTACCGTCATACGTTACGGGATTCGTAGACTTGACTTCACCGCCGTCGTACTTCACGGCGATCACAGAACCAGTACCGTCGGCATTCTTCCAGCCGGTACCGCTAACCTCGATTTCCTGACCGTTTTTCGCGTATTTCACACCGGTCACGGTAACGCCGTCGGACTCAACGGTCTGCGAGTTCTCAAAAGCGGCAGGAGCAGGATTATTTTCTGCCGGTTGAGGAGCTGGTTTCTCTTCTGCCTTAGGCTGCTTCTCTGCTTCGTTCTTAGCAGCGTCGTCAGTCTTGGGCTGTACCGGAGTTTCCTCAGCTTTAGGAGTTTCTTCTGCCTTCGGAGTATGAGCAGGAGTCTCATTCTTAGCTGCCTCATCAGTCTGAGGCTGCTGTGCGGGTGTTTCTTCAGCCTTTGGAGCTTCTGCAGGGGCCTCGTTCTTGGGGGTTTCTTTCACCTGAGGCTGCTCAGGAGTCTCCTCCTTTGGAGTCTCTTCCGCTTTCGGGGCTTCGGCTGCCGGAGCTTCTTCGCCCACGGTTACCGTGTGAGTTGCTGAGTGCTTTTGATCGCCATCCTGCAGGCTGCCGCTCAGGAAGTTAATCTCGTGTTCTGAACCGATGGTCCAGTTAGCTTCGGTGGGGAACGGGATGGTTGTGTTGAAGTTACCGTTCTCGTCTGCGTGAATAACCGCTACAACACCCTTTGCTGAAAGATCCTTACCGTCGTGCTTCACTGGACTTGTGGGTTTAACCTTACCGCCATCATATTTCACAGCGATAACGGCGTTGGCACCCCATCCCGAGCCACTAATCTTAAGGCCCTGACCGTTCTTAATAATTGTGGAGCCTGCAACGGTCGCAGTATCGTTTGCTTTCGCGGCGGGTTGTTCTACCTTACCTTGAGGCATTCTCTCGTTGCCTTCACCCGGAACCTTCACAGCAGGATCCTGTGCCTGCACGTTATTACCGGCTTGGGCGGGGGTAGCATCCGGAGTTTGGCCCGGATCTTCAAGAGCGGTTGCGGGGGTTGTTACGCCGGGTGCAAGCAAAGCCCCCGCAAGCGCTACCACGGCACTGTAGCGGGCGGCGTGATGTGCGTGCTGTGTCATCGTTATGTTCCGTTTCGTGTATAAGGTTTTCAAACTCTTTCAAGACAGCCCCAGGGGCATGTTGCTATCTTTCAAAAGCATTTTGTGTATCTTCAGCGTATTCGTCGTTGAGTATTCAAGAGCCTAGATGCGGCACCTCCTCAAGCGAGGTGCCGCGTCTAAAATCTAATCCTACTGTCCCTGATTATTGTTTTGATTTTCGAGTAGTTTGCTGCGAACATCCGCAACAATACCGTTCATCAACAGGGGACCACCGGTCGAGGTCCATTTAGAACCCTCAACCGTAATAATATGTTCGTTCTGGTAGGCTTTCAAATTCGTGAAGCCAGATGTGGCCTCTGCCTTCTTCAAAACTTCTGATGCACCATTGGCGCTAGCATCACCTTGAACATTCGGGTTCTTCTGGCTTGCACCGCCCAAAGTACCAATAAACATGTAGTCTGCGTCAATATCCGAGAGGTTCTCCAACGAGACCGGCTCTGAGTGTCCCTTCCCTTCACGGTCCTGTGCCGGGGGACGCTGCAGCCCCAAATCTGAAAGCACCTGCCCAGCGGGAAGCTCCTTTAGGATCAGCGCGGGACCGTTACCCGTCCAACGTACGATCGAGAAGGTCTTATCACCATACTGAGGTTCTAGCTCCTTCTTGAGATTCTCAGTAAGCTTTTCATAGTCTTCCTCGACCTGTTTGCCCTTATCTACCAAGTTAAGGGCATCCGCTACCCGCTCAAAGTTGATGGTCCAGTCGCCGCCAGCGTATCCGGTGTACACCACGGGAGCAATATCCTGCAGAGTCTTATACTGTTCTGAACGTTTATCCACACCTGTAGAATCCGCCAGAATAAGATCGGGCGTGAGGGAGGCAACCTTATCGAAGTTAACATCAGACACAGAACCGACAAGTGTAACGTCGTCTCCTACCTTATCTTTGAGGTAGTTAGGCACAGTCTGCTGACCGCGACCAGAAATAGCGCCTACAGGCTTAACGCCAAGTGCGAGTACCGCATCCAAAGTAGGTTCTGAGAGAACTACAACGCGCTGCGGTTTAGTAGGTACCGTAATTTCTTCCTCATCTACATTCTTAACAACGCGAGTCTCACTTTCGGGAGATTCCGAAGAGTCAGAAGTCGTAGATTCCTGGCTGCATGCTGCAAGTGTGAATGCAGTGCCTGAAGCAAGCGCCATACTTAGAAAGTTACGGCGATTTACCATGAATTGAGCTAGTGACGCTGGGTGTTCAAAAGACATATTTCTCCTAAGACAAATAAACTCTACCTAACCTTACCGTCATATATGCCCTACTTCAAGGAAAAACTCTCATGGTTAACGTTAAGAATCGTCAATCTTTTTACCGATATGTGGTTTTTTCATTGGAAATACAGGTTTTTTATAGTCATTACATAAAACTATAAAGACGTTATGTCATCAAAAATATTTCACGCTTTAACCGTTTACAGCGTCACAATACGCGCACAATGCACTCAAATTTTTAAGAACAACTGCATCCGTCAGAGAGATTTATCCCGGTGTGAGGATGTGACCTCCACGTCTTTCGTGCACTCTCCCCTAGAGAACGCAAAGCAGCAATCGCGGCCTGCGGATCTTCTGCCCCATACACCGAGCTGCCTGCAACGAAACAGTCCGCTCCGGCTTCCGCAGCTCGCACAATCGTTTCCTCCGTAATCCCGCCATCAACCTGAAGCCGCACCGGGATACCGGACCCTTCAAGCGCTGATGCGGCACGACGGATTTTAGGCAAAGTGACATCAAGGAATTTCTGCCCGCCGAAGCCTGGTTCCACCGTCATAATCAGGAGCATATCTATTTCTGTGAGTAGATCGAGGTATGGTTCTACGGCAGTTGCCGGGCGTAATGCCAACCCAGCTTTTGCCCCGGATTCTCGCAGAGTACGCGCCAGCTTAATAGGTGCGGTAGCCGCCTCCGCGTGAAAAGTTACCGATTCGCTGCCCACGTCGG
Organism: Rothia sp. HMSC058E10; assembly: GCF_001809415.1. NCBI lineage: Bacteria > Bacillati > Actinomycetota > Actinomycetes > Micrococcales > Micrococcaceae > Rothia > Rothia sp. HMSC058E10. The sequence continues at coordinate 180,614 of NZ_KV797632.1, read as the reverse complement.
CATACTGGGGAGCCCAACGATCAGGATCATCAATCATCAAGTGCACGTCAAAAGGGACGGGCGAAACTTCGCGCAGACGCTTAACAACCGGAGGTCCCCACGTCAGATTCGGTACAAAATGGTTATCCATCACGTCAATATGTGCCGCATCCGCAGTCGAAATGCGTTCCAACTCGTGCTGTAAATTTGCAAAGTCGGCAGAGAGTATAGACGGATTAATAGCAACAGACATGAGAAAACCTCCTCAACATGACATACGGATGTTCGGATAACAATAATCGCCGCACTAAAAATACGGTTGTATTGCGCGATTCTAATTCTTACGGAAAAGCGCGAGGAACATAGCATCAGTACCATGAGTATGCGGCCACAGCTGTGCAGTCGTTGATGCTTCATCAAGAATATCTTCCTGACGAACCGAGGAGGATTTTTTAAGGCGTACCTGTGGACGATAGCCGGGAGCCTTATCGCCCGCAAGAGTACTTTGTCCTTCAGCGCTCGGCAGGGCAACGCTTTGAAGTATCGACTGTGTATCCAGCAGACGCACTTTTCCAGTCTCCAGTATCTCCGCAACAATATTTTGAGTCTCAGCAGCATGCGGTGAGCAGGTTACGTACGCGATCACACCGCCAGGCCGCGTAACTTCACACGCAGCCTCCAGAAGCTGACGCTGCAGAGGAAGCAAATCGGCAATATCACGCGGGGATTTACGCCAGCGTGCCTCCGGACGCCTGCGAAGGGCACCTAGCCCCGAGCAGGGAACATCAACCAGCACACGGTCAAATTTCTGTTCCGGCTTGATACCCTCGGGTAACCGCTCAGCATTTTGTGCAAGCGTTTGGGAGATCTCACGCCCGTCCCCGGTGAGAACAACATACTCGTTGTGAGAAAGCGGCCGTAAAGATTGTGAAACCAGTTTTGCACGATGCGCTGCCGACTCATTTGCCACCACCCGAGCACCACGCTGCGCGCCCAAAGCCGCCAACAGTGCAGCCTTACCGCCCGGACCGGCGCACAGGTCAAGCCACGCAGAGTCTTGCCCTTCAAGAGGAGCTGCAGCAAGCGCGCGAGTAACCAGCTGCGAACCTACATCCTGTGCACGCACGGTACCCTCGCGAACCCTTTCCAACCTGCCCAAATCGCCAGCAGAATATAAAGCGGAGTCCTCTACCAGTTCGCCCTCTACCGCGCCTTTCTCGAAGGCTTCCTGCAGGTCGCCTATTCCGGGAAGCGCTATAAGGTTTACCACAGGTGCCTGGTTATCGGCGTCAAGAAGTTCCTGAATTTCGGCCGGAGACCTGCCATGAGCCGCAAGCGCTTGACGCATGGAACGCACAATCCAGGTTGGATGCGATTTTGCGAGCGCAAGTTTTTCGGTGTCGTCCTTAGCATCAGCTTCCAGACGAGCGTACCAGTCATCACGGCTGCGTTCGCTGACGCGACGCAGCACCGCATTCACAAAGTTCGCGGGACCGCCGCCGATCTGTGCACGGGCTAATGCGACGCTTTGGTTAAGGGCTGCATGGGCAGGCACGCGCATGCTTAAGAGCTGATGAACGCCCATCCGAAGTACGATCAACGTAGTTGTACCGATTTTCTCTAGCGGACGATCCGCACAATGCGCCAAAATGGCGTCGTAGGTACCCTGGCTGCGCAGAGTTCCGTAGGTGAGCTCGGTGGCAAAAGCCGCGTCCCGATGGTCAAGATGGTGGGCACGAATCGTGCTGGGCAACACGAGATTTGCGTAAGAGTCGTTTTGCGCTACCGCGCTGAGAACCTCAAATGCGACGAGGCGCGCGGGATCCGCCGAGCGGGAACGCTGCGAGGGTGCGGTTGCAGAGAACTCACGGGATGAGAGCTGCTTACGGTTGCGCTCATGTCCGCTCTTATTGCGCTTGGAAACACCGCCTCCGCCGCGTTTCATGCCATCGTGGGAGCGCTGGGCGCGTTCGTTTCGGCGTTGTTCGCTGGTCTTACCATCAAATCGTTTCGATGATGCCCCGCGATTTCGCGGATTCCGTGAGCCATTTTTGTCGTTATAATGTCGCTCCGTCATGAGAGCACTACCTTTCCTTCGGCGAGGCCGCTACCGAGACCGCGTGCCCAGGCGAGCGCGTCCATCATTTTTTTACCGGCAGGTTGTACACGCACCAGTTCTAAAGCACCGTCCGCCGTACCCACATAGAGTTTTTTACCACGAAGTTCAAGCTGTCCAGGAGCCAAGGTACCGGCCTGATCGCTCAGACGCACACCGCCGATCTTAAGTCGGTTCCCCGAAAATTCACACCAGGCGCCGGGTTCCGGGGTTACTGCGCGAACTTGAGCAAGAATTTTGTGGGCGCTTTGGGTGAAATCTATGCGCGCATCGGCGTTGGTCACCTTTGCCGCGTAACTGACGGAATCGTCCTCGCGCTGCGCGGTTCCGTGCTCACCTGCCTCAAGCCGTACAAAGGTATTCGCTAACAGCTCTCCCCCGCTTTGCGCTAGACGTGTAAGAATGCTCCCAGCAGTATCGTCTTCCGTCACCAGCGTGGATTCTTCTTCGAAAACCGCACCAGTATCCAACCCGGCTTCTAGAAGGAAGGTGTTCGAGAAAATCTCGTTTTCTCCCGCCATGAGGGCACGCTGCACGGGGGCGGCACCTCGCCACGCAGGCAGCTTCGAAAAGTGCAGATTAACCCAGCCGTAGGGAAGCATATCTAGTGCTTGCTGGGGCAGAATTGCGCCATATGCGACCACGGCAGCAGCTTCGGCTCCCAGCGGGGCTATCTGCTGTTGGGTCTCCGGCAACCACCGGTTCGCTTTAACGATAGGCAGCCCGAGCTCTTCAGCGCGTTGCGCTACGGGCGAGGGGGTCAGGATGCGCTTTCGACCTACCGGCGCGTCCTCGCGCGTGAGCACTCCAACCACCTGAACCCGCGGGGACTGGACAAGCGCATCGAGAGGGTGCACAGCGATCTCGGGGGTTCCCGCGTAGAGAATTTTGAGGGTCATGGGTGCCTCCTTAAACCTGGTGGAATACGGTATGTCTATGCTCTGAAGCTGCCTAGGGAAGCACCGAAGCTGCCGCCAACCCGCATTGCTCGTTCGGCAGAGGTCTGCGCGGTCACCTGGTTGTAGTCTACGGCTCGGATGGCGCGCATAACCCGTTTACGATCTTCGCCGATAAGGCGGTCAATAAAGAGCTTGCCGTGAAGATGATCGGTTTCGTGTTGGAGCATACGCGCGAATAGTCCTTCCCCTTCAAGCACTAGGGGCTTTCCCGTCTTGTCTACGCCTCTCACTCGTGCCCAGTTCATGCGCGGAGTATCCGATTTCATGCCGGGTACCGACAGGCATCCTTCCCCTCCCTCTTGAGGCTCCGTTCCGGTCTCAAGTACGGGGTTGATAATATATCCTTCGCGGTCGTCAATACCACCAAAGGTAAAAATTTGTTTGGAGATACCAATCTGAGGCCCAGCCAGCCCGACTCCTTCAACGTCATACATGGTGTCAAGCATATCGTCGATCAGTTTGGCAAGCTCCCGATCAAAAACGGTGATAGGTTCACATTCGCTGCGAAGAACGGGGTCGCCTACGGTGCGGATACTCAGAATTGTCATATGTCTCCCTGATGCGCTTGTTATGGTACGCAGATATACTCCAAATAGGGTGAAGGGCTGTCAAATACCAGCATTCTATTGTACCGGCTGAGGTATTCGTCCAAATAGAACACTCGTGATTATTTTGTTGTTCTTCTACCGGGTTTACTAGGCTACCTGTGTGTGATCTCCCGAAGACGGTTGACCTGCCACGGGAGGCGGAACTACCGGCATGAGAGCGTCGTCCGGGAATTCGTGAACTGTACGGTTATATTCCCAGACCCTCCGCAATGCACAGAATTTATACCAGTTCTGTTCAAGAATCTTTGGATTTGCCTGATGCGGCACCACCTGCGTTTCGCCCAGTGCCACGCCCATCAGGATGGGGGCATCACCGTATTTCCAGGGTTCCCAGGTTCCCGCGACGGGGTCTACCAGCGATTCTTCGGCTTTGAGCCCGGCAACCAGTTGCATAACCACCTTATCGTCAAGGGGTTTAACACGCCCTCGCCGGTCGGTGCCTTTAGTTTTATAGTCAATAATGCAGGTTCGTCCGGCGATCTGAGCGACAAGGTCCAGCGTTCCGGCGTAACCTACGGACTTATTCCAGATAGTAATTTCTGCGGCGAGTGGTTGAGGGCGAAAAGCGTCCCACCATTCATCGAACCTATCCGCATAGGCTTGTTCGCCGTTGCGGATAAGCTGTTCTCGACATTCTTCGACGTTGTGTTCCGCTCCCATGGCGCGTAACGCAATATTCTCGGCGTAATTATGTACCCTGTCACCGCGCTCGGCTGCAGCATCTCGGTACCGTTCGGATGCGGCCGCCGCATCACGAATAATAGCGTACTTGAGCCCCGAGGATCCGGCAGCACGATAAGCTCTCTGGTCTTCGAGAGCAGCTTTTGCAGCCATATAACCGTGCCATCCGCTCATATCGGTAGCGTGCTGACCGATAACGGTCGTGATGGAAGGAACTAGCAGCTCTCCGCCGCGTTTACGGGAGTACATGCGGCCGTAATCGGTTGGATTTGCTAGTTCTGGTGCTGTCACCGAGTACCTTCTTGATCTGCGGATAGCGATTGGGGCTGTATACAAAAACCCCCGTTGTGGATGTACAAACGGGGGTGGCGCGTGCGTGATACTGGGTTCGAACCAGTGACCTCTTCGGTGTGAACGAAGCGCGCTACCACTGCGCCAATCACGCCTACAGGTAAACACTATACCGAGTGGGGAGATAGCGCGTCAAATATGGGTTGTTGCCCTTATTTGAGGCGGCAGAAGGGCATTTGGCGTCCCGTTAAAAGCAACAAAAAATCCCCAGATCTCCATGATCTGAGGATTATTCCTAGTGTGACCCCAACCGGATTTGAACCGGTGTTGCCGCCGTGAGAGGGCGGAGTACTAGGCCGCTATACGATGGGGCCATAGCATCAAGTGATGCTCGCTGGGGTACCAGGACTCGAACCTAGAATGACGGTACCAGAAACCGTTGTGTTGCCAATTACACCATACCCCACTATTTCATTATGTTGTTCCGGTAAAACCTCAACGATTTTCGCCGCAACGAGTAATAACTATACCGGTGCTTTGTTGCATCATGCAACTTCGTACCTTGAGATGGTCGTCACAAAAGTTATACCCCGCTTCCAGACCCTCCGAATGCACGCCAGTCGGGTGAAGGCACCCAAGAGATGCCTTCACCCGACTCATACATGTTATTCAAGCAGCAATATAAACTTACCGGCTAAGCAATGATAGTCATCTCACCTGCTATGCGCTATTTTGCGGGTTCGGGCGCTGAAACCTTCACGGAATCAAAATTACCCATGTAACGCATCATATAGGCTGCCATAGCATCGCGCTTGACTGAGTCATGCGGACGGAACGTACTATCGGGCCAACCAGTGGAGAGCTTCGAGAACTGGAACCACGAAATCTCCTTGACAAAGGGGCTTCCCGAAACATCCGTAAAGGTCGCTTTCTGCTGAACTTCCGGGGATCCTGCGGCACGATAGAAGAAGACCGCCATAGCCTCGCGGTTTATTGAGTCTTCAGGGCGGAAGGTACCGTCTTCCCAACCTGTCGTAATACCGGTTGCCTTCAGCCACGCAATTTCCTTATAGAAGGGGTGGGTTGTAGGAACATCACTGAAAGGAGATTCCGCGGGTGCCTCAAATTCAGGAGAACCTGCCAGGCGATACAGGTACGCTGCCATTGCTCCACGTTCGATGCTTTCTGCGGGGTGGAATCCGCCATCGGGGTAACCGGTTGTGATGCTCTTCTCCCCCAGCTTGATGATGTCGTTCTCAAAGAGGTTGCCAGCAATATCGTTATACGACACGTTGGTCAGGGTCCTGTTATCGCCGCCCGTCAAAGGGGCAGGGTAACCCGCAAAGGTTTCCTGCTGCGGGGTAATCTGATTGATCTCTACCTCGGAGTTTTCCGCTGTCATGTTCCCCGGGGTAACCTTCACCTTGGTAATAGAATCAGCAGTTTCTTCTTTGGAAGTTAGCGTTCCCTGGGCGTAATCCATACCGAAGGGAATGGTCGTATCGGGGGCAAAATCATCCTTATTGGCAATATAGACCTCACCATCAGCACCCAAGGTAATATCGTTGGCCCCTTTGGAGGCTGACTGCACTTCGCCGATAAGACGATCTGCGCGACCATCAATCACGCCGACCTTACCGGTAGCAAAATCCGTAACGTATACGAGGTCACGATCTTCATCGTTGACAAGTGCAAGTGCCTGCTTACCGAACGGAATGGATTTCTTGTACTCTCCGGTTTTGAGGTCATACACGGTTACCCCGGAATTACCCTTAGACTCACCGCTCTGACGGTCATAACTTCCCTGCGCGGAAACGTAGATTTCCTGCTCAGAAACATCAATGGCAATATCGGAGGGAAGAACCTCGACGCCTTCGACATCGGCGTGGGTCTGGATTTCCTGCAAAACCTTAAAAGTGCTCGTGTCAATCACATAGATTTTGCCGGTGGTGCGCTCGGGAACGTAGAGTTTACCATCATGAATGGTGGTATTCATACTGATATAGCGCTTACCTTCTTCATCTCCACCCACCTTGATCTTCTCAACCTTATGGGTCTTCAGATCAATTGCAGATACGAAGTAACGACCCGTCACAAATGCTTTGCCGGAGGCAGCATCCACCTTTACCTCGCGCGGATGCTCGATCCAACTTTCATCTCCCTCTTGAGCGCCGTAGTTGGTCCACAAGAGATTGAGATTATTTTGGTCGTACACAGACACAGCGTTATCACGAGTATTCGTAACCCAAATGGTGCCATTCTCATCGTCAACATCAATACCAAAAGCACCCAAATTCTTATACCCAGCGTTGTATCCGGTACCGGCTCGGGTGATAGGTAAGGTGGCTATTGCTTCTATCTGGAGAGTCTTCTCATCCAGACGCGCAATAGTCGATACGGACATATCGCGGTTAGAGCCAGCAATGAAGATTTTGCCGTCCTTTGAATGGCGAATCTGATACTGCCCTGGAATCCCCTGCACCTGTTGAGCCTGAGCAGCAGTAATCTGCCGCGGGGCAGGAGACTCTACCGCAAAGGACGCGGGCACTGCAAAAGGTGCCCCCATGAGCGACATCGAAAGTGCCCCAACGGTAGCTGCTTTGAAAGGCTTACGCTGAGTTTTAGTGAGCAAAAGAACCATATAAACTCCCTGAGAGAATGACGGACACTAAAAATTAGTTACCCTATAGTTAAAACTTAGGGTAGGAGTACCTAAGAAGGTGTACCCCCTATATTCACGCCTTTCCTCCCAAAAAGCAATAGAAATATCATCTATGACGTTTATTTTCTTAGAGACTTATCGTCATCAAAATCTTGGAACACGGCAGAATCTCCGAATTTTTACGGAAGATAAACCAACATTTACGGTTCCTTACGACATACACACAAAAAGCCCTGAAGATTACTTCAGGGCTTTCGCAGAGCGGTTGACGAGACTTGAACTCGCGACATCCACCTTGGCAAGGTGGTGCTCTACCAACTGAGCTACAACCGCAATATTCTGTTTTCACAAAATAACGAGCCGGAATCTTTCATTCCGACGCGCTCACAAGTAAATACTATACTGTACCGTTTGATGGCCCGCAACTCTTACACGCATAAATCTTTTCTTGACATTCTCCAGCTCACTATTTTCCCCATGTCTACAGTGCACTGACTAGGGCTTATAGGCATGATAGCAAGCACGTATATTTTCTATATGATGCCTTTTACAGGCGTTTAGAGCACGCCAATACGCTACAGGATGTTACAAGTTCGAGGATTCCTGCCGGCGATGATGCTGATGTCCCAGGTGATGCGCATGCTCAGCAGAAGAGTCAACGGCTGCATCCGCGATGGATTCCGCATGCGAATTACGTTCGGAACCCGTACCGACCCCAGTGCGGCGCTCCCCTTCGCTGGGCGTTACTCCATCCTCAGTCATCTCATCTACCATGCGGATCAAGAACGACTTCGCATAAATAATGCCAAACCCAAAGAGAAGCGCGGCCAGAACCCAAATGACGAAGGTTACCCAGTCCCAGTGACCGCCCAACCAAACCTTTACGCCTACGTAAACTGCCAATGCTACGGCAGACATGATGGCGGCAAATGTTACATCGCGTCGAGTCATGCTTTATCCTCCTCACCAATTTCAAGCCGCTCTTGGGCGTTTTCTAGGGGGATATCCCCCACCAGGGCTTCGCCTCCCGGCTGGTGGCCGCCTACTTCGCGTTCACGTGCAATCTGTTCATCATCAAACTTAGCTTCATGATACGCCGCGAAATACGCTAAGGCACTGGCTAACACAATTATCACAATGGTCCAGATAGATCTCACTGCATCCGCAATAGTGGCAATAAGCAATACAATTGATGCATTCGCAAATGCCATCACGGTTCCTTTGCGCAAAGCACGCACAATGTATTTGTTATGGTTCACCTTCACCTCCCACGATGCACAACCATATAACCAGCATAAGCCGAGAGCCATACATTCCTCTAGCGCACAATGTGTAGGCTTATATCTGCATCCAACTCTTGCGCGCAGAAAAACCCGGTGGCTCACGCAAACTCGTGAACCACCGGGTTACCCTCAGAAAAGATGCAGCTATGCGTTCGGGCTACCCCCCGAGCTCAGCAGCCAAAGCCCGCACACGGTTGAGAGAAGATTCCTTCCCCAGAATCTCCATAGATTCAAAGAGCGGGGGCGAAATACGCTCACCTGAAACGGCGATACGTACCGGTCCGAATGCCAAACGCGGTTTGATCTCAAGCCCCTCCACGATAGCGGAGCGCAGGGCAGATTCGATACTTGCTGCATCCCAGACTTCGAGGGGTTCAAGTGCCTCTAAAGCGGCAGCAAGAACCTGAGGCGCAGATTCTTTAAGCTGTTTACGAGCGTCATCGGCAATTGTAATCTCTTCATCAGCTTTGAAGAGGAATGCCAGAAGCTTCGGGGCTTCGCCCAAGAGCTGCATACGTTCCTGTACCAAGGGAGCAGCTTCCGTCAGAATCTGCTCTTCACGTGCTGAAAGTTCCTCACCAACAACACCAGCGGCCTGCAGATAGGGCACCAGGCGGTTTCGGAAATCGTCCGCCTCCAAACGACGAATATGATCGCCGTTAATAGCCTCTGCCTTCTTGACGTCAAAACGTGCCGGGTTGCCTACCACATCGTGAATGTCGAAGTGAGCCACTAGGTCATCGACTGAGAAAACGTCCTGATCTGCGGATAGTGACCAGCCCAGCAAAGACAGGTAGTTCAGCAGACCTTCCTTGATAAAACCGGCATCGCGCAGCAGGAAGAGATTCGATTCGGGATCGCGCTTCGACAGTTTCTTATTACCCTGCCCCATCACATAGGGAAGATGCCCAAACTCGGGGATAAATGTGGTAACGCCCGTATCAATCAGTGCCCGGTACAGTGCAATTTGGCGCGGAGTTGAAGACAATAGATCTTCGCCGCGAAGCACGTGAGTTACGCCCATCAAAGCATCATCCACAGGGTTCACGAAAGTATACAGGGGGTCACCGCTAGAACGCACCACAACGTAGTCCGGGACAGACCCCGCTTTGAAGGTAATCTCACCACGTACAAGGTCGTTGAACGTAATATCCTCATCGGGCATACGTAAACGCCATACGGGCTTACGACCTTCGGCACGGAAAGCGTCTTTCTGCTCGTCGCTCAGGTGACGATCGTAGTTATCGTAGCCGAGCTGAGGATCCTGCCCCGCTGCTTTACGGCGTTCCCGCACCTCATCGGGGGTCGAGAAATCCTCATAGACATACCCGCCCTCAATGAGCTTCTCGAAAACCTTCTGGTAAATGTCCTCACGTTTACGTTCAGACTGACGATACGGTTCATGGGGGCCGCCTACGCCCACGCCTTCATCCCAGTTAATGCCCAGCCAGTGCAGACTGTCGAGCACTTGGTTGAACGATTCTTCCGAATCGCGTGCCGCATCGGTATCCTCAATACGGAAAATGAGCTTCCCGCCGGTATGGCGCGCATAAGCCCAGTTAAACAGGGCTGTACGTACCATGCCCACGTGCGGGGTTCCGGTCGGTGAAGGGCAAAAGCGTACGCGAGTTTCGCGTGGATCGTGCAGATTAGGACCGGGATATTCGGTCATAGTAAGTTTTCTCCTGAACTTGTGTATCTCAAAATCATGCTGCTGTGCGTTCTATAGCGCTGAGGAATCTATGTTTAGCACTCTCAGCCTAAACTGGGCTCTAACTGCGGATGCGGGTTACCAGGGCCCCAATGCCTTCGACCTCAACCTCGACCTCATGACCATCACGAAGGACGCTGATACCCGCCGGGGTTCCGGTCAAGATAATGTCTCCGGGAAGAAGCGTAAAGATCTCGGATGCGGCGGACACGAGCTCCGCCACCGAGTAGTGCATATCAGAGGTATTGCCTTCCTGCACCACGTCACCATCAACCCAGCTCGTGATATTCAGCGAGTCGGTATCAAGCTCCGTTTCGATCCAGGGCCCCAGTGGGGTTGAGCCGTCAAAGCTTTTCGCACGAGTCCACTGCGTGTCCGCCTCCATAACGTCACGTGCCGTCAGATCGTTGGCTACGGTGTATCCAAAAACGACCTCATGCACACGTTCCAGCGGCACCGACTTTGCAATACGACCGATAATAACCGCCAGCTCGCCTTCAACGCTGACCGCCTCAGAATACTCGGGGAGAGTCACTGGATCACCAGGGCCGACTACCGTCGTATTTGGCTTGATGAAAAACTGTGGGGCAGCAGGAGCCGGGGTACCCGCCCAATTAGCAAGAGCACCAATCACCTTGGAGCGTGGAATGATGGGGGCAAGCAGGCGAACGTCCTCAAGCTGATAAGTCTTCGAGGTGGTTTCAACACCGGAGTAAAACGGATCGCCCGCGAGAACATGCAAAACTTCGCTGCCGTCCTCTCCTTCAACCACACCATAATGAAGATCGTTATCTACGGTAAATCGTGCAATACGCATACCTTCTAGAGTACCAGTCATTCATACCCCTCTCGATACGCAAAAAGTGACTTTCCGATTGAAAAGTAGAGCTTATCGTCGGAAAGTCACTCTTTGCACGTTTCATGGATGCGCCCGGCGCAGTAACCGGGGGTTATTAGACGAGGCGGGTCAGCCAGCCATGACGGTCCTCTACCGTACCGGTCTGAATGCCCACGAGCTCTTCACGCAGGCTCTTGGAAATCTCGCCAAATCCTTCGGAAGCCGCAGGAATCTCAAAATCAGCAGCCTTGAGCTTTCCAATAGGGGCAATGACCGCTGCGGTACCGCAGGCACACACCTCTGTAATATCGCCGGATGCCACACTGTCACGCCACTCGCTGAGGGTGATGGGGCGTTCCTCAACGGTTATTCCGCGATCCTTCGCCAGCTGCAAAATTGAGGAACGGGTAACGCCCTCTAGAATAGTTCCGGTAAGTTCGGGGGTTACCAACTTATTCTCTTTACCGTAGATGAAGAATACGTTCATGCCGCCCAGCTCTTCAAGAGCATCGTTGCGGTGCGGGTCTTTGAAAATCACCTGTTTACAGCCGTTTTCTTCACCTTCAAGCTGGGCGATCATGGCGGCAGCATAATTACCGCCGCATTTTGCGGTGCCAGTACCGCCTTCACCAGCGCGAGCATACTTCGTGGACAGCCAGATATCCACCGGCTCGGGGGTGCCGAAGTAGTTGCCAGCAGGCGACCCAATCACGTGATACTCCACGTGACGAGCAGGGCGAACCCCCAGATATGCCTCGGTCGCAATCATAAACGGACGGAAATAGAACGCTTCTCCCTCACCGCTGGGAACCCATTTTTCATCTACCTGCACCAGCTGTTTTAGGGATTCGATGAAGGTCTCTTCGGGCAGCTGAGGCAGTGCCATACGATACGCCGAGCGGTTCAGGCGCGCCGCGTTCTTCTCGGGTCGGAATGTCCACACCGACCCATCCGAATGACGGTAGCCTTTAATACCCTCGAAGATTTCCTGACCATAGTGAAAAACCGCAGCGGCGGGATCTAAGCTGAGCGGACCGTAGGCATGCACCCGCGCGTTCGACCATTCACCGCCGGTTTTATAATCACCGTTCCAGTCGATGCTGACCATATGATCCGTAAAATAGTCGCCAAACCCGGGGTCGGCAAGAATCTCGGCTCGACGTTCGTCACTCGCGGGGGCGGGGTTCTTTTCACGGCTAAATTCAAGTGCCATGGTGTAATCCTATTCTGTCAATTCTCTCTGCCAATAGCATCGGCGGCGCAAACCTCAAGGTGGGAGGCAGAAGCGGCATCGCTTACGAAGCTCATCAGTGCGGCTTGTGACCACGCCAGCGGACGACGGGGCGGATGTGCCCGTTGCACATGTTTTAGAGTACCTGATGAATAGGCACAACGCACACGCAACCCACCGCCGCCCATATCGTGAAAATCGAAGGCAGGGCGTAAGCTACCTCAGCCTTAACTAGCTTAGGAACCCCAAGACATCGTTACCAACTTCGTCGGTGCCTCGGGTGCGGGCGCCGTTGGCACGCATATCAGCCTCGACCGCATCCTCAATACGGACCGCCGTCGACTCATAGCCTAGGTGCCGCAGAAGCATTGCTCCCGCGAGGATTGCGGCGGTCGGGTTCGCTTTGTTCTGCCCCGCGATGTCGGGGGCTGAACCATGCACGGGCTCAAACATTGAAGGGAACTCCCCTACCGCGTTGATATTGCCTGAGGCCGCGTAGCCAATACCTCCGGTCACTGCACCCGCCTGATCGGTCAGGATGTCGCCAAACAGGTTATCGGTTACGATCACGTCGAAACGTGAGGGATCGGTGGTCATGAAAATTGTTGCCGCATCAACATGCAGGTAATCGGTTTGCACTTCGGGAAATTCGCGCCCGATCTCTTCGAAAAGACGGGTGTACAAACGACCAGCGTGTACGAGCACATTTGTTTTGTGGATGAGGGTCAGCTTCTTACGGCGGGACTGTGCCAATTTGAAGGCGTACCGGATTAGCCGACGAACACCGTGCGCGGTATTGATGGATACTTCGGTTGCGATTTCGGCATCGGTACCGCCGCGAATAGTTCCTCCATTACCCACGTAGGGTCCTTCGGTACCTTCGCGTACCACCACGAAGTCGATCTCTCCGGGGTTCCTCAGCGGCGACACTGCCCCTGGGTACAGCCGTGCGGGACGCAGGTTAATGTAATGGTCAAATGAGAAGCGCAGCTTCAAAAGCATTTCACGTTCGATCAGCCCTGAGGGGATCTTGCCGCTGCGCGGATCGGCACCAATAGCGCCGAAAAGAATCGCATCGTGCTGTTTGAGAGACTCCATCGTACTCTCGGGCAGGGTCTCGCCGGTTTTAAGCCAGTGCTCGGCGCCAAGTTTATAGTCGGTGGAATCTACGCGAATAGAATCAAGCTCGCAGGCGCGTTGAAGCACACGCTGCGCCTCGGTAATAATTTCAGGCCCGATGCCGTCGCCAGCGATCACGGCAAGGTTGATAGAACGTTCAGTAGTCATACCTCTACCCTACTGCTGGCACGAACAATTGCGCAGATTTTAGGCCATGATTCTCAGAGTATGGGCATATATATTCCCGCATAATCTCGCAGTTTTGAGAGGTCTTATTCCAGATTTTACAGCCTCATGACTTACACAAATACGCGCAGAATTCATCCTTCTGGGTGATTACCTGTTTTGAGGGCGAACGTTACACTTAACCCATGGATCTAACGAGCCGAATCAACAACTACATAGATAGGAACTACCGCTGGTTTAATATCACGGTAGTTGCTTTCATGCAGATGTTTGTTCTACTCATAGCTCTTGCAATGTCCTATAAGGATAGCGGCATTACTTTTTTCATTGCATGCATCAATACGACCGCCCTTTATTTTCGGTACCGGCATCCTTATGGGTCAATCTGGTTTGTTCTCGTCTCCACCGCTCTCACTCTATTTATTCCGGATGTTTTGCCCGTTCATCTGTATTTTCCGGTAGGCGTAGCGGCTTATCATATCGGCAGGCACTGGAAGAAGAAGCTGCGGGTCCGCATGTTTATTGCGGGCTGGATTGGTGCCTTTGCGGTAGGGACCCAGCTTTTCATCATGCTGCTTCCGCGGGTCGAACAATTTGCCGCTATTATAAGCTCGATTATCATTACAACCTTATGCGGTGCGATTTATTCCGTGCTCTGGTTTATCGGTGATTCAAGGCGTACCCGCATTATTCGCCAGGATGAGCTTCGAGAGCGAGCGATGCGCCTCGAATTTGAGCAGGAACAGGAACGGCGTCTTGCGGCACAGGATGAACGCACCCGCATCGCCCGCGAAATGCACGATATTGTGGCGCATTCACTTTCCAGCATCATCACGCAGGCTGACGGTGCCAGGTATGCCGCAGCCGCGATACGGACCACGACGACTCAGCCCGCCGAAGCGACTAACCTTCAGGAGCATGACGCCTCTATCGCGGAGCAGACGCTTGAAACTATTGCGGTCACCGCACGCGATTCTCTCACGCAGATGCGTTCCCTCCTGGGGGTTCTTCGTACCGATGAAGACACCATGTACGCCCCAGCGCCTACAATTCACGAAATTCCCGCTCTGGTTGCGCAGGCTCGCAGGTCGGGAGTTAATATCGACTTTGCTGGCATTACCGGTACCATAAACGGCGCCCTCCCTCAGGGAGCTGATCTAGCGGCATATCGTGTAATCCAGGAAGCGCTCACCAATATCGTTAAACACGCCCGCGATGCTGAGATCGTTACTCTCTCGGCTACGTGGAAACGAGATGGCCTGTATTTGGACGTGTACAACAGCGCTCCGGCGCATCACAACAGCTCGGATGCTCCATATTCCTTTGTGCCGGGCAGCGGTAACGGTCTCTTGGGCATGCGCGAGCGCATCACAATGTATGACGGAACCCTGCATTACGGCCCGGATCTGCAGGGTGGTTTTAGCGTGAAGGCTTGGCTGCCGTACCGCGAAACGTAACGGAAACCCAGTATTGTAAAAAATGACAGAACATTTTGAAGGAAATCCTATGAACGAACAGATTACCGTGATGCTGGTTGATGACCAGCAGCTTGTACGCGGCGGTTTGAAGATGCTTATCAATTCTCAGCCCGATCTGCAGGTTGTTCTCGAAGCTGATGACGGCGCA
The DNA here is from genome assembly GCF_001809415.1 of Rothia sp. HMSC058E10. Classification (NCBI taxonomy): domain Bacteria; kingdom Bacillati; phylum Actinomycetota; class Actinomycetes; order Micrococcales; family Micrococcaceae; genus Rothia; species Rothia sp. HMSC058E10. The sequence continues at coordinate 165,324 of NZ_KV797632.1, read as the reverse complement.
GCGGCGGTTGATAGCTATGCTCGTATGGCTGAAGAAGGTACTGCCCCTCAGGTGGTTCTTATGGATGTTCGTATGCCTATTATGGACGGGCTGGAGGCTGCAAAAAGCATTCTAGAGCTCAACGTTCCTGATTCCAGGGTTATTATGCTGACGACCTTCGACGTCGACGAATATGTCTATGCTGCGGTACGTGCCGGGGCAAGCGGTTTTTTGCTGAAAGATGCGCCTCCCGAAGAACTTCTGGGGGCTATTCGAACAATACATCGCGGTGATGCGGTGATCGCCCCTTCCGCTACACGCCGCCTGCTGGAACATATGATTCCGGTGTTGGAGGTTCATTCGGAACAGGATTCTGCCAGTATTGCCCCCACTCCTCAGGAGGAGCCGCAGCTTCTGCATAAGGAACTCATGCAGACTCTTTCGCCGCGTGAGCATGAGGTACTTCGTCTGATTGCGCAGGGTCTTTCCAATGTGGAGATCAGCCGTGCGCTCGTGCTGTCAGAGGCCACGATTAAGACCCATGTCTCGCATGTTCTGTCAAAACTTGATGCCCGCGATAGGGTTCAGGCCGTGATTATGGCGTATGAGGCTGGGATCGTTTCGTAGGCTCCTTGTCTACATCTACCGTTGAGGACAGAACCTGTGAAAAGGCTGAAAATCATTCTTGAGAATGATGAATATCCGTCAAGCCAACATTTACGGTTATACAGTAGACCGATATTTATGATGTAGTACGCCACAGGATTTTTTACATGATCTCCTCTCTGCTCTCGTTGATATACGCAAATCTTCGTGCGTCCTGGCATAAATATATTTTGACGGGACTGGGCATTGCGGTTGCAGCTTTTTTCCTGAGTGCCGTGCTTCTTCTCAATACAATCATTTCTGCCACATATGTGGCACACTACGGCAATCAGGTACGTAACAGCGATGCGGTTGTTGCTACTAACATCTCGGGGCAAGCCAAGGAGAACTCGTCAGGCGTTCTCTCGGTTGAGGGAGTTGAAGATATCCGTAATAGCCCCCAGGTGGCTGGTATCCGGGAAGACTCGGTAGTTTCAGCTATGTATCATGACGCGCCGGGCGACCCTGTGCCCTATGCGATTTCTCAAGCTCCCACTGACCCGGATTTGTTTCCTTATCAGATACAGGGGCGAATGCCACAGAATGATCATGAAATTCTGCTCCCAGAGTCGCTTCGTGAGTCTTTGCATCTCAATATAGGCGATAAATTTCACGGCATTGACCCGGTCGCAACGATGAAGCTGCCCACTCCCACATCCATTACAAATTTTGAGGGCGGCACACTATCTTTAGAAGATTCCTTGCCCACCAAGGAATATACGATCACTGGTACTTTCCATTCTCCACCCCTGGGATCTGAAGATTCAATAACAGTTTTTGCCGGTGGCACTATGCTGACAACGACATCTAAAATTGCTCATCGCGAGCATAAAACAAATATTGTTCATGATGCGCATATAGTTGCGGTGAAGCTTCGTGAGGGTGTTTCGGTTGAAGATTTTAAGCGGGAATTTACCGCGCACCACAGCGATCATGGGCATGTAGTGCCAGCGTATGAATACACCCACAACGTAGAGCCAGACATAGGTTTTGCCAATGATCTGCTCACCGCAGCCCTTTTAGGTCTGGCAGCGCTAGCCCTCATGGTCTCTGCTTTTGTTATCACCAATACATTCAGCGTGTTGCTTTCTCAGCGCACCCGCGAACTCGCTCTGCTGCGTACTTTAGGAGCCAGCCGCCCCAATCTTCTCACTATAGTGCTGGCAGAATCTACAGTTTTGGGAGTTCTCGCAGCTTCTTTAGGTATTACACTTGCCTACGCTCTTTGGGCGGTTATCACGTCGTGGGCCGCTCATACATTAGTTTTCACTTTTTCTCTGGTCCCTTTGGGAGTTACTCTGCCAGTGTGTGTTGCCGTCACCTGGATCGCCGCTCTTAAACCCGCCTATGCAGCATCAAAAGTATCGCCTGTGCAAGGGCTTCGTGATGGCGTAGTACAGCAGGTTTCTACCTACGGTAAGCGTCAGGGGGTTATCGCCCTGTTATTGCTTGTGGCGGGTATTGTGGCGTATGCAGTCTTCATGAGTAAATCCTCTGAGCACGTGTCTGATGGCATGGAGGGAACCCATAGCGTTCAAGTGCTTGTTGTGGGTATTATTGCTGCTGCTCTCTTATGCTTTGCTATTTTGACGGCAGCCCATAAAATACTTTCACCGCTCGTGAAGTTCTGGTCCTCTCTGATAGCGCGTACCCTAACGGGGTCTATCGCGTGTAAAAATGCATTGCGTTCTCCGGCACGTATGGTATCGACCGGGCGAGCCCTCCTGGTAGGAATGATGCTTATAGCTATGGTGCTTACAGGTTATGTGACCCTTAAGGCATCTGTCACAGGCTTTATACAGCAGACAGAACGTCCGGCAGCGGTTCTAACGTTTAATGACTCCAAGGATACGGAGGATAGCTCCTCTACTGCACACAATTCCCAGAATTCTGAATCCACTGCAGAACGGTATATGCACCAGGCACAGGATGCGCAACGCAGGATCCAAGAACTGCCATCCGTACAGTCTGAAGCGTTTGTACAATATGCGGGAAACCTCACCTGCGATGATGATTCTCATACTCTCACAACTTCAGATGGGCCGGTGAATGAAGCAGGCAGTAATCCCAGCGCTGCAGCTGGCGCTCCTGACCATACTGATCTTCCTGCTGCCTATGCGGTTTTGCCTCAGGATATTGACGTAGTATTGCCTGGTACCTCCGAAACGATATTGCAGGGTGATGTGGTGGTTCTGCCTCGCTCAGCACAACATGCCTTGCAAGGGCATAAGCCACCTAGTTTTACACTTCACGGTCCACGTGGAGACCTACGGCTTACTGCGGTGTACTCGCAAACTGATGACCATACCCCCTATATCTCACGTGAGACCGCCGCCAAGGTACAGGATCTTGATCATCCCCAGCTTCTTGAAGGTACTTCTTCTGCTGGAGAGTCCTATGTGGTAGTGCGCGCCAAACAGGGGCTGAGTTCTGATGAAAGTACAGAATTACGGAATGATCTAACGGATATTGCCCGTACAACACACGGATTATATCTCGCGGGCATTCTAGAGACGCGTGCTGTTGTCGAAATTTCCCTTATCGTTATCATGTATACCATCCTGGCTATTATTGCTCTTATGGTGCTGATTTCGGTGTTAGGGGTAAGTAATACCTTGATGCTCTCAGCTCATGAACGAAGCCGCGAAAATGCGCTCCTCCGCACTCTAGGGCTTTCGCGTCAGCAATTACGTTCCGCCATCATGATGGAAGCTATTCTTATCACGCTCTCAGCGCTGCTGGTTGCTCTCATCGGCGGCACGCTTGCCGGGTTTATCCTGACACGCGCTATCACGCCACAGAACATTGAGATCATCTACCGAATTCCCCTGACGGAATACTGTATAGCCTTCTTCGGCGCTTTAGGGATTGCTGTCTTAGCTTCGTGGGTTCCCTCCGTACGCGCTTCAAAAGTCTCACCGGTTCAGGCGCTTCGAGACGATTAAGTCTGTGCAGATGCTATGCAGCATATAAAAATTACTACCTGTACCAAGTATTTAATAGAACACATTCCTAACTTATATATTATTCTCGCATACATTCCTGAGAAAGTACTCTATTTATAATATTGCCTGTACTTTCACTAACTTTACCTTGAAAATAGTTACGGTTATTTTAGAGACAGAACTCCAGAAATCACCCAAAAGTATGATAAAACCTCCCACAGGTTTTCATTCTAGTTTGGGATAATTGGTGTTATGACTACTACATTAGATACTTCTGTTAAACCAGCTGTTACCGCCCAAAACCTGAGCAAGACTTACGGCACAGGTGAGGCGACGGTACATGCCCTCAATAACGTAACAGTTTCTTTCGAACAGGGTAAATTTACCGCTATTATGGGGCCTTCCGGCTCCGGTAAATCTACCCTTATGCAGACTTTGGCAACCCTAGATACCCCGGATGTTAACCCCAAAACCAGCATCAAAATTGCCGATACCGAGCTATACGGTCGGCGAGATAAAGAGTTAACCGAGTTTCGTCGCGAACATATCGGCTTTATTTTCCAGGCTTTCAACCTGGTACCAACCCTCACCGCCGGACAGAATATTGACTTGCCGCTCGGCTTGGCCGGCAAAAAGCCTGATCCTATTTGGCGCGATTATCTGGTGGAAACTTTGGGTCTAACAAAGCGGCTCAGCCACCGCCTCGAACAGCTCTCCGGTGGTCAGCAACAACGCGTCGCCATCGTACGCGCACTACTCTCCCGTCCGGACGTCGTCTTCGCCGACGAGCCCACCGGCAACCTTGATTCAAACTCGGGTACCGAAGTACTCAAGCTCCTGCGAACTGCAGCGACCGAGCACCAGCAGACCATCCTCATGGTGACCCATGATGCACACGCCGCCTCCTACGCGGATCGCGTGGTCTTCCTCAAAGACGGTGCAATAGCCGGAGAAATGCTCAAACCTACCCACGATGCTGTTCTAAACGCCATGGGACAGTTGGAAGGTGAATAACATTGGCTACAACGCTTAATACGGTGGGACGCGCTAATTTACGCGCGTCTAAAGGAAAATATATTCTTACTGGAATCGGTATCGCAATTTCTTCATTTTTTATTGCTGCCGTTATTGTATTAGTCAGCTCTTTGCAGGGAACTCTAAATGCATCGGTAAATGGCATTCTTTCCAAAGCAGATAACGTTGTTGTCTCTTCCTATGCGCGCGATAACTCTAACACTGAAGCAAATATCTATCTGGATGAAGAGAGCATCAAAAATATTCAGAATGATGATTCAGTCGATCAGTCGTGGATTGTCTACCAGGGCCGGGGTAAGTTTGGTCCCGATAAAACTCAAGTTTCTTATACCCAAGCGCCTAACAGTGCAGATCTTTTTCCCTTCGACTTTGAAGGTAAATTGCCGACCTCAGACACCGAGCTGATGGTCTCGAAAGATTTTGCACAAAAGCATAATCTTCAACTTAATTCTAAGGTCAGTTCCCCTGATATAGTCGCGTCGATCTCTGACCCAAATACAGGAACTACGCGCGAGTACACCATCACCGGTATTTTTGATGTCGGATTCTCAGGCTCCGATACGAATAACGCTATGTTTATTGGCGGAACTTCCTATGGGGAGGCAGCTAACAAGGCACTCAAAAATGCTGGGGGTGCTTCTTCTGCAAACTACGCCGTTCCCGGTGCCAGCATGGCATACGTCAAGTTCAAAGGAACGGACGACGCCGCTGCTCGCGCAGAGCTGCAGAAGAAACTCAACACGGGTGACAAAAAAACTGAGCCTTCTGTTATGTCCGGTCCTGAGTACATGGAGGTTGTGAAGAAACAGCTCTCCACGATATTCACGTTCCTCGGTGTCATCTTAGGCGCCTTTGCCGCATTAGCACTGTTGGTTTCTTCGTTCGTTATCTCGAATACCTTTGCGGTTCTCGTGGGACAGCGCATCCGCGAACTGGCGTTGTTACGTACTCTAGGAGCACAGGGCTCATCCTTGGTGCGTATGCTTGTGGTTGAATCGCTTGTTGTGGGCGTCATTTTCTCCACTATCGGCGCGGTTCTCGTGTATCCGATCGCGGCATTGCTGAGTGCGCTATCCAATAATAGTTTCATGGTTTCTTACGATCCGATGGCTTTTGTTGTCGGTGTTGTACTGTGCACCTTGGTCACGGTTATTGCCTCGCTCGCTCCGGCACGTACCGCTTTGAAGATTTCTCCCATCAGCGCGATGGGCGAAACTACGGCTCAGGCGGTCAAGAAGCCGAACATCGCAGGCCTTATTGCGGGTCTTGTTATCGGTGCTGGCGGCGGTGCACTCATGATCGTTGCGTTCAACACCATCACGCAGAATAACGATAGCTCAAATGCAGGAACCTCTGTTCTTCTCGTTATGATTGCCGCGCTTCTGCTGGGCATTGCGGTCTTTATGCTGACCCCGTGGCTTCTTCTGCCCCTTGTTCGTGTCCTGGGCTCAGTCTTCCGCAACCAGACCGGAAAATTGGCGGTAGCAAATGCACTGCGTTCCCCGAAACGTACCGTTTCGACCGGGCGTGCGGTCCTGGTAGGCGCACTTGTCGTCACTACAGTACTGACCGGATATTCCATCATGACATCCACCGTGGCGAACGCGATGGATAAGCTATACCCGATCTCTGCGGCAGCCACCTACGGTACCGGACCTACAGCAGGATCTGAGAGCGTCAATAAGGCGCGCTCTGTCGCTGATAAAGTTCACGGTTTGGAAAACGTCGATAGTGTTGCTGTGGCTTCTGCAGCGGGTACCGTTGATTTCACGGTTCCTCCGAAAGACGGTGGTGAAGCACAGAATCGCACCGAGAATCTGGTAGCACTCAGCCACGACGATCTCACAAAGGTCATTCCGACTGAAGGGTCACATCAGCTCGAAGATGATACCGTGCTTGTCTCGGCTGCCCTTTATGATAATGCCCACTTCAATGACTCCACTCGCCTTAAAGCACGTGGTCCCTTGGGGACGGTAGAGTTAAAACCCATCAAGTCTACCAGCAGCAATATGTCGCTATATATTGTGAATCCCACGACCGGTGCCAAGCTGCAGAACGCCTCAGATCCAAAGCCTCTGCTGGATTCATCACAGGCTCCTGAAAACACTCAAGTTCCTGCAGAAGCTGCCCCAGATGCTGGGGAGCAGAGTTCTGCTGCATCATCGACAAGTGGGGCTACCGGTGCCCAGACTATGGTGCTCGTTCACGCCAAGTCACCGCTTTCCTCAAGTGCAAACTCGACTCTTCAGGAACAGCTCACCAAGGCTAATGACGGTAACGAATTCACCGGTGGTTTGCAGGGACGCCAGCAATTTGATCAGATTATGATGATCATGCTGATCTTCACATTAGTTCTTCTTGCCCTGGCCGTAGTCATCTCGATTATCGGTGTAGCCAATACGATGACTTTGTCGGTGAACGAGCGTCGCCGCGAGAATGCGATGCTTCGCTCACTGGGTCTCTCCCGCAAACAGCTGCGTCACATGATTTCAGCCGAGGCAATTCTGATTACCTTAGGAGCCGTGATCCTAGGCATCCTCGCGGGTGTTGGAATTGGTATTGCCGCCGCTAAAGTTGTGATTGCAGGTACCAGTTCTTCTACTGAAGTCGTCATTGATCTTCCTTACCTTGGATTGTTCTTTGTTCTGCTGGTAGGTCTGGTATCGGCGTTCGTTGCCTCGATATTACCAGCGGCCCGATCGGCCCGTCTCTCCCCTGTGGAGGGCATGCGAGGCTAGTCGATTGGCAAAATAACCTGCATCGAAAAGGGCGAACTCCCCACATTAGGGAGTTTGCCCTTTTTATGTGGTTCGTGCTCCCGAATTATTTTTACGTGTAGAAGTCCCAGATATAAAACTTAGAAAACCCACTTTTATAGATCTAAATAGTCTATATATTCTTACTTTCTAGGGATCAAAATACCGTCCATAATTATTGCATAGACTCTAAATTTTTTATTTTAATTATTTTTCTTCTTCGTGGGTATTTTCATCCTTAAGGAGGCTTGCTTTTTTCAATCCCTAGTATTTCTCATCCAAAAGTATGAGTGCCATTTATTTTGCCTTCAAGAATTTCAGCTCAAAGGATGACAAATGTCAGGGGATATATTTTTGCAATCTTGAAACAATTAAATCATGAGCACATCAACAATTCCCGCATACGAACCTGCGGTAGCAACACGTAATCTGTCCAAGACCTACGGCACGGGCGAAGCCATCGTTCATGCCCTTAACAATGTGAGCATCGACTTCGAGTACGGCAAGTTCACCGCCATCATGGGGCCTTCCGGTTCTGGTAAATCAACCCTGATGCAAACTCTCGCCACGCTAGATACTCCAGATCGTAATCCAGAGACGATTATTCGCATCGGCGATACCGACCTCTACGGACAAAAAGACAATCAGCTTACCGAATTCCGCCGTGAGCATGTCGGGTTCATTTTCCAGGCATTCAACCTAGTTCCAACCCTCACCGCCGGGCAGAACATCGATTTGCCGCTCGGCTTGGCCGGTAAAAAGCCCGATTCGGTGTGGCGCGACTACCTTGTTCAAACCCTCGGGCTGCAAAAACGTCTGGATCACCGCCCCGAACAACTCTCCGGCGGTCAGCAGCAACGCGTTGCTATTGTGCGTGCGTTGCTCTCCCGTCCGGACGTCGTCTTCGCTGACGAGCCCACCGGCAACCTCGATTCAAACTCCGGAGCTGAGGTCCTGCGGCTTCTCCGGGATGCAGCAACCGAGCACCAACAGACCATCCTCATGGTGACCCACGATGCACACGCAGCATCCTACGCAGACCGCGTGGTCTTCCTCAAAGACGGCATGATTGCTGGCGAAATGCTTAATCCCACCCACGACGCGGTGCTTCAGGCTATGGGCCAGTTGGAAGGTGAATAACATGGCTGCAACGCTTAATACGGTGGCGCGGGCAAATATCCGCTCCTCCAAGAAGAAATACATTCTCACGGGTATTGGTATCGCCATTTCATCGTTCTTCATCTCAGCAGTGCTGATGCTTACCGCATCGCTTCAGGCCACGATGGATGCGACTATCGGTGATGTCTACGCTAACTCCGAGAACATGGTAGTCTCTGCGGGTGTCATGGACCAGGATAATCAGAACTCAACCGCTAAGTTCCCGATGTCCAATGACACGGTTAAGAAGATTCAGGAATCTCCTGAGGTTAGCTCATCCTGGATTCTATACACTTTTTCCGGCACCTACGGAGCCGATAAGGAGAAGGTAGCATACGGTTCTGCGCCACCGTCAAAGGACCTTTCGCCCTTTGATATTGAGGGGAATCTCCCGTCCACAGACACCGAACTCCTGGTCGCTAAGAGTTTCGCCGAGAAACACAACCTGAAAATTGGCGATAAGGTGACCATGCCCAATATCGTCACCTCAGCCACCGATAAGGATAACGCGAAAGACACCGAGTACACCCTCACAGCTACCTTTAACACCGGTATCTCAGATTCACAGATGAGCGACAACGTTTTTATTGGTGGCACCGGTCTTGCGGATACCGCGCGTCAGCTTGCAGAGGAAGAGGGCGGGATCGTCTCAGACCCCGCTAAACCCATGGCGCCTCAGGCGTTCATTAAGCTCAAGAACAATACCCAGGACTCGCGTGACGCTCTGCAGAAAGAACTGAACACCGGTGATAAAAACACCACCCCCAAGGTGCTCTCTAACACGCAGATGATAGATCACCTTAAGAAACAGTTCTCAACGCTCTTCAACTCGCTGAATACCATTCTTATCGCCTTCGCAATTCTGGCTCTGTTGGTTTCTTCGTTCGTCATTTCGAACACCTTCGCGGTGCTGGTGGGGCAGCGTGTACGCGAACTCGCCCTGCTGCGTACTCTCGGTGCCCGCGGTGGTTCGCTGGTGCGGATGCTCCTCATAGAATCACTAATAATTGGGGTCTTCTTCTCAGTCATCGGTTCAGGACTGGTATACGCGGTCGGTGGCATTCTAAACGCGATGTTCAGCTCGTTCATCGTCAATTTCTCCCCCACGGCGTTTATTGCAGGCGTACTCATGTGCACCGCTGTGACCGTACTCGCTTCACTTATACCGGCGCGCACCGCACTGAGTATTTCCCCTATTAGTGCCATGAGCGCAAGCACAAGCCAGGCGGTCAAGAAACCTAGCGTTTTAGGAGGAATCTTCGGTGTTCTCTCCGCTCTTGCAGGCGTTATTATCGCTATCGCGGCTATAGGGAATAAAGACGGCGGATCCGCTATCTCTTCCGTACTGCTGGCATGCCTCTTCCTCGGCATAGCAGTCTTTCTTCTCACCCCGTGGGTTCTCATCCCTCTGGTTCGTTTTTTCGGCGTAGCTCTGCGCGGGCAAACGGGTAAACTGGCGTTAGCAAATTCCTTGCGCTCACCCAAACGCACGGTTTCCACTGGGCGAGCCGTGCTGGTAGGAACCTTGGTTATTTCCGCTGTTCTCACCAGCCACTCAGTGATGAGCGCCTCCATTGCCCAAGAGATTGATAGGATATCGCCGATTTCGGCATACGCTCCTTTCGGTGAATCTACCACAACTAACGGCAGCGCAAGCGTGACAAAGGCTCACGAAGTTGCTGATAAGATCAGGGGCACGAAGAATGTTGAGGCTGTCAGCGTCGGTTCGGCTGCGGGCGTTATCGAATACACAGCAAAGCCCGATAACGCAGACTCCGCCAATCTCAAAGACAATGTAATCGCGCTTAGCAACGATGATCTGCACAAGGTAGCAACCGGAGAATCAGGTACCAATTTAAAGAATGATGAGGTACTCGTCCCCCAGGATATTTGGGATCTGGGTAAGTTCGATAACAACACTCGTCTTAAGGTCAGCGGCCCTCTTGGCGAGATTGAGCTCAAACCCGTCAAGGCAAACACTAAGGAACCATTCTTCGTGGTATCACCGGAAACCGGTGCCCAGGTACAGAATGCATCTGATCCGCAGGCCGCTAGTAATCAGGCATTGCCAGACGATCCCGCCGCCCAAGAAGCGCTCATGAAAGCGGCTCAGGAAAACCCCGCCTTGGCGCGTAGTTTCGCAGCACGCGGTACAGCAACCATGGTTCTGGTGCGGGCAAGCACTCCACTGTCATCAAGCGATAATACCGAGCTTCAAGGGGAGCTTGCCAAGGCAAACAACGGAACCGATTTTCAAGGTGGTCTTCAGATTCGCAAGAATAATGACCAAATGCTGACTATTATGCTCAGTGGTGCCTTGATCCTGCTGGCACTGGCTATTGTGATCGCCATTATCGGTGTGGCGAATACTATGACCCTATCGGTGAACGAACGTCGCAGGGAGAATGCGATGCTCCGCTCGCTGGGCCTGTCCCGCAAGCAGCTGCGGCGTATGGTTTCGACCGAGGCCGTCATGATTACTCTCGGCGCGTTGGCGATGGGTATCGTTTCGGGTGTGGGTATAGGCCTTGTACTTTCTCAAGTACTGGTACACGCTACTCGCGAGTCCATGGCTATGGCAGTAGTTCTACCTGTCAGCGGTCTGGTTCTCGTGCTCATCGTGGGTATCATCGCTGCGTTCGCGGCATCAGCTATCCCAGCCTTCCGGTCGGCGCGACAGTCCCCGGTAGAAGGGCTGAGTTCCCACTAATCAGGTAGGCTAGATCCTGCAACGGGTGAGGGCTCCCGGTGTTTTAGACAATACCGGGAGCCCTCACTATCAAAAATATCCCGGAACCTCCAAAAAGGTTCCGGGATATTCTGTACTTTATAGTGTGATTCTATGCCTCTTTTGGCGCTTCGTATCGCGGGAAAACCGGTGTCGGTGCAGGAAGCTCCTTCCCAGCTGTCAGGTTCTTAGGGAGCGCAGCGAAAAGGCGTTCCTCCCCTTCTGCTACCCCCAGCAGGTCAAGAAGTTTCTCCATCGAACTGGGCATCACCGGCTGCATCAGAATGGCAACCTGGCGGACCACCTCAAGAGTCACGTAGAGTACGGTATTCATGCGCTCAAATTCGCCGTTTTTGCGCAGAGTCCACGGTTCCTGTTCCGCAAAGTAAGCATTCGTATCGGCAAGCACAGTCCAGATGCGCTCTAGGGCACGGTGGAACGCCTGCTCATCATAGTCTGCCCGCACCGGTTCATAAAGTGCGGAAGCACCGACCAGAATCTTGCGGTCAGCCTCAGTAAATTCTCCAGGGACCGGTACCCTACCGTCGCAGTTCTTGGCAACCATTGAGAGCGAACGCTGCGCCAGATTACCCAAGTTATTCGCAAGATCAGAATTGATGCGGTTGATAATGGATTCTTCGGAGTACGAGCCGTCTTGTCCGAAAGAGACCTCGCGCATCAGGAAGAATCGGACCTGATCCAGCCCGAACGCTGCCACAAGATCCGCGGGGTCCACCACGTTGCCCACCGACTTCGACATTTTCTCACCATTAACCAGCAGGAACCCGTGCCCAAATACGCGTTTGGGCAGCTCAAGACCGGCAGACCAGAGGAACGCAGGCCAATAGATAGAGTGGAATCGAGTAATATCCTTACCGATCAGGTGCAGATCAGCGGGCCAATATTTCGTGAACAGTTCCCCGTCCGTATTGGGGTAGCCAAGCCCGGTTAGATAGTTAGTCAGCGCATCCACCCACACGTACATGACATGTTTATCGTTGCCAGGCACAGGAACGCCCCAATCGAAGGTGGTGCGTGAAATCGAAAGGTCGTTCAAACCACCCTTGACGAATGAGATCAGCTCATTGCGACGTGATTCAGGGAAAACATACCCTTCATTCTTATAGAGATCCAGAAGTTTATCGGCATACTTTGAGAGGCGGAAGAAATAAGATTCTTCCTCAGTCCATTCGACTTCCGTTCCGGTAGAAATGGCGTAGCGCTGCCCGTCGCGTTCTTCGGTCTCATCCTCGGCGTAATAGGCCTCATCTCGCACGGAGTACCATCCGGCATATTTATCGAGGTAGATATCCCCGTTCTCTTCCATACGCTTCCAGATTGCTTGGGATGCCTCATAATGATCCGGATCCGTAGTGCGAATAAAGCGATCGTAGCTAATACCGAGAGCATCGTTCATCGCTTTAAAACGGGCAGAGTTCTCATCGGCGAGTTCTTTGGCGGTTTTCCCCTGTTTCTCAGCGGTAGTCTGCATCTTCTGCCCATGTTCGTCGGTGCCCGTCATAAAGCGCACGTCAAAACCGTCGAGTCGCTTGAAACGTGCCAGCACATCGGCGGCAATGGTCTCATAGGCATGACCGATGTGGGGGTTTCCGTTGGGGTAAGAAATCGCAGTCGTGATGTAGAAGGGGGTAGCACTCATAATTATTAATCTTACCGCAGTTTTTCAGTATAGACGCGGTGAAAGAGTAATGCGACAAGCCGCCGTCATGTACCCACACACAACCACAGCTGCAGTAGCAGGCCCCCTCCGCAGGCAGAATGTGCGAAGGGGCTGCCTGCGTTTACAACAGTACGCTGTACGCCGGGCCCGCTAGCTGCATGACCACTCATAGAAGACCTGTGAGAAGTCACGTGCTGCCAACCGGTCCGGGGCGATCACCCAGTTCGCTGTACCACAATCACCCCAGAGCACGCCTATGTTCGAGTTTATCGTTAACAGGTTCACGGTACGCCTGCGGATATCAGAGTTTTCAGGCTCTTCTCGGCGTGGATCACCCTGTATAAAGTCCGGTAACCCACCAAGCCTTGAGTAGTTCCCTGAACCAGTAAAATCCTCAATTTCTTCCACATATACATCAAAGTCATCAAGACTCGTAATAGCCTGTTCCGGGTATGCCTGGTTCCACTTCTCAAGCAGCGGGTGATTTATCGAATCGTTCGGGGCAAATATTTCCCGCCCAGGCGTCGTAAATTCGAGTGCACACTCACTTTTGATAGGCCACCAGAAGTCTCGCTCATGATCCTCCCAAGTCGCTACCGCATCCGGATTCGCTTCACCCAGCTGAGGATAGTAGATCACACGGTGATTCTCTTCCTTATCTATCCCCCAACATACGTTTGTGCTCACCCAGAACTGCACCATGCCGGTAGGCGGATAAATGGGATTCTCAGGTAGTTCAGTACAGTTGATTTGCGCAACCATGCCCATCGGCACCCCGTCCGAGTCGGTGGGCGCCTCCACCCCAGCGGGCAGATACGGCACTCCCCCGAACTTCGAGACGGTCACCGGCAGCGGCTCAGCAGCCTCAGAGGGCTTAATCCTAATAGTGGGTAATGGGTTTTCAGCATAGAGCTCTTCAACAAGGGCAGTAGCTTTCTCAACAATATCGCTCACGGGGAACTCTCCTTCAACGGTTCTATCTATGGTCATTGCTGGGTTGTGCAGGTGTTTCCACCTGCGCCCTGGTTTAATGAGAGCACCTTCCCGAGCCAACACACGACCGATTTCGTCATTACCTGTTTTGTCCAGTAACATGAACAGCACCATATAGCTCCAGCCGCTCAGGTAGGTGGTATATACGATAGGAAAGAAATTCCAGAGCATTGCTATTAGTCGCCGTAAATATCTCAAAGACCAAGCACACACGAAGGGGTGCCTACCATCATGATAGACACCCCCCAGAAACGCTAGTAGCTTAGTGCTTAGCGAGCCACCGAACCTTCGGTATAGTCATCGTCAACAGTGTTCCACGAGAACAGCTCGCGCAGTTTGCGACCGGTAGCTTCAATCGGGTGAGACTCGCCCTTAGCACGCAGTTCCTTAAACTCGGGTGCGCCTGCGGCCTGATCGTCCATGAAGCGCTTTGCGAAGGCACCGTTCTGGATATCGGCGAGAACTTCCTTCATGTTCTCCTTGACCTGAGGAGAAATCACGCGAGGACCGGAGACGTAGTCGCCGTACTCGGCGGTGTCGGAAATGGACCAACGCTGCTTAGCAATACCGCCCTCAATCATCAGATCCACAATGAGCTTGAGTTCGTGCAGAACCTCGAAGTATGCAATTTCAGGCTGGTATCCTGCCTCGGTAAGAACCTCGAAACCGTACTGAACCAGCTGCGAAAGCGAACCACACAGCACCGCCTGCTCACCAAAGAGGTCAGACTCGGTCTCTTCGGTGAAAGTGGTCTTAATAACACCTGCACGGGTTGCACCGAGTGCCTTAGCGTAGGACAGAGCAAGTTCCAGAGCTTTACCGGACGGATCCTTCTCAACGGCAACGAGAGCGGGCACACCACGACCTGCTTCATATTCACGACGCACGGTATGGCCGGGCCCCTTCGGCGCAACCATAGCTACATCCACGCCTTCAGGAACGGTGATGTACCCGAAGTGGATGTTGAAGCCATGTGCGAAGAACAGAGCATCGCCGGGCTTCAGGTTAGGTTCAATGCTCTCTTTGTAGACCTGAGCCTGTACCTGGTCCGGGGTCAGAATCATGATGAGGTCCGCTTCAGCTGCAGCTTCAGCAACGGTAGCTACACGCAGACCTTCTGCTTCAGCCTTAGCGCGGGATTTGGAGCCCTCAGCCAGACCAACAATAACCTTGACTCCAGAATCACGCAGGTTCAGAGCGTGTGCATGTCCCTGAGAACCATAACCGATAATCGCAACGGTACGTCCCTGGACTGGGGCGAGGTCTGCATCGTCGTTGTAGAAAATGGTTGCTGCCATTTTGTCTCCTCAAAATAATAGGTTTAGCCCGAACTCAGGCTCAGGCGTTAAGTTTACTAGACGTGGCGCCGCTCATGGGCGTTCTGTGATAAATCTCAGGATGCGGGAAGTATCAAACCGCGGGCAACGTTTCCCGCATCCTGACAGGGTTTTGGTGCTTAGATACGTTCACTCATGGAACGCGGACCACGAGAGAGCGCGATGGTTCCAGCACGCACGATCTCTCGCACTCCGTAGGGTTCGAGAACATCAAGCAAGGCGTTGAGCTTTTCGGGAGAACCGGTTGCCTCAATCACCACGGACTCGGTAGAGACATCAATAACCGAAGCACGGAAAAGGTCAGCGGCCTGCACAACCTGCAGGCGAGCAGCAGCATCCGCCTTGACCTTAACCATGATGTGATCACGCTGTGTTGAAGTCTCTGGGGCTAGCTCCACCACCTTAAGCACATGGATCAGCTTGTTGAGCTGCTTAGTGAGCTGTTCCAAAGTCTCAGGCTCACCATCAGCAACAATTGTGATGCGCGAAACGTCGGGAACCTCGGTGGGTCCCACCGCCAAAGACTGAATATTGAACATGCGGCGAGAGAACAAACCGGTCACGCGTGAGAGCACACCGGGTTTGTCTTCAACTAAAACGGATAGGGTGTGCAGGCTCATTAGTTTTCTCCCTCTTCTCGACCGAAATCGGGTGACGTGTTTTTAGCGATTTGGATGAGGTCGTTTGATACGCCGGCGGGCACCATCGGCCACACCATGGCATCGGGGCTCACGGTAAAGTCAATCACCACGGGACGGTCGTTGATAGCGAGTGCTTGTTTGATAACCTCGTCCACATCTTCGTCCCTCTCGCAGCGGAAAGTGGCGCATCCATAGGCGTCGCCAAGCTTCACAAAGTCAGGGATGCGGTCGGTTCCGTGCCCGGTGCGCAGGTGGGTGTTGGAGTATCGACCATCGTAGAAGAGTGCCTGCCACTGACGCACCATACCCAGCGAGGAGTTATTGACCACGGCAACCTTGATGGGAATGTTGTTCTGTGCGCAGGTGGCAAGTTCCTGGTTGGTCATCTGAAAACAACCGTCACCATCAATAGCCCACACAATTGAGTCTGGGTTGGCAACTTTCACGCCCATAGCGGCGGGAACGCAGTATCCCATAGTGCCGAGTCCTGCTGAGCTGAGGAAATGCCGTGGTTTCTCTTGGCCGATGAAATGTGCGCCCCACATTTGATGCTGTCCCACGCCGGTCACGTAGAAAGCATCGGGGCCGGTGAGGGCGCTCAGGCGCTCCAATACGTGCTGGGGGGATCCCAAACCATCATCGGTCTTGGTGTACCCAAGGGGGTAGTCGTTCTTGATGGTATCAAGTTCAACCCACCACTGCCCCAAATCCGGCAACTTATTGGCGAACTCGGTGGAGAGCAGTTCATTGAGTTCGGGGAGCACATAGCGCAAATCACCCACGATCGGCACGTCTGCGAAGCGAATCTTGGAGATTTCTGCCGGGTCTACGTCAATGTGGATGACCTTGGCTTCGGGGGCGAAAGAGTCGAGTTTACCGGTCACGCGGTCGTCAAAACGAGCCCCTAGAGTAATCAGCAGATCGGATTTCTGCATAGCGAACACGGCGGGAACGGTGCCGTGCATACCAGGCATGCCCAGGTTTTGCGGATTGGAGTCTGGGAAAGCACCACGGGCGTTCAACGTGGTCACCACGGGAGCCCCAGTAATTTCGGCGAGCTTTGCCAGCTCCTCGGATGCACCGGAGCGGATAATACCGCCGCCAACGTACAGCACGGGACGTTTGGATTCACTGATGAGCTTGGCCGCTTCACGAATCTGCTTGGAGTGACCACGGGTTACGGGAGTATACCCACGCACCTCAACCTTGGGAGGCCAGTTGAACTCCATCATACCGACCTGCGCATCCTTGGTGATGTCCACGAGCACGGGGCCGGGGCGTCCGGTGGAGGCGATATGGAACGCGGCAGAGAGCGCACGCGGAATATCCTGTGGATCAGAAATCATGAAGGAGTGCTTGGTAATCGGCATGGTCATGCCCACCACATCCGCTTCTTGGAAGGCGTCGGTGCCCAGAAGTTTGGTGGAAACCTGACCGGTGATAGCTACCAGCGGAACGGAGTCCATATTGGCGTCCGCGATCGCGGTGATCAGGTTTGTGGCGCCCGGCCCTGATGTTGCAATACACACGCCGACTTTGCCGGTGGAAGTTGCATACCCTTGAGCCGCATGCCCTGCCCCCTGCTCATGACGAACGAGGATGTGGTTAATTTTGGAAGAATCCATCAAGGGGTCGTAGGTGGGCAGAATTGCGCCACCTGGCAGACCGAAGACATCGGTAACACCCAAAAGTTCGAGTGTACGAATAATCGCTTGCGAGCCGGTCATGCGTTCGGCAGCAGGGGCTTTTTCTTCAGCCTGCCCACTACCCGCGGAGTTAATCGAAAATCCCGTGGTCATAATAATGATGCCTCGTTTGTATTGTTTTCTAGTTCTCGACAGATGCGCGTGAAGCCCGCCTGTTCGGGTATCTTACGCACTGTTTCGCTCGCTGTAGGCTCCGGTCGGGCGCCTTTAGCTATAAAAATACCCTCCGCTATGGTGTTGCGAAGGGCGCACATTCTATTCACAGAAAATCTACCTTGTGAAGCGCCCTAGGCGACGACGACAAGGCTAAGAATTCGCTGCGTCTTGCGTGTTTGCACCTTTATATAGTCTCGCTCTTGATGTCATGAGTCAAATTTCCACGCCGTTTTTATGAGAGTTTCTCTAATTTCTTCGCATTGCGTGTACTTTCGATATATTTTCGAGCGCTTACTCAACGCTTTGGATACCGTGTTGGGGTCCCTGCGTTCGAGATAGCTGTAAAGTATTCAGTGCGGCGCAGGCAAGAGTCTCGTATCCTAGACTCTCACGGTAATCTGCGAGCTCCAGGAATCCCCCAGGTAAATATGTGACGTGATGCAGTGACGTAGAACGCCTTCGCCGGTAAGATGAGTACATGACCGACTCGCAAAACCTGGCTGCTTCACCCTCCCCTACACCGGAGCAGTCTAACCAACCACAGAGCGCCGAGGCTCTTACGGGAGAACAGCTCATCAAGGTGCTCCACCCTGCATTCGATGAGCAGATTATTAACTATGGGGCCTACAACTTGGTCTACGCTACCGGAAGCGCCATCTACCGCAACCCCGATATCGACCAACATCAAGAACCTATGCAGGAGCATTTTTTGGTGGGCTACCAAGAGGTTCCTGACGAGGTTATTATCGCCCCTATCCGCATGCCAGATGTTACGCCTGCTGGTACTGCATCCACCATTGATAACACAAATGCGCTGCACGCATACCGGGTAGGTGAACATTCGGTGGCTATTGAATCGGTGAACGGCAGCTCTTTCCTGCTTATTTTTGAGGATGCGCCTGAGATTACCACCATTCACGGGACCGGTGTTCTCAACCAGAGTCGCGACGTCTCTGCTTTCCGCGAGTTTGTAACCTCACGCTGGCCTGTTCTCTAGACTCTTAAACGGCCTGTACCATACAGGGCTGTCACGGATAATGCATATACACTAATCCAGCCGGACTGTATAAAAAAGCAAACCCCGTCACAGATAGTGACGGGGTTTATTCTGTGCGCCCTCTGGGACTCGAACCCAGAACCCATTGATTAAGAGTCAATTGCTCTGCCAATTGAGCTAAAGGCGCTTAGGTAACAAATATTGCAGCTTCGAAACGGCAACAGATAAACACTATACGAGCATCAAGCGCGTTTTGCAACTTACGAACACGGCTGTAGTCAGCGATTTTGGCGAACATCGACGTCCAGCATCACGACTGCAAATCACCATGGTATACAACAAAACCCCGCCATAACTGACGGGGTTTATTCTGTGCGCCCCCTGGGACTCGAACCCAGAACCCATTGATTAAGAGTCAATTGCTCTGCCAATTGAGCTAGAGGCGCTTACTTGGGGTGATGTATCGCATTCGTACGACAACAGATAAATACTATACGGATAATTAATATTTCACGCAAGTTACATATAAGTGACGCTTCACACAAACTCTCATTTTCTGCTTTCGCTCATGCTCTCGATGGCACCGCAGTACCTCATCTCATGGCACACCCTCGCGAAAAAACCTCCCAGAGATCCTATAAACCCCGTACACTAAATAGAACGTTTACGGCAACACATGCAATACCGAGAACATCTACTTTTAAGGAGAAACCATGAGCACCCGACTAGAGCCCGGCACAAAAGCCCCAAGTTTTACCCTGGAAGATTACACCGGTCAGCAATATTCCCTAGCGGATTACGCGGGGCATAAGGTCATTCTCTACTTCTATCCCAAAGCATCAACACCCGGATGCACCAAAGAAGCTTGCGACTTTCGAGATAACCTTGCCTCTTTGAAATCGCTCGGATACGTTGTCTTAGGCGTTTCTCCCGACAAACCCGCAGCCCTAGAGAAGTTCACCACCAAAGAGTCTCTCACCTTCCCCCTTCTCTCCGATGCCGATCACGCTGTCGCACTCGCCTACGGTGCATGGGGCGAAAAGAAAAACTACGGCAAAGTCTACGAAGGACTTATCCGCTCCACATTCGTCATCAATGAGCAGGGCATCATAGAGCTGGCGCAATATAACGTACGCGCCACCGGCCATGTTGCTAAGCTGCGCCGTGACCTTGGCATTGACCCCAAATAGTCGGATTTTTCCGTTTGTATAGTCTTATATCCTCGTGTAGACTTTCCTAGGTAGCTTTGCTCCCCGCGCGAGTGGTGAAATTGGCAGACACGCAGGATTTAGGTTCCTGTGCCTTACGGCGTGGGGGTTCAAGTCCCCCCTCGCGCACCAACCTTGGGTCCGCAACGTCTTCTTATCGAAGAAGTTGCGGGCTTTTTGTTATATACCGCACAGCAGAGTACCCTGGCGCTATATCCCTAAGCCTATAATTCGCTGTGAGTCGTGCCTAAAACCCTCTTTGAGTATCGCGACATTAAATCGTGACGTTGTATTCTAAAAGAATAGTGTTTTCGCCCAGACATAAACGCCTTATCAACCACGCATTACCTATCACGGTTCAGTAATCACCATGAAAGGGCTTGTCCGTGAATCATCTCTCCCCAACCGATGCCCCCGGTATCAGCTACAGCGGTATCAGCCGCCGCACTGCGCTGCGGTTAGGGTCTCTTCTGGCAGCGGGTTATACTTTGACGGCCTGCGGTGATTCGGCGCCCGACAACGGTTCAGGAGAGACCCGCAGGATCTTTAGATTTGCTCAAGGCGCGGCACCTTACTCTCTTGATCCCGCCTTTGACCCGGTCTCTCCGACGTACCGTGTAACAGCACAGATTCTTGAAACTCTCGTGAGTGCCGACCATTACACGGGCGTTCCGCAGGAGGCGCTTGCCTCCTCGTGGACGATTAGCCCAGATGGTCTGACCTATACGTTTACGCTCCGGGAAGGGGTCTCATTTAGCGATGGCACTCCCCTTACGGCAGAAGCCGTACTGCGTAATGTACAGCGGTGGCAGGCGTTAGCAACATCCCCAGAAACGGCGGCACGCTGCGTTCCCTTTCAGCCACTCTACGGCTGGGGTTTTGGTAATATTGTGCACTCTAACTCGCCACACGCAGGTAAAGCATCACAGGAGGCAAGCTCTTCACCGTCTGCCGCCGCAACGCAAACCCCTTCGGCTCAGGAAGACACAGATACACCCAAGGCCGATACACCAAAGACTGATGAACACACCGAGCAGATACCTTTACGTTATGCTCCCCTCGTTTCCGATGTACGCGTCACCGACTCCAAACTTGTGTTTACGCTTGTACGTCCTTCACAAGCGTTCTTGCGGATTCTGACCCAACCGGCTTTCGGCGTCGTTTCACCCGAGGCACTTACCGAGAACCACCGTATCAAAGAGATGCCCATCGGTACTGGGCCCTTTAAAATCTCAACGCCCGCTTCGCAAAATACCGATATCGTTCTCATACGCAACGATAAATTTGTGAGTATCAAGCAGGAAAAGATTGAACTCGACGAAATACATTTCTCGACTCTCAATTCTTCCGACAAGCGTTACTATGCTCTCGTAGACAATAAAGTTGATGCCTGCGATCAAGTAAGCGGCAATGACTTAGGGCCTCTAGGGCGTGAAGGGTTCCTGTACCCGCTGCGTGATCCCTTCTCGCTTCTTTATCTGGGGTTCAACCTTGCGCATCCGGTTCTCAAAGATATTTCGGTGCGCCGAGCTATCGCGCGAGCTGTCGATCGCGGTGCCCTCATCCGATATTACCTTTCTGGAACTTCTGAAGCACTGCACCTTATGCCTAGGCTTTTTCGTACCTCGGATGACTCTCTGGAACGTCTGTATAAGCGAGATGTTGACCAAGCAAAATCGTTGCTCGCAGCCTCAGGTTACACAGGCGAAACTATCGAATGCTACTACCCTATTGATGTTTCGCTTCCGTGGATTATGTCACCCCAAAAAGTCTATTCTGAGATGATCGGAGCTCTTCTCGATATTGGGCTCAATATTAAACCTATTCCACTGAACTGGTCCGATTATCATGCCCGCGCTACGGAAATAAATACTACTCGCGGCATTCTCCTCGGTGGTTTCTACGGAACCTATCGTGATCCTTACGCTTTTCTTGGGCCGGTTCTTGCACCTCTTCTGGTGGCGCAGTGGATCGATGCTATGGGATTAAACCCCGTATCGCACGATACCCCCGAGGCGAAGGCTCATCCCGCCGATTCTCCGATTCCATCACCGTCAGCAAGCGCTGCCCCGAAGGACAGTTCCGAAGCCGAGACATCGCCTACCCCGTCTCCCAGCATTACTCCTGCAAAGGTAGAACCTGCGCCTACGCTGGAACAGATTATGAGTAAGATCCGCGAAGCCGACAGCGCCACTTCTTTAGACGAACAACGTGAAAAATATCGTTCCATCAACCAGGATTTAGCGGCATTTATGCCTGCGGTCCCACTTTTGAACGTTACGTCTAACATAGGCATTAATCGACGTATTATTGGCTACGAAACCGAACAAAGCGCTATCGAGCTCTTTGCTAAAGTGCGAATTTCCTAAGGCTTCTGTTGTGGAATTTAATGTATTTTGCAGAATTTCCTCACTCTTTTGTGAACTACATTACTGATTCTGGATTTTTCTCAGTGGAATGTGTACCTACAGACCCTCAGGGAGTACGCTAGAGTCATATAACTGTCATATGACCGTGCCCAAAGCTGGGCACCAAACCCCTGGGAGTATCAGTGGTAGCACGTACTGAACAGACCGATGTCGTCCTTGTGGGCGGCGGTATTATGAGCGCAACGCTTGGTGTCTTTTTGAAGGAATTGGAACCCACCTGGAATATTACTCTTCTGGAACGCCTTGATAAGCCCGCACAGGAGTCCTCGAACCCGTGGAATAACGCTGGCACCGGTCACTCTGCACTGTGCGAGTTGAATTACGCCCCCGCTGGTCCCGACGGAAAAGTAAGTGCCGATAAAGCCTTAGGTATTAATGAGCAGTTCCAGATTTCACGTCAGTTCTGGGCTTCCCTCGTGAATGAAGGTATTCTGCCCAATAACGATTTCATCCACCCTGTACCCCATATGTCCCTTGTATTCGGCGAAGATCATTCCAAGTACCTTGCGGCACGTTACGATTCCTTCCGCCAGCAGAAGCTCTTTGAGCGAATGCAGTTCTCCAAGGAACGCGACCAGATCGCTCAATGGGCGCCTTTGGCAATCAAGGGACGCTCCGAAGGAGAATCGGTTGCAGCTACTTGGGCTCCAGAAGGTACAGACGTTGATTTTGGTGCGCTTACCACTGGCATGATCGATTATTTACAATCTCAGGGAGTCGAAGTACGCTACGGCTACGAGGTTAAGAACCTTGATCGTGAATCTGACGGTACGTGGACTGTCTCTGCCATTAACCGCATTAATACCGAAGAGCCCCTGAAAATCCACGCTAAATTTGTTTTTCTCGGCGCTGGAGGCGGTGCTTTGCATCTGCTCCAAAAGTCTGGGATTGAGGAAGGTAAGGGATACGGCGGCTTCCCGGTTTCGGGTCTGTTCCTGCGCAACACCAATGAAATTACCGCCGCTAAGCACAATGCAAAGGTGTATGGTCAGGCGTCCGTAGGCGCTCCTCCCATGTCTGTTCCACATTTGGATACTCGGTATGTTAACGGCAAGCGCTCTCTGCTTTTCGGGCCTTATGCTGGGTTCAAGACCAATTTCCTGAAGCAAGGGTCTCTCCTTGACCTGCCCCTCTCACTTCGTCTGCACAATATCTATCCCATGACTCGTGCGGGTCTCGATAACCTGTCGCTCGTCAAATATCTGCTCACCGAGTTGGTTAAAGATAAGAATGCGCGTCTGGAGTCCCTGCACCGCTACTACCCTGAGGCTAACGGCGACGAGTGGGAACTCATTGAAGCGGGTCAGCGTGTGCAAATTATGAAGAAGGATGCGAAGAAAGGCGGAATTCTGCAGTTTGGCACCGAGGTTGTTTCTTCGGCCGATGGTTCTATCGCGGCTCTGCTTGGCGCATCACCGGGGGCTTCAACCGCAGCACCCATTATGCTGAACCTACTCAAGAGGTGCTTTCCCTCTCAGTTCGCGGGTTGGGAGTCGCGTATCCGTGCTCTGGTTCCGGGGTGTGGGGTTAAACTCAACGATAATCCGGATCTCGCTGACGAAATTATGGCTCACACTGCACATACATTAGATATCGCCAACTAAGATACACTTGAGGTGCTGACTCGAAAACCTTCATCCTGTTCCCTGCCATACACAGGTTTTTGGATGGAGGTTTTCGCTGTTAAGTAATAGTAAAACTCTTCAGTGGAGAGAACTCATACGTGCCGCGCTCTATCGTTCCTCCTCATGAGAAAAACTATTTCCTGTATTATTGCCACAAGTATTTGGTACTTCTAAGCGCCGCACGCAAACACCAAGACAAGGAACGCTCCTATGGCACGACGCCGCAAAAAATCACTTCCTCATTCAGAATATGTAAAAATACGCGAATTTCCTCAGGGCAGTATCGCCTATATTTTTCGACGCGCGGGTTTTTCCTTTGGAGCGCACGGGGGAACAGATCTAGCCGCAGCGCTCACCTATTTCACTGTGCTCTCTGCTTTTCCTGCTCTGCTCGCGATCCTGTCACTCCTAGGAATTTTTGGGCAGGGAGAAGATAGCGCCAAGGTAATCTTAGGGTTCCTCCAAGAGCGTGCACCTCAGCAAATGTACTCGATTCTGGAAGGACCTATTCATCAGCTAACCAATGGACAAGGCGCCGGGTTTGCATTAATCATTGGTATTCTCAGTGCGCTCTGGTCTGCCTCCGGATATGTAGGTTCTTTCGGGCGTGCGCTCAATAACGTATACGGAGTACGCGAAGGACGACCCGGGTGGTTCCTCAAACCCTATAACGTACTCATCACTACCGGGGTGATAGTGCTTGTGGTTCTCATGATGCTGATGTTCCTCTTGGGAGCATCAGTTCTCGATTGGGTTGCGCCCTATATGCCTGGAGTAGATATAGAACTCATCAAGGTCCTGTGGCTCAATGGACGTTGGGTTTTAATTCTCATTCTTGCGGTATTTCTCATTGCGATGCTCTACACTGCAACACCCAATGTGCGGCGTCTTAAAATTCGGTGGACCTCGCCAGGAGCCGTTATCGCCTTGTTTGGCATGGGGTTAGGCGGACTAGGCTTTACCATCTACACCAATAATTTCAGCAAATATAACGCTACCTACGGACTTATCGGTGGTGTCATCGTCATGCTGGTGTTCCTCTGGATCATGAACAATATGCTGGTCTTTGGCGCTCATGTCGATGCTGAATTTGAACGGATGCGCCAAATTGTAGCGGGTGAGGATATCGACGGAAAACTGCGTGTGGAACCCCGCGACACCCGAGCCATTACCAAGTACCAGGAAAAGTTAGAGGCCCTAAGCTCAAGTGCCCAAGAGATCCAAGACCTTGCAAGCGGTCAGCAGACGCTGCCCAAACCGCCCGAGCCCTCAATCCTCGAACGGGTGCAGACTGCTGTTTCTACCAACACTGAGATGCTTCGACAAGCTGTTTCCGATACCCGTGCAGGGGCGACGGAGGCACAATCCTCTGAGGATTCTGGGGACGTGAAGGAGAAGGCTTCGGAGTCCTCTCAAAAACATACCCGCGATTCCATGCCACACAGCGATAATCCTCAAAACGGCAGCTCCAAACGTCAAGACTCTTCGCGAGACACGCTTTTTTAAGTGCAGCATGAGCGGCACATACACTACCGGATAGACCTGTGGTAGTTGGCGGAAATATACCGCACCCACCACGATTGTGTTTGTCATAAACGTGATTTTTCGCCCCACACGTCATATATATTTTCGTCTACACAATCAGCGCGCGCAGATGCAAAAATATACATATGTGTGAGACTCCCATACCGCCTTTTGAATATACCCGCTACACACCTGCAGACGCGGAAAAAGGTACAACTCCCGTTCTGTTTCTACACGGCTTTGCAACCCGTAGCGACCAGCTCTGGGGCGGTACCGGCTGGATTCGCCAGTACATTCGGGCGGGTATACCCGTGCTAACCGTCGATTTACCTTTTCACGGGCGAAAATACCTCAAAGACTCCAACTTTACAGTACATGCCAAACTCCCGGTGGGAACAATCGAAGAACACGGTATTTTTCCGGTCGTCCAGACCACAGTGTCAGAAGATGGTTCACCGCAGAACGGCATGGCTCTTTTCGCTGATACGCTTTCTGCTCTCCTTGACGAACTTGCTATCCAGCAAGTACATGGTGTGGGTTTTTCCTTCGGATCTAGGGTAGGGTGGGAGCTCGCTCTGAGGCACCCATCTCGCGTTGCATCGCTTATTCTGGGCGGTATGCCCCTGCACAATCACCTCGAAGCCCTGCGCTCTATGCTTTCTGCCTCGTGTGCTGATAATGCCATTACCCAAGATCCTGCGACAGAAGAAGCCTTTACCAGCATTATTGAATCGTCACCGCTACGCGCCAATGCTCTTCTTGATTTTGTGCATATACCCTTCGGCGAGTTCTTCTCACTGCCGTCTGCACTTGCAGACTCTACGCGCATTCCCGTTATTCACGCTGCTAACCCGCCTTTCCCGTACCCTCGTGTTCCTCTGCTGATCGCAATCGGTTCCGAAGACTCCATCGCTGCCGACGGGCGTAGGCTATATCCCCTGCTCCAGAGGGTACATCCGTATCTAAAATTTCTTGATATTCCGGGGCGGGATCATGTGAGTGCCTTAACCTCAGGCGTTTTTAGGCGCAACGCTTTAGCCTTTGCGCGCGATTCTCAGGGAAGTAACCGGCAAGCAGTATAAACTTTCTGCGCACCAACACGCTTAGCTTATAGCTATTCATATGTACAGACCCTAGTGATAGCCCTAGAATGGAAAGACGTATCAAGAAATCTTGATGCGTCAGAACATGTGGTCATACATGCTCTATGCGACGGGTAAAGCCGCACGAGGTCCCGAAAACTTCTTCAACGATCCCGAAGGGAATAAACCAAAGTATGCACAAGGTTAAAGCTGTTGTAGCGCTCGCTAAGAACGAGCCCGTTACCGTAACGACTATTCACGTACCCGATCCCGGTCCGGGCGAGGCTCTCGTGAAGGTTCTTACCTGCGGTGTTTGCCAGACAGATCACCACTATGTTGCAGGCGGTGTGGGCGATGATTTCCCCTACCTGTTGGGGCACGAATCAGCAGCCGTAGTGGAGGCAGTTGGCGATGACGTGACCGATATTGTCCCCGGAGATCTTGTGATCCTCAACTGGCGTGCGGTCTGCGGTGAATGCCGTGCATGTCGTAAGGGCGAGTCACAGTATTGCTTTGCTACCCATAACGCTACCCAGAAAATGACTCTAGAGGATGGCACCGAGCTCACTCCTGCTTTAGGCATTGGCTCTTTTGCTGAGAAATCCCTTGTCGCAGCGGGTCAGTGCACGAAGATTACCGCCGATATTTCGCCCGAGCAGTACGCCGCTATTGGACTGCTCGGGTGCGGTGTGACCGCAGGCCTGGGTGCCGTTCTCAATACGGGTGCGCTCAAACGCGGAGAATCCGTGGCCGTTATTGGATGCGGCGGTGTAGGCACCGCAGCAATCGCTGGCGCGCAGCTGGGCGGAGCAACTACCATTATCGCCGTTGACGTTGATGACGATAAGCTCGAACGCGCACGTCAGCAAGGTGCAACACACACCGTGAACTCCGCCAAGGTAGACCCGGTCGAGGCTATTCGGGAACTGACCGGCGGGTTTGGTGCGGATCTGGTAATAGATGCGGTAGGTATCGCCCCCACCTTCAAGCAGGCTTTCGAGGCACGCGATCTTGCCGGGCGCGTGGTACTTGTGGGAGTTCCTGAGCCTGGCACCACCTGGGATATTCCCCTGGATGAGGTCTTCGGGCGCGGCGGCTCTATTAAGAGCGCCTGGTATGGTGATACGCTACCTTCACGCGACTTCCCCGAGTTCGTGGACCAGTACCTGCTCGGCCGCCTCGATCTAGACGGCTTTGTCTCCGAGCGTATTAAGCTGGAAGACGTCAATGATGCCTTTGAAACCATGAAAACCGGTCGCGTGCTGCGTTCCGTGGTGGAGCTTTAAAACCGGGAAAGGAACTCTCATATGACTGAAATTATTGAACGGGTTGTTACTCACGGAACGTTCTCGCTCGACGGCGGCACCTGGGAAGTCGATAACAACGTGTGGATTATTGGGAATGACCAGCGTGTAACAATCATTGACCCCGCGCATGACGTCGATAAAATCGCAAAAAAGGTTGCCGGGCGCACGGTCGAGAGGATTCTACTTACCCACGCTCACGATGATCATATTCGCTCTGCGCAAGAAGCCTCCGAGCGTTTTAAAGCATCTGTCTACCTAAACCCTGAGGATCGGGTGCTCTGGGAAATGGTGTACCCATCTTGGGACTTCGACGAGCCCCTGCATGACGGGCAGAAAATCAGTGCTGGTAATACCGAGCTACATGTGATCGCTACCCCCGGACACTCTCCCGGGTCGGTCTGTTTCTACGCGCCCGAACTCAGCTGGGAGAACAGCGAAGGCGTACTCTTTTCGGGCGATACGCTCTTCAAGGGCGGTCCCGGAGCGACTGGGCGTTCCTACAGCGACTTCGACACTATTATCGACTCCATCGAGTCGAAGCTGCTCACCCTGCCCGAATCCACTGCGGTTCTCACGGGTCACGGAGACTCCACAGGCATCGGTGTAGAGGCACCCGATCTAGACGCTTGGAAGAAACGCGGGCACTAAGAACCTCACGACTCTTTTGCTCATATATGAGGTGGTACAGGTCTTCCTCTCGAAGACCTGTACCACCTCATTATTATTCATATGGGTAAGTCCTACTTGCTGATCAGCCGTCTAATGGCGCCAGTTGTTCCTCGTAGCGGCGGCGCCAGAGATACCCGTAAAGATGCCCCATGCAGAAGTACAGGCAAGCGGCAACGATCGGAACGATAAAGGCGTTACGGTAGTAGGGTCCACTTCCCAGGTACCCTCCCCAGGTAGCACCAAAGGTAAGCCCTAGTGCCATAGCACCACTAATATAGAAGCTCATCTGGGTATCAGGAGTGCGTACCAGCACATGCGCCAAAGCTAATTTATGGCCCCCAACAACAATTCCTAACGCCACGCCGTAGATTGCTAGGCCTACCATCATCATTGATATTCGATCGACAGTAGGCAGTAAAAGGGCAGACAGTGTGAGCACAACGCCGCTCGAAAGCCAACCGTGCCAAGGAACAATTTTATCTGCGCCTAAAAGCACCGGAAGCATAGTGATAACAGCTGTCCCCAAGCATATTGTAATCATCAAGGGGTAGAGCGATAATGCATTGTGATTGAGAGCGAATCCCAGCAGAGCTGAACCGACAGATCCGATGCATCCGCTGATAACCATGAGTCCCAAGATCAGAACCATACTTATAGAATCTGAGGGTGTCTCCTGTACATGCAGTTGTGCGGTTCCATCTGCTCGCGCCACATCTGAATCTGAGGGGAGCGACTTTGGAGTTCTAGGAAGTACGTTGGGGATAAGAACGACAACAAATATTAACAAACCAGCCAATAAAATAGCCGCCCAGAACCCAGCGTTAATACCCATAAGGCTGTTCAGAAGCACCAAGACAAATGCAGCCAGAGGATACAGCGCCAGCTTTTCGACATTCGTCCATGCAACCATGGCAAAAAGCCACTCAGGATCAGAAGTTTTTGTGGGATTATACCGAGCTTCATGCACAATCACAGGCCATGGCGGAAGGGTGTAGCCTGCCAGCATACATGCCGCCGCATACTCAAAAGTCGTGACTGAGGCTGCGGCCTCCGTAGCCAGCATATTTGACAGATGCATGAGGTACAGTACCGCAGGAATATGCAGAACCGCACTGCCTCCTAATACGAGTCTAAGCCCGCAGTAACGCTCCAAAATCGGGGTTGTCGATATCTTGAGGGTATAGGCAAAGGCAAGAGCCCCTACAGCGTAGCCGCCATCATGCACTGTATGCAGATTTCGCGCAATTACCAGAAAAAGGGTCATACCGATCAGAGCAACAGGCATATGCATCATAACGTCAAATGCGCTGTAAAGAAATCCTTCTTCACGCCGTGTGCGGATAAGGTATCCTAAGCGAAGCCTCAACATTCCCAAGAAGCTGCGACCGTGTGCACGGGTCGCTTCTCGCAGATCGTATTCTTCATAGGGAACCACGGTGTTTGTCTGAAGCCCAGAGCTCCAGCGGGGTACCCCGGTCCCTAAAGAGCTATGCCGCTGTTGCGAGGGCTTGTTAGTAATGCGCGTACCAGACGCACCAGAACCTAACGGTGTAGGTGAGGTTCTCTCACCGCCGTCTCTTCCGGATGTGGTGGGGCGCATCCTGTTCTCCTTGGGGGTGTTTGAGGCCGGTCTTCTCAACCGTCTAAGTGATATCTCTTTGGATAGTTTACCCCCGCATTCGTCCAAACCTAAACGTTAACTCGAAGAGTCGAGCCATTTTGTCGCTTTTCTATACTGACTTGGGCAGAAATACGCTCTTTCATATCTTCAACGTGTGATATAAGTCCAATAACACGACCGTTCTCTCGAATATTCTCCAGCGTTTCCATTACAAGCTCCAGAGTCTGCGCATCGAGAGTTCCAAAACCTTCATCAATGAAAAGTGTTTCAATCTCTATACCGCCGTTACATGCTTGAACAACTTCGGCAAGACCCAAGGCTAATGAAAGCGATGCGAGGAAAGACTCGCCGCCGGAAAGAGAATTCACCTCACGCTGGTCGTTATTCCAGTTATCCTCAACGCTAATACTCAGACCACCGCCAATACGCGCTCGTTTCTCTCGCTTGTCGCTGAGTACCAAACGGTAACGATTATCGCTCATACGCTGCAGATGCTCAGAAGCCACTTGCAAGACTTGCTCAAATTCACCGCCGAGCACATAGCTCACAAGATCTATCTGATGGTTTTTATCAGGATTGTCACCCCGAGCGATGCGCGCCAGTCCAGCGTAAAGATTGGCCTGCTCCACGGCGTGGGCTGATTCCCCTTGCCGTTCTTGGTAGTCCTGAAATAGAGCTTCTAAAGTTTCAATACCATTTGTACGAATACCCTCGCGTGTCATCAAAGTTTCATACTGTTGCTCAACATTATCGCGTTCTTGACGTATGCGGGTAAGTTCTTCCTGGGAAGGAGCCTTCTGTCCATGCTCAATAAGCGTGGCAACGGTACGCATGGATGGTCGGTCAAGAGAGGCTTGAAGAGTGGCATGTTCTTCTCGATAAGCCGAAATAGCCTGCTCAAGATGCTGTTGCTGTACCTCCGTGAGAACCGCCTGCTGAACCGCCTCGAAAGTCTCGAAAACCGACCGTTCCAGACTTTGCTGTGCCTGATGGGCGCTCTCTGCGGCGCTAATTGTGGCATCGTCAAGACGACGGCTTGCATCAACGGCACGATGCGCCTGCTCCACGTAGCTTTCAAGCTTGCATACCCGGTCGGCAAAACTTATGGTAGCCGCCACCTGACAAAGTTTTTTCTCAAGCTTTGTCAGGGTTTGCTGCTCACTCGCCTGCTGAGTCTGCAGTTGGGTTAAAGATGTACGTGCACGGGTCTGCTCTTCCAAAATTTTCTGAAGTTCAAGCGTCTCTTTTTCCTGTTGATGCTGCGCTTCACGCTTGTTCTCTAGGCTTTCTTGAGTTTGGTTATAGACGTTTTGTGCCTCTGCAACTTGACGCTGCGCTTCTTGAGAATCAGGCATGTGAGACTCGTTAAGTTGGTCCAAAACGGTCTGGGTTTGCGCCACGGAAGTAGCTGCTGCCGATGCTTTCTGCTGCTCCCGGTGGGCACGCTTCTCGGCGGCATCAATCTCAGATTGTTCCACTAAGGTAATGCCGTTGACACTAGGCTGGGCCGGTTGCGGATGCTCCCGAGAGCCGCACACCATGCAGGGCTGCCCCTCGTCCAACTCCTCTGCAAGAGTGAAAGCAACCTGTTCTAAGCGCCGTTTTTGAAGCCTCGTGTACTCTTCTGAAGCGGTGATAGATACTCGCTGAATTAGCTCATACGCCTGCACGGCCTGGTCGTGAGCAGTTTGCGCCTGCTCTAATTTTTCTGCATGGGCAGCGACTTCTTGCTGGGTCTTTTTCGCAGTTTCTAGGGCAAGTTGGGCCCGAGCGTAGTTCTGTTCAACATCGTGCAGGGAGCTTAGCCGCTTGCTAATATCACTGAGTTTTTGCTGGCTCTGGAGCTCGCGTTTCGCAATTCCTTCCACCGTCCGTTGCGCTTTCTCGGAGTCCCGCTTGAGCGCTGTAAGGGCTGCTTTTGCCTCTTCTAAAGCTTGTTCATCGTACTGGTATACCCGAAGCTGCGCCATCACGCTTGGAGCTTGATTGAGAACCCGTTGAAGATCCTGCGCCGTGTCTATCCGGTACAGTGAAGCCTCAAGGTGCTCGGTACAGTCCCCTAGGGCTTCTAGAGCTTGTGAGGCGCTGCTCCGAGCCATGTTCAGCGTATCCTGTGCGTGCTCGGCGGCGTGCATCCGGCGTTCCTCATCACGACGAGAACGTTCCAGTTCAGCCTCCACAGGGGCTGCTGCCCGAGAGTTACTGAGCGTTCGGCACTGTTTCTTATGTTCCTCTTCCTGGGATTCGTGTCGCACCCATGCCGACTGCAGTTTCTTATATTCCGCCCAATCCTGTATTCGCTGGGCTATGTCCTGCTGTTGCGCGGCAAGTTTTTCACGTTTATCTTTGAGGTCGGTCAGGGCGTGCTCATCCTGCTGTTCTTGCCGGCGTACAGCGTGAAGATGCTCCGTGAACCACCCCTCGAAATCATGCCGTGCAGTCTCAAGATCGGTCGCTAGGTCAAGTTTGGTATATGCTTCAGAAACTTCACGCTCCTGCGCATCAACGATATTTTTGTTGTCGTCAAGGTCTGTGCCGCTACGCGAAAGTCGTTCACATAGTTTTGTGTACGTCGTGACGGTCTGCTCAAGAGTCCTGTCTAAAGCATGTTTAATATCCTGTACAGCACGCTCACTAATCTGTTCTTCCTCTCGAAGCCTATTCATTACCTGTTCATAGGTATCAACCGGAAAAAGCTGTTTAAGCAACGGAATTCGGTCTTTACTGCGAGCTTTAAGAAAATCGGCGAATTGCCCCTGCGGTAAGAGCATAACTTTCAAAAACTGTTCTCGGTTGAGTCCTATAAGTTTTGTCAGGTAGTCCGCCGAGTCTGCCATGCCCTCCGCGGCTTTACGCCAGGATTGTTCATCCTGCGGGTCTCTGCCCGGGATAAGTTCAGAAACTAATGCCTGCGGATTTTCGAGGGTGGGTGTTCCTTTATTTTTCCCGCGTGTGATGAGCCGACGATACGCTGGGGTTCGGTCGATCCTCAGACGACGATTCTGTATGCTCAACTCCAGAAAAATATGGGGTTTTATTTCTCCAGGGGGCACATGGGTAGAGTACAAAGAGCCTATATCACGCTCGGAAGAGGGCATTCCATACAGCGCATAACAGATAGCGTCGAGTACGGTCGTTTTTCCCGACCCGGTGGGACCATTAAGAAGAAAAATACCGGCTTCGTTGAGGGCATCAAAGTCTATGACCTCTCGCTTGGGGTAGGCCATGAATGCTTCAAATTCTAGGCGATGAAAAATCATGCTGACCTCCCGCTGCTGATAACCTCATCAACAATATGTTCAAGGGCTCGGGTTTCTGCCGCCTCCAGCGGATGCGCCCGCACAGTAGCGTAGAATTCCTCGCACACATGCGCCGGGTTAGTGGTTTCGGTGATGCGCGGGCGGGCGTTCGCGCGCGGTTGTTGATGCAGAGGCTCAAAAACGAATGAGGCAATATTCTCATATCGTTTACGGAGCTCGTCAAGAGTACCTACCGGCTGCTTATCATCGCGCAGGATAATACGGCAAAAATACTCGGTTTCGTAGGGCGAGAATTCGTCGCTTTCCATCAGTTCATCGAAAGTTCCCGTCAGGGTCTTGAGGGGCAGCCGAGTGCGCCATTCATGGGATTCAATCTGCACCTTCACGCACCCTTCGCGTGCTGTGAGGTTCAGCAAATAGGCTCCGTTCTTATTAGCTTCTTCGCTGAAAGAAAAAGGTAGCGGCGAGCCGCTGTATCGTACACGATCCGTCACCGGGTAGCGGCGGTGAATATGTCCTAATGCCATGTAATCGAATCCCTCGAAGAGCGCAGCTGGCACCCAGTCCACACCGCCTACGCTGATATTTCGTTCCGAAGAGGAACGCACAGATTCATTGAAGTCACCGTGCTCGCTCACGGTGGCATGGGCCATGACAATGGTGAAATCTGCGGGGTTCTCCCCTGCGTTCCGTTTCTCATTGTCTTCTCGAATTCGTGTGCAGACCTCTCCCAGCACGGCTGCATGGGTGGGCTCAACATCAAGCTGACGCCCATAATAACGTGGGTTTAGGTAAGGTATGGCGTAAATACGCACTCGTATATCGTCTCGGATAAGTTCTACCGGTTCAAATGTTTCCTTCAAAGTCGTCACAGGGTATATACCCTGCCGCGCTAAAGTACCTGCCCCATACCCTAACCTACGAGCGGAATCATGATTGCCCGCACTCAGAACTACCTGAATTCCCGCGAGCGCCAGACGGTCTAAAGTCTTGCCAAGAAGCTCGGTGGTTTCGGCGCTGGGGTGGGCGCTATCATACACGTCTCCGCTGATAAGGAGCACATCAATCTTTTCGGCAGTCGCATAGTCGATAAGTTCATCGATGAACCGTTGATGCCATTCGTGCAGGCTGTGCCGGTGGAAGGTACGCCCTAAATGCCAGTCGGAGGTGTGCAGAATCTTCATAGTTTTTAGTATTACATTGGGTGCTGGAACATGCACCCTGATTTCATCATGTACGTAACTTACGCCCGTGCTTTGGCGTTATGGGGGTATGGGATAATGTGCGTTATGGGTGATTTTACTCGGGTGCCTCATATTTCCTCTCCAATGTATGTCGAACGCCTTCGGTCTGCACTGATTGCGGGTACACTAGGCGATGCGCTCGGGTATCCTTTAGAGCTTCTGAGCGCCACCGAGATCGCGGAACGCTCGCAGAACATCGTAACGGAAAATACCCCGCTGATCTTTAGCGATGATACCCAGCTGACCTGCTATACCGTTGATGCCCTAACCGAGGTTTTGGAATGGAACAACCAGGGGGCAGCTGCCGATGAAGCGGCATGTCTGTGGCTCGCCTATCTGCGCTGGTACCGAAGTATGGGTTTCGTTTTACCCGAGAACGCTCCTTATGCTCTGCCTCGTACCATCGATCATGGTACGTATATGACCCGGAAGGAAGGTCCAGGGAAAGCAACTCTGCGTGCTTTAGCAAGCGGAGAGATGCAGACCGCTACGCAGAACATTAATCCTGAGGGGCTAGGTTCTGGTGCTCTTGTACGGTCGGTTGCATTCGGGTTTTTACCGGTGGAGCAGGAACGTACAGTCGTATCGTTGGCGGTACGTGGTGCTGCGCTCACGCATGGGCATCCGGAGGCGCTAGTTTCTGCAGCAGCATATGCTCTGCTGGTTCGTGATGCTCTGGGTCGGGTAACTTCCGACCAACCTTCACGATCTTCAGGCATACTCGCCGCATCAGTAAAGACAATTATCGAGTGGTGCGGCACGGTAAATGCAGATGGTGTGTTTCCCGGTGACGGTTCGCTTACCCGCGATGTTCTAGAGCAGGCGCTTCGTCTCGGGGGTGGGGAATATCCTGTAGAGCCCTCTGCGAAGACAGTAGCACAAGAGTTCGGCACTGATTGGATGGCTACGACGGTGTTGGGGATCGCCGTGTGGGTGGCGCTTTACGCGGAGTCGCGCGCCCGCGCATCCTCCGGTCTAACCCGGCATATTTTGCTCGATGCTTACACGCAGGCCATATCGGTAGATTCCGATTCGGATTCCATCGGGTCTGTGATGGGTTCTCTCGTAGCGCTCTGTTTTCAGTTCGGCGACTTGGCGAGACTGCAGATAAAACGTGTTCGGGGTCTTGATGAAGTGCAGGCCGTTGCTGAGCGGTTTCTTGCTCAACTTGGACTATAGACTATATTTCACGCAAACAATCGGCGCGAAGCAGCTAGCCACAGGACCATTCAAAAAGGACTTGTGAGAAGTCGCGGTCTGCTAATTGTTGCGGAGTAATCAGCCAGTTTGCGGTACCCATATCACCCCACATAATGTCACCGTCACCATCATTTTTTGCTTCCTCGGAGGCGATGGTAAGCAGGTTAACCGTATATTCTTGCAGTTCTGGGTTGTTCTCGCGCGGGTCGCTCTGCACAAAGCTGGGGTACCCGCCAAGCTTATGGTACTCAGTGCTATCGGTCAGGTCGTAGGCAATATTCTCCCCATCGTGCAGGCGGTCTATCTCGTAGACCTCGTTAATAGTCTGCTCTGGGTGTTTCTCGTTCCACCGGTGTACGAACCGGGCCTCAAATTCACGGCTTGTGTCGCTCAGGCTCTCATGTTTTTTCTTGAAAGTGAGCGCAAGCTCAGCCTCTGGCGGGTAGATAGGCCAATCTTCGCTCCGTGCTGCGGTGACTGCGGGGTGCCCCGCAGGGGCGGCTTCACCCACCTGGGGGTAGTAAATAACCCGAATATTCGCCTGGTTGGCTATATCATTGGCGTTGAAGCCCCAGTTTTCATCGCCTTCTTCTTCCCCGGAATCAATCCAGAACTGAAGTATCCCGGTCTTGGGATAAAGCTCATTTTTAGGTAACTCAGCACAGTTAATCTGCGCGATCATCCCTAAGGGCTTCCCGCTCTCATTGGTGGGTGCCTGAGCTCCGGCAGGCAGGTACGGGGCGCCGCCAAACTTCGAGGCAGTCACTGGCAGCGGTGCCTTGGTACCGGCTGTTTTAATACGGATAACTGGCTGCCGTGTGGCGGCAGTGATTTCTGCCGCGATTTTCCGTGCCTCTTTAGCTACTGTACGGCCCATAATATTTTCCTCCCAATACCTGACTTTCGTTTTCACCAGTCTTATTGATAGTTGCAGCTAACCGCAGGACCATTCAAAAAGGACTTTCGAGAAGTCTCGGTTCTTCAGCTGTTCCGGGGTTATTAGCCAGTTTGCAGTGCCCTGATCTCCCCAAACAGTAACAAATTTTTCGGCGTCCTCAGAGAACATGGTGAGCAGGGTGATTGTGTAGTTATCGAACCCATCATGCTCTTGACGCGGGTCCTGCTGGGTAAACTCTGGGTGCCCGCCAAGTTTGTGGTAACTTCCCTGATCTATGTCGCGGTAGAACATCACGCTCGGGCGTTCCTCATCTGCGGGCGCGTATGCATCAATACCCGCGAAATCGCCGATAGGCTGCTGGGGGTATAGTTCATTCCACAACTCTACAAACCGGCTCTGGTAGACCCACCAATTCTGTGGGGTTATTCCTTCTGAGGTTTCTTCAAAGCTGAGTCCGATTTCCCATCCCTGATCCATGTGTACTGGCCAGGCCATAAATTCCACCTCGGTTTGTTTCTCTTGATCTGGCATAACAAGAGTGTGGGCACATGGGTTTGTTTCCTCAAGATTAGGATAATAGATCACGCGAGCATTGACCTGCGACACCGGGTTCTTCAGGTCGATGCCCAGTCCCAGCTCATCATACGGATCCAGCCAGAACTGAAGTATACCGATCTTGGGGTAAAGCTCATTTTGGGGTAACTCAGCACAGTTAATCTGCACGACCATACCCAGCGGCCTACCGTTCTGGTTAGTGGGGGCCTGAGCCCCGGCGGGCAGGTACGGCACTCCCCCAAATTTAGAGGCGGTCACCGGCACAGTTCCCTGAACTGCGCGAGGAATGATGCGCACAGTGGGTTTACGATCCTGCTGGCTCAGCAGATGATTAAGGTGCTTGACCCGCTCAAAAATAGTGCTCATGGTGTATTTTCTTTAGCAGCTATCCCACGAATAAAAGACCTTCGAGAAATCTAAATTCTCCAGCTGCTCTGGGGTAATCAGCCAGTTTGCCGCTCCGGCATCGCCCCACATGATGGTTATGGTGTCACCTTCATCCGCAGAGACAAGAGTGAGCAGATTAATCGTGTAGTCTTTCCATTCCTCCTTGTCATCGCGGGGGTCCCAGTCGATATACTCGGGAACACCGCCCAGCTGGTGGTGATCAAGATCTTCATAAAAGGTGCTCGCAAGGTCATCGCCTTCAAGCCCTGCAAGTTCATCAAGATCCCAAGGACTTTCAATCTGCTCCTGCGGGTAGCGTTCATTCCACAACCGCGTAAATAACTGCCCGGTACTGTATTGTTTGAGTTTTAGCCCGGACTCTAGATTTTCAGGCTCGAAGCTTAGGGCGTATTCTCCGCCCAAAAGAGGCCATATAAAGCCATTATCCTCGGTAATGACTAGTTTATGAGCCTTCCTGTTCGCTTTTCCCAGCTTGGGATAGTAGATCACGCGATCATATTGTGATGAGGTGTAATCTTCCGTATCGGTCTCGGTCGGGCTAATCCAGAACTGCAGCAGCCCCTCCGCCGGGTAAATACTATTCGGCGGCAGGTCGGCGCAGTTAATCTGCGCAATCATGTGCAAAGGTTCACCGTTAACATCTACGGGACCATCCTGTCCCTTGGGTAGGTACGGTATTCCCCCGATTTTGGAGGCGGTGACTGGCAGCGTCTTGTACTTAGCGAATCGTGTGTTGATACGCATCGTGGGAACTTGATGTCCCACGTTCATCTCAGCCAGTAAAGTGCGAGCCCGTTCTAGTATTTCTGTCTGCTTATCCGTCACGCGTTCTCCTCGTGGAGTTGGATGCCCAATGTTATATAAAGATGACTCACACCTTAGCATGAAGCATTAACTTTATACCCAGTCGGAGAAGATACACGCCAGAGAAATTTATGCGTACAGCCAGCTGAACCTAAGTATTGGACCTTATGACCATTCGAAGAGAACCTTCGAGAAGTCTCGGTTCTTAAGCTGGTGCGAGGTCACCATCCAGTTTGCGGTTCCCATATCGCCCCACATAATGCCCTCATGGCTCCCTGACTCCACCCGTGATATAAGCGTCAGCAGATTCACAGTGTACCGAGTAAGAGCCGCATCACCATCACGCGGATCGCGTTGCTCGAAGAGGGGGTAACCACCAATTTTGTGATGGGTATAGCTTTCGGGGGTGCCCGTCATATCGCGTAAAGTCTTGATGGTATCAGCACCGCCGTCGAACTTTCGAAGGTCCCAAATACTCGCTATAAGCTGCTCGGGGTACATATCGTTCCAGATTCGAGTGAATTCCGAATGTGGGCGTCCGTCAAAAATCCATTCTTCATTACTCTGGGTTTTAGCGATAAGACCATACCCATGACGTCCGCTGACCGGCCAATATAAGTCATCATGAGGATTATTAACTATAAGTTCCGTTACGGCGGTACCGACCCCGGAGTCTGGCGCATCCAGAGTCGGATAATAGACAACTCGAGTTTTTTGTTGGCTGGTGGGATCGTCTAAGTTTAGCCCCCACAAGTCTTCGTGTGGATCAAGCCAGAACTGTAGGATTCCGGTTTCGGGGTAAATATCGTTTGTGGGAAGCTCAGAACAATTAATCTGGGCAATAAGCCCCAAATTCTGTCCACTGCCGTTGGTCGGCGCCGCAGTACCAACCGGAACGTAGGGAACGCCTCCAACTTTAGAGGTGGTCACTGGCAGAGGTTCTGATGTCTGCTGAGTGTCAAAGAAAATAACAGGCGATATCTGCTGTGCATTGATGCGGTCAATAACGTTCAGGGCTTGTTGTTCAAGAGCGGTCTTTTCAAGAATACTCACAGTATCGTCCCCTATCGGTGATGTGGATGTGGGATGCGGTTGTTAGCTGCATTTCCGGAAAAATGCGGGTTCGTTATCTTGTGGTAACCACTACTTCTAGGTAATCACAGATAAACACGCTATGCCATACCTTGCGTTCCGTGTCGTGTACTTGCAGGGTCGACTTTATACGCACGAACATGCCTTAGATTTGCGTTGTTTACCACCGCCTTGTTAGCGGGCCCTCCCAAGCCGCAACAGCGCGGTATTCAAGGCTGCGAGTTACGCTCTTTCACCCTCAAGATAGATTTCAGTAGGGGTGTTTTCTATTCGCATACTGCTTAATTGTATTAAGTGTTATACGTAAGTGCGCCCATCAGAAAGGTCTGATGGGCGCACTCAACACGTTACGACTAGGGGTATTGTCTCTAGTCTAGATAGTCACGTAAAACCTGCGAACGCGAGGGGTGACGCAGTTTCGACATGGTCTTTGATTCGATCTGACGAATGCGCTCACGCGTCACGCCATATACCTTGCCAATTTCGTCTAAAGTCTTCGGCTGCCCGTCGGTCATGCCGAATCGCATAGCAACCACGCCCGCTTCACGTTCGGAGAGCGTATCGAGCACCGAGTGCAGCTGCTCTTGGAGAAGAGTGAATGACACCGCGTCAGCCGGAACGACAGCCTCCGAATCCTCAATCAGGTCGCCGAACTCGGAATCGCCGTCCTCACCCAGCGGCGTGTGCAGAGAAATAGGTTCGCGCCCGTACTTCTGCACCTCAATAACCTTTTCGGGAGCCATGTCCAGCTCTTTACCGAGCTCCTCGGGGGTGGGTTCACGCCCCAAATCCTGAAGCATCTGACGCTGCACACGGGCGAGCTTATTAATGACCTCAACCATGTGCACAGGAATACGAATAGTACGCGCCTGGTCCGCCATTGCACGGGTAATCGCCTGGCGAATCCACCAGGTGGCGTAGGTGGAGAATTTAAAGCCCTTCGAGTAGTCGAACTTCTCGACCGCGCGAATCAGACCAAGGTTACCTTCCTGAATAAGGTCAAGGAATAGCATTCCGCGGCCCGTATAGCGTTTAGCGAGTGAGACCACGAGGCGCAGGTTCGCTTCCAGCAGGTGGTTCTTCGCACGCTTACCGTCATGGATCACCCAGCGCAGTTCCTTCTTGAGCTTCGGATCCATGTCGGGGTTGTCGGCGAGTTTGTGCTCCGCATACAAGCCAGCTTCAATGCGCATCGCAAGATCGACTTCCTGCTGCGCGTTCAGGAGCGAGACTTTACCGATCTGCTTCAGGTAGTCTTTCACGGGGTCAGCTGTTGCTCCGGGGGTAACGACGCGTTGGGCAGGTGCATCGTCATCATCGCTGGCGGTCAGCACGAAGCCAGAGCCTTTAGCCGCCACTTCTTCGGCAGCTTTCTTCTCTTCTTTTTTGGCGACGGCTTCTTCATCTTCGTCAGCGTCTTCGTGCTCTTCGCCGTCAACGTTCTCGGGATCTAGTTCGTCGTCAAGGTCAAGATCAAACTCGTCCTCGTCGGTCTTCTTCTTACGTCCACCGGTTTTACGTTTAGTGGTTGTTTTACGCGCGCGCTTAGACTTCTCTTCAGGCACGGCCTCGGCAGTAGTTTCGACCGAGTCCTCTGCATCAGATTTTGCGTCTTCTTGAGTTTTGGCTGCTGCGCGTTTCTTAGCAGGCGCTTTTTTTGCAGGTTTGGATGTGGCTGCAGTTTTTTTAGTGCGGGTTGTCTTTTTGGGGGTTTCGGCTACAGTCTCTTCAGAGGTTTCACCGGTCGCGGTCTTCTTGCTGGTTGCAGGTGCCACAAGAACCCTTTCTAACTCGTGTTGGGGTGCTTTGTCTGCAAAACACCTAAGACCCTGTCAAGTCTTGCTCCTCACATTATTGGTGAAAACAGGGTTAGCGGAATAAATATAACCGCTAGATACTGGGGATTATTCCCTGCGTTTTCACCTCATGAAGGCGCGCGCAAAAGCACAGACTTTACGGGGTCATCATCAAGTATGGCAGAATCTTATTTTCTTTCAAATAAGGCTCGCCTAGACAACCCTGTTTTATTCCCTGCAAACACAACGTTCGCTACCCTGCCTTTGGCTCAATCGTCTCTACCTTGGCGTCGGCTGCCTCGTGAGGCAATAGAGTACTGAAGTAAAGGTCACCGCGCCAACACCGCACGGGATCCGTAATCCAGAGCGGAAATACAGATTCTGATAGGGCCTGAAAAAGAGGCATATCTTCATCGCAGTGAAGCCTGGCGATATCGGCGAGAATACCTGCATAGGTGTTTCCGCCACGTAGCCAATTTATCCAGGCTTGAAGAAGCCTCAGTCGACCATACTGTTCACCCGATTGAACCGCATGCACCAACAGATTACAGAGAACTTCGAGAGCGTTAAGACGGCTCCAGGCCGGTTTATAGTCCTTTGTTAGACCGCTCAGAAGTTCCACCATCCGGTCTATCTTCGTTATGTGTTCTTCCGGTCTGGTCTCAGACGAGTCGTATGTGTCGTCTAAAATCTGCTGTTGAAGTATACGATGCGTACGCCGTATCCAGTCGTGCCAGCTCACGCGACCGTGCCCGATACCTCCGATACGGGGGCTTTCGCCCCGAAGAGTTTGATAAAAGGTCTCCGGCAGCGTCGTGCGCCGACGAGTTGTTGGTTTGCCGTAACATAGCGGCTCCACCGGTTCGTATGATCCTTCACCGCATGCGGCATGCATACAGTCATATCCGTCTAGTACCCCCAATGCTTCCGGCAGGTCTTTAGCTGCTTGGTACAGTATAAATTCTGGGGTTGCCTGGGTATTCATGCTGCACAGCAGATAGCCGGCTATTTCGGGCGATATCAGCGAACGTAAACGATCCCCAAAACTTATGGCGTTATCGTGCTCTTCGGCGTTTTCAGGAGGATAGGTACGCATTACCCAGCGTACAGCCTCAAGGGCGCTTTCCCAGTAGCAGAGTTCAATACTTTTCTGACGGTAGTAACCAGGATGTTCTA
This sequence comes from Rothia sp. HMSC058E10, assembly GCF_001809415.1. Taxonomy (NCBI): domain Bacteria; kingdom Bacillati; phylum Actinomycetota; class Actinomycetes; order Micrococcales; family Micrococcaceae; genus Rothia; species Rothia sp. HMSC058E10. The sequence continues at coordinate 122,669 of NZ_KV797632.1, read as the reverse complement.
AAACAGTATGCCGACCCGTAGCTTGGTTAAGTTCTTCTTCAAAGGTATGCATCCACAACAGACTTGCTTGTTCCCATTCTGTCACCTCATTCGTGGAGGCACTGGTTGCAGTATCCCAGAGGCATTGCGTATATGCAGACAGGGGTTCTGCGGATACTCGGCGTCCCTCATACACCCGATCGAGATAGTACGAGCTATGCATAATGTCTTCAATAGGGCCACGGTAAGTGAGCGCAAGCTGGTTTTGATCAAGTGACCATCGGGATACGGACCCGCAGTACAGCACATCGTAAAGATCAAGATGAACATTGTTGCAAGCTGCGTAGAGTGTGGGCAGCCACTGGTTGAATGAGATTCCGGCGCGATTATCGATATACAAATCCGTATTGTGTAAGACAGTGCGTGTAGCAGGTGAAAGTTGCCGCTCTCGAGTTGCCGCATTGCCGCTAAAGATCAAAGCAAAGACCCCAGTAATGGGCTCGAACCCGTCAACGGTGGCGGGTACCAGATTCGCTAACGTATCAAAATATTGTTCTAGATCTTGTTGCTCATCAGGAAGATTAACGCGTATACACGGCCCTACGGCATGCTTCGTCACGCTTAAAAGCACCAGCGATTCTTGCGGCCAGTATCCAAACTGATGCAGCACGAGAGCTATCAAGTCTTCTTCGGTATGTAAGCTATAGGTTGTCGTTAGGTTACTCGTTGTTGTCATATCTTTACTATGGCAAGATTGCTCACCTTAAAAGTTCGCAGACCAACTAACCTGTGGATAACCCAGGTGCATTCACTTCGTTAGGACACATATTTCGCTTCTGTGGATAAGAATTAGCTGTTTTCTATCCAAATATTACGATCCATACTCACACGAACAGCACAAGGCATATGTGACCCCTAAAAGTTTAGGGATGCACCCACCATAGCTTGAATTTTCTATGTTGCGTGCACCCCTGAGTTAAACCATGGGATCTTTTGAGCCTTACTTATTCTTCATGCTCCTCAAGGAATCGCTCAAACATGGCACCGATTTCATCACGTCCAGGAATCTTATGGGCGTCGCGCTGCGAGAGCGGAATAGCGACGTTTGAGGTACGGAAGTTTTCATCGTAATTCGCTTCCATCGTCGAAATCATACGCCCAATCTCTGGGTTCTCCTTGACCTGCTCATTAATTTGCCCATGAACAGCCCTCGCAGCCTCCCTAAGCTCATCACTCGGAAAAGCCAATCGAGTTGCCATACTCACATGTTCAAGCGCAGTTAGCGTTCCCTGCGGTAAATCAGCATCAGAAACATACTGGGGAATATTAATGCCGAATCCTACGGTGTCAAAGCCATTCTCGGTGAAAAGAACCTCTAAAAGATTCGTCATATTAGCATGCAAATCAGCCTTAGGACGCCACGGCGAAATACCTTCAATGAGATCTTTCCGAGAGCCATGCGCCGTCACCGGCATAGGACGTGTATGCGGCACAGGCATCGGAAACGCCGACACCAGCACCACAAGTGAAGGATCCAGCGTCCGCACAATAGACAACAACGCCTGCTGAAAACGCTGCCATTGATAATCAGGTTCTGAACCGGTCAAAAGCAAGAAAGGCTTATCAAGGGTATCTTCGACCGCATAAAGCTTCAGAGCAGGCATAATTGGCTGCTCAAAATGGTCTTTATTGAAGAAAATATGTGGTCTGCGGCTACGGTAATCATGAAGCTGATCCGTATCAAACTCCACAACCTCAATATTCTTAAGTTCCTTGAGAAGAAAATGCCCCAGCTGCCCCGCTGTGGATCCTGCATCCTGTGGGCTTGAGAGAGCAATAACCAGAGTGAGATTTTTCAACCGTGCATCATGAAGAATTTTATTATTCGCCAAATATAAATCTTCAGGGTTTAACATCTTCACTCCTTTCCCTCGCCAGGTTTAGTCTCTGAACTTTTTATTTTAATGTATGTGTCTAACCGCAACAGTACTATTTCCTAGTCTCTCGCGCGAGGCGAACACTCGTAAAAGCGTTAGAAGGGTCTTTTCACCGTACCTGTTCGTCAAGATTTCCGATACCCGCAGTGTACAGTAGAAACACATTACCCAATATCAATATTCCAACCCATTCGCGGAGGAACCATGTCGACAGCACTTTCTCTTCACACCAACGACCTGCAATCGCTGAATGCTGAGGTACTTGTTCTCGGCGTCTTTTCGGGAGAAGACGGACCTTACCTAGCCTCAAATTCACTTCCTGATGATTCGGCGCAGAGCATCAATAAACTTCTGGAGTCTCTAGGTGCCACAGGTGCTCTCGACCAAATACTTCGCCTCCCCGGCGTAGAAGGGGCATCGTCCGACATCATCGCTCTCATCGGTTTAGGCTCAGACACCACAATTGACCAGGAGCGCCTAGATGCCCTTCGCTTCGCTGCTGGCTCGGCAACCCGTCAGCTTTTAGGAACTGCACATATCGCGCTCGACTTCGGTATTACCTCACGCGACGAAATTGAAGCTGTAGCTCACGGTGCCGTCCTCGGATCATTCTCCGAAGAAGGAGTACGCAGCAAAACTGCAGATTCCGTTCGAGACGAAGCGGAGTCCATCACCATTGTGGCAAAAGCCGATGCCAGCGAAGCCGAGCCCGCCCTCGTTCGCGCAGTTATTCTGGGCGAAGCTGCCAAAGATGCGCGCCGCCTCGTCAATATGCCCCCTTCACACCTGTACCCGGAATCTTTTGCAAATCTCGCCGCAGAGCTTGTCAAAGATTATTCAGATGTCAGCATTGAAGTCTACCCCTATGACCGTTTGCTCAAGGAAGGTTTTGGAGGCATCGCAGGAGTCGGTCAAGGCTCCCCGCGGAAGCCCGCACTCGCCGTTGTTAAGTACACCCCCGAGAGTCCTTCTGCACATGTGGCTCTCGTTGGCAAAGGGATTACTTTTGATACCGGCGGAAACTCCCTAAAACCTGCGGCATCTATGATGACGATGAAATGCGACATGGCCGGTGCAGCATCGGTTCTGCACGCAGTTCTTGCGGCGTCCGAGCTGGAAATTCCGGTTGAGGTCACCGGATACCTTTGCCTTGCCGAGAATATGCCCGGTGGCGCCTCCCTGCGCCCCGAAGACATTATCACGATTCGTGACGGTCGCACGGTTGAAGTTCTCAATACAGACGCTGAAGGTCGCCTAGTCATGGCGGATGGTATTGCTCTTGCCTCCGAATCAAACCCTACCGTAATCCTTGATATTGCGACGCTCACCGGCGCAGCCATGGCGGCGCTGGGATTGCGTACCGCCGCACTTATGGGTGATGAGGATATTCGCGACCGTGTACAACAGGCAGGGGCAAAATCCGGTGAGGCCTACTGGCAAATCCCGCTTGAGTCCTACTTGCGTGCCTCTATGAATTCCCCAGTGGCAGATATTAAAAATATGGGTTCGCGCTACGGTTCCATGATGATCGCAGGGTTGTTCCTTCAAGAGTTTGTGGGTGAAGGCATTCCCTGGGCACATCTCGATATTGCTGGTCCTGCCTTTAACGAAGAAGGTGCTTATGGGTTCACCCCTAAGGAAGGTACCGGTTTTGGCACCGCGACCCTGGTGAATTTCATCGAATCGTACGCACAGTAAAGGAAACATCCGCCTTATATCGGGGTCCCTAGACTGACGGTCTCAGGGCCCCGATACTGCTCTTCTTCTACGTGCAAAATCTCACATCATAAATTCCAGTATGGTTACGCTCTTCAAAAAATTTGCACAGTTTGTGCGATTATTGCCCCAAATTAGCGTCAGGTGAACTTAAAGGGTCTAAAACAGGGGTATTGTTGTAGTGAGTGTTTTTCTGCTCTCTCATAGATGCGTGCCCTCACGCAAACCGGAAGGTGCGGGTCTGCTGTTTGACAGAAAAGCAATATAGATAAAGAACGCATTGCACCGGGGTTACAGCCCCACAATCTATGCAAGGGAGCAACATCGTGGCTCAAGAATTCGACATCCTCATCCTTGGCGGCGGTTCCGCTGGTTACTCTGCCGCTCTGCGCGCGCGCCAGCTGGGTTTTACCGTTGGCCTCGTTGAAAAGGAAAAAGTAGGCGGCACCTGCCTGCACACCGGTTGTATTCCGACGAAGGCGTACCTACACGCCGCAGAATTGGCGGAGGACGCTCGTGAAGCCTCTAAAGTAGGCGTAAACGCCACCCTAGAGTCCATCGAAATGGGTAAGGTACGCGATTACAAAGATGGTATTGTCGCGGGTAAATTCAAGGGTCTCTCCGGTCTTTTGAAGATGAAGGGCGTAGAGGTTATCGCTGGTGAAGGCAAGCTGACCGCTCAAGATACCGTGACTGTCAACGGTACGGATTACAAGGGCAAGAATATTATTCTTGCTTCCGGCTCTATCTCTAAGACTTTTGGCCTGCCTATTGAAGGTCGAGTTCTGACCTCCACCGAGGCTCTTGAAATGGACTACCTGCCGAAGAGCGCTATCGTTCTCGGAGGCGGCGTCATTGGCTGTGAGTTTGCCTCCATGTGGAAAGCTATGGGCGTAGACGTCACTATTATCGAGGGTTTACCCAACCTCGTTCCGAACGAAGATCCCGCCATCATCAAGGTTCTTGAGCGTGCCTTTAAGAAGCGCGGCATCAAGTTCAATACTGGTACTTTCTTTGAGAAGGTTGAGCAGGACGCTAACGGTGCAAAGGTAACCCTGGCAGACGGTAAGGTATTTGAGGCCGACATCGTGCTCGTTGCTGTTGGCCGTGGCCCCAACACTGCAAATATGGGTTACGAAGAGCAAGGTATCCCCATGGATCGTGGCTTCGTGCTTGCTAACGAGCGCCTGCACACCGGTGTTGGAAATATCTATGCTGTGGGTGACATTGTTCCTGGCGTTCAGCTTGCACACCGTGGTTACCAGCAGGGCATCTTTGTTGCCGAAGAAATTGCTGGTTTGAACCCCACCGTTGTTCCCGATGTTAATATTCCGAAGGTGACTTTCTGCGATCCTGAGATTGCTTCCGTGGGTTACTCCGAGCCGAAAGCGAAGGAGAAATTCGGTGAGGACAATGTTGAAGTTGCCGAATACAACCTAGCTGGTAATGGCAAGTCCTCAATTTTGGGCGCTTCCGGCATCGTCAAGGTCGTGCGTGAAAAGGACGGTCCGATCGTAGGCGTTCATGCTATCGGTAAGCGTATGGGCGAGCAGATCGGCGAAGCTCAGATGTGGGTTGATTGGGAAGCATTCCCCGAGGATGTTGCTAAGTTTATCCACGCTCATCCGACTCAAAATGAGTCTCTGGGTGAGGCTGCAATGGTCCTGAACGGCACCCCGCTGCACAGCGCGTAAGTTTTGCTGACTGGCGTTAGCGCGTCAGCTTAGTATTGACGACCGTTGGTCGTTAGCGGCTGCCGGGCGTATCCGCTGAACAACGCCCCTATCCGGATGCGCGTCGATGTGCTTCGACGCATACGGCGCGCATCCGGGTCGCCGCTCACATTTTTCTAGTTCAAGCATTCACAAGGAGAACGGGAAAGATTATGTCCCACACCGTAGTACTGCCCGCACTGGGCGAGTCCGTGACCGAGGGTACCGTTACCCGCTGGCTCGTTGAGGTCGGCGACACCATTGAGGTTGACGCACCCCTGGTTGAGGTTTCCACCGACAAGGTT
>NZ_KV797632.1:116433-116920 GCF_001809415.1 Rothia sp. HMSC058E10 | reverse complement strand
TGACACCGAGGTTCCCTCCCCCGTAGCAGGTACCCTGCTCGAGATCCGCATCCCCGAGGATGAGGACGCAGAGGTTGGCCAGGTTCTGGCTATCATCGGCGACGCTCCCGCAGCTGCTGAGGCTCCCGCAGCTCCCGCTCCGGTTGCTGAGGCTCCGGCTGCTCCCGCTGCTGCACCGGCTGCTCCCGCAGCTGCTGCTGCAGGCACCGAGGTTCTGCTGCCCGCACTGGGCGAGTCCGTCACCGAGGGCACCGTTACCCGCTGGCTGAAGGAAGTTGGCGAGCAGGTTGAGGTTGACGAGCCCCTGGTTGAGGTTTCCACCGACAAGGTTGACACCGAGGTTCCCTCCCCCGTAGCAGGCGTTGTTGAGCAGATTCTCGTCCCCGAGGACGAGGACGTCGAGGTCGGCGCTGCTCTGGCTATCATTGGCGACGGTTCCGGCGCTGCTGCTCCGGCTGCTCCCGCAGCTGCTGAGGCTCCCGCAGCT
>NZ_KV797632.1:75460-116333 GCF_001809415.1 Rothia sp. HMSC058E10 | reverse complement strand
TCCCGCTCCGGTTGCTGAGGCTCCGGCTGCACCTGCAGCTCCTGCTGCTCCCGCTGCTCCTGCCGCTCCGGCAGCTGCTGAGGGCGAAGCATACGTGACCCCGCTGGTCCGTAAGCTCGCTAAGGACAACGGCATCGACCTGTCCACCGTCAAGGGCACCGGTGTTGGTGGCCGCATCCGCAAGCAGGATGTTCAGGCTGCTATCGCTGCTAAGGGTTCCGCTGCTCCCGCCGCTGCTGCACCCGCTGCTGCTCCGGCTGCTGGTTCCGCAAAGGCACCGCACACCTTCGAGGTTTCCCCCAAGCGTGGCACCGTCGAGAAGACCGCACGTATCCGCCAGGTTATTGCAAAGCGCATGCGTGAGTCCCTGGACATCTCCACCCAGCTGACCCAGGTCACCGAGGTTGACGTGACCCGCATCGTTCAGCTGCGTGCAAAGGCTAAGGACGGCTTCGCTGCTCGTGAGGGCGCTAAGCTGACCTTCCTGCCCTTCTTCGTCCAGGCAACCGCTGAGGCTCTGCAGCAGCACCCCGCTCTGAACGCTTCCATGACCGAGGACTACAAGCAGATCACTTACCACGGCTCCGAGAACATCGCTATTGCTGTGGACACCCCCAAGGGTCTGCTGGTTCCCGTCATCAAGAACGCTTCTGACCTGGGCATTGCTGGCCTGGCAAAGGCTATTGGCGACCTGGGTGGCCGCGCACGTACCGGCGACATCTCCCCCGAGGAGCTGTCGGGTTCGACCTTCACCATCACCAACATTGGTTCCTTCGGTGCACTGTTCGACACCCCGATCATCAACCAGCCGAACGTTGCAATCCTCGGTACCGGTTCCATCGTGAAGCGCCCCATGGTTGTTAAGGATGTTGACGGTAACGACGTTATCGCTATCCGCTCCATGTGCTACCTGTCCCTCACCTACGATCACCGCGTGGTCGATGGTGCGGATGCAGGTCGCTTCCTGTACACCCTCAAGACTCGCCTGGAAGAGGCAAACTTTGAGGCTGAGCTCGGTCTCTAAAGGGGTCCTGGCATGATGTAGCATCGTGTTTCAAGGGGTGTGTTGGCATATAAGCCAACGCACCCCTTTTTTATTTTTTATTCTTCGTCGTTATGCCGAGTTTGTTAAAGTAGACATTATAGTGACAGAGTGTCAGAATATTAGCTATGTTTCTTCTCAACAACGTTCTTGTGTTTTTGCACATCATAGGTGCCGCGATTATTATTGGGCTCTGGATTGCTCATTTTCGCACACCTAAAGTTCTGCCCGGGCAGTTTCACGCATCGCTTCTGATGCTCGTAACGGGCTTACTCCTGGTAGGAATTGCTGAGGTTACCGGCAGTCCTAACCACATTAAGATTGCGGTCAAAATTCTTATTGCATTGAGCATTGCTGCTGCCGCATTCATCGGTCAACGCAAGTACAAGGCGGGAGAACCGATTTCAACAGGATTAGCGCATGCAGTGGGCGGTCTTGCCGTCATTAATGTTGCCGTTGCCACCATCTGGCACTAAACAGCTCTTCACTTCGGCACAATGCTCTTGCCCATGTTCCCGGTAGTTTTTATAGACCTACCGGGGATATGTTTTTAAGAGCTGCACGCTTGAACTCGCAGCTGCCTCATCTATATGCAGCTCTCCCCTGGTGGTTATTTTTATTCACGGCTCATGGACGACCGTAGGCTGCGCATCGGGCTCATTGGGTGTTTCATCCGTGACTGGTGTTGCCGTGACAATACGCCATACCCCTTCGTCGCAATGCAGCTCAAAGATAACTGTCTGCACCGGCACACCGTCCACAAGGTGAACACCGGATTCTTTCTGCTCCGCATCCGTTGGGGCGTATCCGGGCGACTCTACTTCTGCGGTTATTCCTAAAGAGTCAGAGTCTCTGTGCAGAATACGGGTCAATGAGCGCAGTTTCAGCGTCGCCGCCCCCTGGGCGCTCAACGACTGATTGCGCTTCTCTATAACCTGAGTGAGAATAGCCTGCTCATCCTGCGGAGTACTCACAACGGTAGACTGAGTAGTGTGAGACTCATGATGATGCATAGCTTCCGGAACCCAGATTGCCCCGGCTATTGCTCCAGCTCCTAAGATTATGAGACTCCCAACCCCCAGAATCATAAGTTTGCGGGTCGTAAAATTACGAACCTTTGAACGCCCACGGCTATGCCCAACTTTGAAAGTACTCTTCCCTATAAGTTTTTGAGCGTTCTGATGTCTAACCTTGGGCAGGGTCTTAGCGCTTTTAACGGTATTCGGTTCTCGCGAAGCAACAGGGAGTTTAGACCGTACTGACTCAGGCGCGCTGGTATAAGCGTTGAGAGGCTGCGTTTGGAATGCGCTGAATGCGTCAAGAACCTCCTGTACAGTAGCCTTAGGATCATCAAGCAGACGCTCAAGCTCGGTTCCCAATGTCTGCGGCACATCGGCAAGGAGCGGCAGCGGAATGCGTTGATGAGTCTGCCGAGGCGACTCTCCGGTGAGCGCATACCACAGAAGAGCCACAAAATCATGAACTCCGACATGTTCATGTTCATCCGGCTGGCGTTTACTCGCTTTGACAGAACTGGGCAGACAAAGAAACTCGGGGAGTCCAGCAACGGTTACCATCACGTGCTGAGGCTCTAGATGCTCAGGATAGATATGCGCCGCGTGTAAGCTCTTGAGACCCCATCCTATGTGGTGTGCCAAGGTCGCAACCTCGGCGAGCGGTAAAGTTCCACGTGCCTGCACGAGAGATTCGAGTGATCCTGCCTCAACCGGTTCGTACCAATAATAAGTTCCTGGCTCTGTGTCAGACGACTGCCTTTCGTCCCGCGTTACGGCTAGTACAGTGGCAACACCGGGTAAGGGTGGTAAACCGCAAAGTGTTTTGATCTGTTGCGACGGTATTTGCTGAGAATCATGACTTATCGCAAGGGTGTAAAGCCCCGGAGCTAAATGTTTGGGAAGAATACGATTCTTAACCAATGAATCTCTATTTGCATGTATCTTAACTGTCCAAATACTCAGGTTTGGTTCTTCGTGAAGATTTTCAAGGTATGTGATGCTATCGGTGTTCATACTCTAGATGTACCGGATTTTAGAAAAGCACCGTGAAAGTTATCCACAGGAACAAGGTTTTTAGCGATTTTCATGCTGTATAACGCGTTTCTGCTCGCCTTCTGCCTTGTTTATGACGTCATAATCTGTCACACAAAGTACGAGTTGTTTTCCTAGAGCGATGCTGCGTCCCAGAGCACGTGTAATCAGGAAGCCCTAATTTTTATCGTGGTCGTTCCGGTACTAAAGTAGAAGCTATGTCCGTAATACTTGAACGTGTGGGGTTTGCCCCTGACTATGTGAATTATGTTGAGAGCCTTGATATGCAATCTCGCCTTCATGCAGAGGTAGCGGCACGCGCTCGGCAAAACACTATTCTTCTGCTCGAACATGAGCCCGTGATTACGGCTGGCAAGCGCACTGAAGATCATGAGTACCCCACAGACCGTTCAACTCCAGTCGTGAAAATTGACCGCGGCGGAAAACTTACGTGGCATGGTCCCGGCCAACTGACCGGGTATCCCATTCTGAAACTTCCTGAACCTCTTGACGTGGTAGCGTATGTGCGCCTCCTAGAAGAAATTATTATGAATGTGCTCGCTCAGCTTGGCATCAAAGGCGAACGAGTGGAAGGGCGCAGTGGCGTATGGATTCTGGGCGATGGTATTACACCGGATAAGAAAATCGCCGCTATTGGGATTCGCGTTTCAAAGCAAACCACAATGCACGGGTTCGCCATTAACTGCTGCAATGAGACCGCGCCGTTCATGCAGTTCATTCCCTGCGGTATTACGGATGCTGGTGTCACAACAATCTCAGAGCAGCTCGGTCGTACAGTAACCCCGGCAGATATTCTAGGGCCCCTTGAGCGTGAGCTCATCAAATATCAGGATCGTTTGGCGATGCCTTTTGAACCCTTTGTTCCGCAGGAGCACAAGGTGGCACACGAGACGGCTGCGTAGCCACAAGGCTCAAGTATTTCACCTTGTCAGTGCCGCTTATCGATATTCGGCGGGTAATCCGAATAGAGATTTGTGTGCGTAAACAAGACTTAAAGACAAATAAACCATAATCCACGCCACAGTGTTTTTCGCCTGCACGATGCGGGCGTAAAATAGGTTTCAGCCCGTTTTAAACCGAGGGCGCATCCAGTTAGAAGGAGCAACACACATGAGCATTAAGCTTGAAGGCCGCAAGCTGCTGCGCGTCGAGGCTCGCAATGCTGAGGTTCCCATCGAGAAGAAGCCTCACTGGATTAAGACCAAAGCCGTTGTGGGGCCTGAATACAATGAAATGAAGGAACTGGCCCGGGGCCAGGGGCTTCATACAGTGTGTGAGGAAGCTGGCTGTCCTAATATCTACGAGTGTTGGGAAGACCGCGAGGCAACCTACCTTATTGGCGGTTCCGAATGCACTCGCCGCTGCGATTTCTGCAATATTGCGACTGGTAAACCTGCTGCAGTTGATTACGCTGAGCCCTTCAAAGTCGCTAAAAATGTTAAGGTTATGGGTTTGCGTTATGCCACGGTGACCGGTGTGGCACGTGACGATCTTGAAGACGGCGGTGCCTGGCTCTACGCAGAGACTACACGTCAGATTCACAAGATGTGCCCCAATACCGGTGTTGAGATGCTGATCCCTGATTTCAAGGGTAAGCCAGAGCATGTGCAGAAAGTCATTGATGCACGTCCAGAGGTTTTTGCGCACAACTTAGAGACTGTGCCGCGTATCTTTAAGCAGATTCGTCCGGCATTCCGTTATGAGCGATCACTCGATGTGATCACCCAGGGTAAAGAGGCTGGCATGGTCACGAAGTCCAACCTGATTCTGGGTATGGGTGAAACTAACGATGAGATTTACGAGGCGCTCTGCGATCTGTACGACGCCGGATGCGATATTATCACCCTGACTCAGTATCTGCGCCCCGGTCCCCTTTTCCATCCCATTGAGCGTTGGGTGAAGCCCGCCGAATTCCTGGAGTTCTCAGCTATGGCAGAATCCATCGGTTTTGCTGGCGTTATGGCTGGTCCGATGGTTCGGTCCTCATATCGTGCCGGTCGTCTGTGGGCACGCGCGATGAAGAAGAACGGCTATGAGATTCCAGAAAACCTTGCGCATATCGAAGATGGCGGTGCGGCTTTGCAAGAGGCTTCTTCCCTCGTCGCAGCGGGTTTCTAGAATAGTAGAATAGTTCAGTCCGCAGAGACATAAATTTAGAAAATTCCCCGGTTCGTCCTCTCCTGAAGGTTACGAATCGGGGAACTTTGTTTACCCCAACGAGGGCCAAACTTTAGACACATTTGCCGGGTTTGGCTGTTAGGTGAGTTTTTCCTTAGGAGAATGCACGGGCATCCAGGTCAAGAACAATCTAAGATAGAATAAATACTGCAGTCTTATACTGCATTTTCCTACCCGTTGTCCAGAGGAAGCACCGTGGCAGAAAAGCGCGAAGAGAAGAAAAAGCAGAAGAAAGATAAGTCTCCGGGTACGTTTGCCCAGATGAAGCAGGTCTACCAGATGACCAAAAAATCTGACCCGAATATCGGGTGGATTCTGCTTCTTGCAGTGGTCGTTACCCTACTTGTTTTCGTCCTGATCGGCGCGTTACTCAACAACATCATCACTTTTATTATTCTTGGTCTTGCGGTTGGCGTTCTTGCCGCCATGATTATTCTGGGTCGTCGCGCACAAAAAGCAGCGTTCACACAGATCGAAGGACAACCTGGGCGTGCGGGTGCCGCCATGAACTCCGTGCGCCGTGGCTGGATTGTGGAAGAGCAGCCTGTAGCTGCGAACCGCAATCAGGATCTTGTTTTTCGTGGTCTCGGTAAGCCGGGGATTGTGCTGGTAACCGAGGGCCCGTCATCTCGTGTGCAGAACCTTGTGAAAAATGAGAAGAAACATCTTAACCGCGTAGTTCCCGGTGTTCCCGTACACGTGATTGAGACCGGTCACGACGAAAATCAGGTTGAGTTGAAAGATGTCGTCAAGACTATGAACAAGCTGCCTAAAGCCCTGACTCAGCAAGAAGTTCAGGGAGTTTCTAATCGTCTTAGTACCCTCAACCATGTGCGTAACCCCATGAACAGCATTCCAAAGGGTATAGACCCGAACCGTGTGCGCCCCGATCGTCGCGCAATGCGTGGGCGTTAAGAAACGGTACATCCTATGGTTGAGCCCCGACATCATGGTGAGGTCGGGGCTCAGCTTTTCTGTCTAATACCCGGAAAACAATATAAGCTCTCCGGCAATACAGTTCGCATCTAGCGGATGCGCACAAGTATAGTTCCTGCCGCGCGATCATGAAGACCGCGTGAATTCGCATCCAAAATTACGGTGGGCAACACCAGCATGGTCAGCACAGCTCGGATAAGGGCTCGCTTCCAACCAGCGGGCCTGCCATCTAGAGTTTGCACTTGGACTCCAACCAGAAAATGCCCCAGAGTGTGCCCCATAAATCCCACGAGTACGATCAGGTACAGCAGAAAAATTCCTAGTGTCGTTAGACCATGTATTTGTACATTTTGGCCTCCGACTAGCAGAAACGCAAGACCCAAGCATAGATACCAATCTATGATGAAACCTAGGAGGCGACGCATCGGACGGGCTATAGCGCCAGGTCCTGTCTCTGGTCGCCCCATGATCTCTCCGGGGTATTTTTGGTCGCTGGGCGCGCCATTGAGCCACGACCCAAGATCGTCACGTTCAATCATGGTTTCTATTATCCTGTATCTTTTTCCTAAACGTACGCCACCCTACCACATCTGCAACTTTGTAACACTACCGAAACATAATAGACACGACAGAGCAAAAAATACCCCCTATGCTAGATAGTGGTGCACAACTCATAAACTGGGCGCCACACCAGACACCAAGGACAAAACACCACGAGGAGCAGTCCGTATGTTTACCAGTCCCCAAGAAGTTCTCGATTTTATTAAGAGCGACGATATTGTCTTCGTCGACATTCGATTCACCGATATGCCCGGGGTGCAGCAGCACTTCAACCTTCCGGCAAAGGCGATCGACGAGGATTTCTTCGTCAACGGTCAGCTTTTTGATGGCTCGTCTATTCGTGGTTTCCAGGGCATTGCCGAGTCTGATATGCAGCTTATTCCCGATGTTAAGTCGGCGTATGTTGATCCTTTCCGTCTTGAAAAAACCCTTGTTATTATCTGCTCTATTGTGAATCCCCGCACTGGTGAGCCTTACCATCGTGACCCTCGCGGCGTAGCCGAACGCGCCGAAGCGTACTTGCAGTCCACAGGTGTTGCCGATACCGCGTTCTTTGCTTCTGAAGCCGAGTTTTTCGTCTTTGAGGATGTCCGTTACCAGGTAGAGCCCAATTCTGTGTTCTATAAAATCGATTCCGATGAAGCATATTGGAACACCGGCCGCAAGGAAGAAGGCGGCAATCTTGGTAATAAGACCCCTATCAAGGGCGGTTATTTCCCGGTCTCCCCTGTCGATAAGCAAGCCGATCTGCGTGATGCTATGTGCGTAGCGATGGATCAGGTTGGGCTCGAAGTTGAGCGCAGCCATCACGAGGTCGGTTCCCCTGGACAGGCAGAGATCAACTACAAGTTCTCCACCCTCACCAATGCCGCCGACGACCTGCTGAAGTTTAAGTACGTTATCAAGAACACCGCCGATGAGTGGGGCAAGTCTGTGACTTTCATGCCGAAACCTGTCTTCGGCGATAACGGTTCGGGGATGCATTGCCACCAGTCACTGTGGTTAGACGGCGAGCCACTCTTTTACGATGAGCGTGGGTACGCAAACCTCTCCGATATCGCTCGCTGGTACATCGGCGGTCTGATTGAGCATTCCTCCGCTGTGTTGGCGTTTACCAACCCGACCGTTAACTCTTACAAGCGCCTTGTGCCTGGCTACGAGGCCCCCGTGAATATGGTGTACTCGCAGGGTAACCGCTCTGCCGGTATTCGCATTCCGATTACTGGCGCCAACCCGAAAGCTAAGCGCCTGGAGTTCCGTGCCCCTGACCCCTCATGTAACCCCTATTTCGCGTTCTCGGCTCAGCTTATGGCCGGTTTGGATGGTATTCGCAACCGTATTGAGCCGCCCGCACCGATCGATAAGGACCTGTACGAGCTGCCCGTCGAAGAGGCCAAGGATATCAAGAAGGCTCCCGCTAACCTTGAGGAGGCGCTGGCCGCGCTTGAGGCAGACCACGACTTCCTGCTCGAAGGCGGCGTATTCACCGAGGATCTGATTCATGCGTGGATTGACTACAAGCGCACGAACGAGCTTGAACCGCTCTCGCTGATTCCTCACCCGCTGGAATACCAGCTGTACTACGGTGTCTAACCGTTAGTTATAGAGGTTAGAATGCTCCGTGTCCTCATATATGAGGGCACGGAGCATTCTAGTTAATATCGGCATTATAGGAATAGTTCTGTACCTTTGACTCTGAAAATAAAAGGGCAAAAATTTATCCCTTTTACTGACATAGCCGATTCTAATTTTCAATATAGTCGTATATCAGAACTCACGATGATAATTCCTAAGGATTCTAAGACTCCAACCTCTGACAAGCATATTTATTAGCTTTATAATAATTTTGAGATATTCTTATAGTTTTTTGTCTGCCTTTGCTTCATCATAGATTATGCTCATGGCGAGCATACACATACTAACCTTTCCAGAATTTGTATATTCCGGTTGTGCTTTCATATTGACAATACACTGCGGCATTGCCTAGCATAGTAGCCTTCCTTAACTAGTAAACACTGAGAAGATAGACCTATTCGCAAGTTTCCCCACTCAGAAAGAACAGCTCCACAAGGTACTTGATTCCCTCAGTGGCCATAATGTGGAATACTTACAAAATCTGGAATTAAGGCTTAACCTTCACGTATGATGAAGCCGCAAGTAAGTTCTTAGGGGATTACTGCCTCCACGTTCTAAAGGAGTTTGACGTGTCGCATGTACTATCACGCCGTACTGTATGTCTATCAGCTGGTCTTACAGCAGTTGCAACTTTCGTAGGTTGCGCTTCCAGCTCGCTGTCGTCCGATGAAGCACTATATAAGAATGACCAGCTATTACCCTCTGCACCAGGCGAGCCCTATACAGGTTCCGATGAACAGCCTATTCGCACACAAGAGCGTATGTTTATGGCGATGATGGATGCTGACGCCGAAACTCTCCGTTCCACTCTCACTGAGGATGCTACACTCACCCACATCACAGGCCAGATCCAGACTCGCGATGAGTGGGTACAGTCGGTTGCCGACAAAACTATGTCCTACAGCAATATTGAGGTAGTATCTGCTCACGTGGAACGAAGTGACAATGGCGCTCAGCTCGTAGCACGCACGCGCACAACCGCAAATATTAATGGGAGCGATGGAACCTGGAATCTCCAGCTTGTATCGCAGATACACCCCGATGGTACGCACTTTACGAAGACTGTCGCCTCCCTATGGTCTTAAAGCTCGACCGAACTATCCTAAAGATGCCCTTATGTAAGGAGGGCATCTTCTGTTTTAAGATCTCAAACAGGATGTTTACCTACAGGGCTCGAAATTTTATAAAACAAGATAAGCTAGAGTGAGCTTACAGCGTTATAGACGTTTCTAAAATGGTAATTTACTATTCTTTCCACGGAACAGCTGTATATTCTGTGTTCTCATAGTGCCTAAGGAAATATTTCCATGGATATCCTTATCGGTCTTATACCCGCGCTATTCTGGGGCATTCTGCCTCTGTGCGTATCTAAAATCGGTGGTAAACCGACTCAGCAAATTATGGGTACCACGATGGGCGTGCTCCTCATGGGTATTGGCACTTCCCTGCTTTTCTTCCCGATTCGCCTTGACGCTTGGGCATTTTTTCTGTGCTTCCTCTCAGGGGCAAGCTGGGCGTTCGGGCAAATGAACCAATATCGCGCATTTACCCAGATCGGTGTTTCTCAAACCATGCCTTTATCGACTGGCATGCAGCTGGTAGGTACTTCGCTGATGGGCGTGGTGGCGTTCGGTGACTGGGGTACCGTTCAGGCTAAGATTATCGGTGCTGTGGCTCTGACGCTCATTATCATCGGTATCTGGATGACCACGAAGCAAGAGAATCCTGACCCACAGTCGGGTGGGAATATGCGAGCCGGTATTATCACACTCTTAATTTCTACCATCGGATATGTCGGATATTCGTTCTTTCCCAACTATGTGAGTGTAGACGGGTGGTATAAATTCCTGCCCCAATCAGTGGGTATGGTGGTAGCGGCTATCACGATGTCTATGCTGACCCGTGACGGTACCCGCCCTTGGGATAAGAAGTCTTTACAGAACATTATCTGTGGCGTGATTTTCTCGGGTGCTGCGTTAGCCTACCTAGTGTCTATTGAGCCGCATCGCAACGGTGTTGCCAGCGGGTTTACACTCTCGCAGATGAACGTTATCATCTCCACTCTGGGCAGTATCTTACTGCTGGGCGAGAAGAAAACGAGGCTGGAGCTACTGTATGTGTTAGGAGGACTCGCCCTCGTAGTTATTGGCGGCGTTCTTATTGGTACGCTTTAGCTGTACACGCCGCACATTCTCACCGCATATTCTCTAGATTTCGTGTGATTCGCACACATCACGTTAGAATAATGAGAACTGTCTTTTCACCGATATGACCAACGCAGGAGAGCCCGTGTCCAAATTCATCGCCAAGCATTTTGACGAGCTGACCGCTCACGAGTTGCAGCAGATTCATATTATTCGTTCGCTGGTGTTCACAGTGGGTCAGCAATCAACTGATCAGGAGCCTGATGACGCTGATTTCGAATGCATCCATATGGTGAATGAGGACGATTCGGGAAAAGTGCTCGCGTATCTGCGTCTATTCGATCTTGAGAAGGTTCAGGATGCACGCCACCGCTACATTCCGGGCGCGTGGACATTCGGTCGTGTGGCAGTTCACCCAGATGCACGCGGTACCGGCCTGGGACGCAAGCTTTTACACGCAGCCTTGGAATGGATCCGGAATAACACGGACGCAAAAGAAATCGTGATCGCCGCTCAAGCATATCTGAAAGATACCTACTACAGTCCTGAGGGGTTTGTTGAGCGCGGTGAGCACTACATGGAGTCTGGAATCGAGCATGTCGAGATGGTGCTCGATCTACAGCGCTAATCCGGCGATTGAGCACTAGCGCATCCACGGATGATGCGGGACGGGCAAGTTTTAGGAAACTACAGTGCCGGATATGTGCCTCTAGTAGTGTAACGCATCATATGCCCGCCCGCTCTCAACAGACCGTTCGTCAGACAAAGCAGGATTCATGACTTCCTCTCCCGGTTTTACGGCCAAACTATTTGATGAGCTCACACTGCATGAACTTCAGCAGATTCATATAACACGCACCCTGGTTTTTACTGCGGGGCAGAAGATTACTGAGCCCGAGGCTGATGAAACCGATTTTGAATGCGTCCATTTCTTTTCCGCTGATGATTCTGGTCGTGTACTCGCGTATCTGCGCATGTTTGATCTGGAACATGTCAATGACGGTAATCACCGCACCATCGCAGATGCATGGACGCTGGGCCGTGTTGCGGTACGTCAAGAAGTACGCGGAAATGGGCTAGGACGCAAACTTTTACACGCGGCCATTGACTGGATTCGCACGAACACATCTGCACGGCAGATTGTGATTAGCGCGCAAGCATATTTAAGAGATACCTACTATGGGGCGGCCGGTTTTGTGGCTCGCGGTGAACCCTATCAGGAAGCTGGAATCAAGCACATTGAAATGGTACTCGATCTCTAGCATGGGCATATTTTATATACAAACACGGCATTTGGAATATGCGGCGTAGAATGATGGTGTAGTCAAATATACGCGATGGAAGGTAAAACGATGGCATATCAGCCGACTCAGCTCAATGGCGAAACCGTATTCCGCAACGAGGTCTTCCAGACCGGTCTTATGTCTCAGTTGCTCGACGGTGTGTACGATGGCGAAATGACAATTGGTGAGCTGTTGAGCCACGGTAACTTTGGGGTAGGAACTTTTAACGGTCTTGATGGGGAGATGGTGGTGCTCGACGGCGATTGTTACCAGGTGCGCCATGACGGCTCGGTTTCTATCCCCCAGCTTACTGATCGAACCCCATATGCAGTGGTCACAAACTTCGTACCCATGATCCGTCGTGAGCTTCCGCAAAACATGCTGCGCACCTCCACCTCACAGGTTCTCGATAATTTTACGGTGTCAAAGAACTACATGTACGCTATCAAGATTTATGGCGAGTTTGAGTGGGTTCGTACTCGTACCGTGGTTAAGCAGGAAAAGCCCTACCCGAAAATGGTGGATGCAACCGAGAATGAGGATATCGTTCAGTTCGATAATCTGACGGGCACGATTGTGGGTTTCCGTACCCCCATCTATGAGCAGGGCATTTCCGTTCCGGGGTGCCACGCCCACTTTATTGACGATGACCGTACTCATGGCGGACACGTGGTCGATTTCAAATTAAAGTCAGCAAACGTAGAAATCTGCCCCGGTACCGGTTTACAGCTGCATCTGCCGCTGACCCCCGAGTTCTCTTCCGCCAACCTCTCCCCCGAAGATTTGGCAGATCAGATCTCAAAGGCGGAAAAACACTAAACCTACCTACGGCGAGGGCGAGCCCCCGAATACTTTTCTTGCGAGTATGCGGAGGCTTTTGCCTGCTTCTCAGCAGAAACAGAGCAAGCGCTGCACCGTTTCAAAGCGTACCGCTGAGGGGCAAGCTGTACATCATGCTCACCACAGACATGAAAAAGCGCCTTTATCTGAATAAAGGCACTTTTTCATGTCTGTGGTGAAACGGAATATTAAGAGGATCAGGCTCTCCTAAGCCTCCGGCACAAATTCACCGTGTCCGAGGTCACGCAAGGCTGTACGCACCGCCTCCGCGTCAGCATCCAGTTCCTCGGCAGTCACGTTAGCGAGCGCATTCGCCGGGTCATATTCCGCCATACTATCCGCTGGGAACAGATGAATATGCGTGTGTGGCACATCGAACCCGGCAATCATAAGCGCTACCCGGTCTTTATCGAAAGCTCGATCTAGAGCGCCGGAAATCTTATGCGCTACTGCGAAAAGATGTGCTGCAAGCTCCACCGGCAGCTCGGGCCAACGGTCAATTTCTTCATGCGGGACCACAAGCAGATGCCCGTGCGATGCTGGCTGAATATCCATAAACGCCACGCATTTCTCATCTTTCCAGACAAAACGACCCGGAATCTCGCCGTCAATAATCTTGGTAAAAATACTGCTCACTCTATCCTCCAAAATCTAGAGCTTGACCGTGTCACCGGGGTTTAGATGCGAATATTCGGTACCGTACTTGTTGCTAAAGGTAGTAATCAAGCCCTCGATAATTCCCGTACCATTCTCATTAATCATGCCATTGTGAATGGGGTACGCATGCCGTGCTCCCACCGCGATCACAAAATCGATAACTTCTTGAACCTTGCTCCAGGGCGCGTGCACCGGCACCAACACATGAGGAGCTTTCACGCCATGTGGCACCACGAGGGAATCACCGGGGTGGTACACAATACCGTTAATGAGGTATCCAATATTGGCGATCGTAGGGATCAAAGGGTGAATCAGCGCGTGCTGACCGCCAAAGGTCTGTACATCAAAACCGGGCACCGAAAATTCGCTATCTGCCGATACAACAGTGACGTGGGCGTTTGGTGCAGTATCAAGAATTTTCTCTGCGACAGCTTGCGGCGCCCAAATACGCAACTGTTGCTTTTCGGCGATCAAAGGCAGCACACGATCGGCATCAAAATGATCGGGGTGCTCGTGTGTGATCAAGAGGTAGTCCGCACCATCAAGCAGCTGAGCATGTTCGCCCTCAGGCGCGAAATTTCCGGGGTCAAACACTAGTACATGACCGTCGTGCTCTATCCGCACACTTGAATGGGTATATTTTGTCAGTTCCATGGTTCCAGTCTACTCGCCAGATTCGAGCCTGCTCTAGTGCTGTACCATAGCTAACTACAGGGTAATCTAGAATTTTCACCACGTGAGAGAATTAATAACTCGCACTTGATATGCAAAATTTTAGTGTAGAGTCATTAGAAAAGGCTCACAAACCCGCATACTACTTGGGTGTGCCCCACCCGGAAGGTTATGTTTTGGATACTCATATTCCCGTCCGCAAGATCGTGAAACAGGCAGAGGCGCGCAACACCAAGCAGCGCCGCATTATCAAGGCCACGATGGCCGAACTGGGCGATTTTATTTCGGCGCAGGATTTGCACCTCACCCTAGCTAACCGTAAAGAACAGGTGTCTTTGGCGACGACCTACCGTGTGCTCCAGTCTCTCGCTAATTCGGGAGAACTGGATGTCGTGAAGGGTGTCGAAGGCGAGTCGCTTTACCGCCATTGTCAAGGCGATACGCACCATCATCATCTTCTGTGCCGCCGTTGCGGTAAGGCCGTGGAGCTTGAGGCACCCGCTATTGAGGATTGGGCCCTTGATATGGGGAAAAAATACGGGTTCTCGGAATTGGAGCATGTAGTTGAAGTCACTGGCTACTGCCCTGAATGCACTCTGGAACTCCGTGATGAAGAAAATCGGTTGACGGGGCGCCAGTAAATAAGACCTGAATCCTGGTTCATCCCGCAGAGTATGCGCTACTTTTAAAGTCTGTTGCCCACAACTCAACCAAGAGTTGTGGGCAACAGAACTTTAAGATTCTCTAGAAAGAGCCGCTACTAGACGCTCGCAGGGTGATGATGTGCATCCCCTTGTGTCTGACGGGCGATGCGACCTGATGCACTGTGCCGCCTCCTAACTCCGCCAATAATGCGGCAGATAAGATAAATTACGAAGGATACACTGGTGACATAAGGGCTGATCGGTAGCGAGCCGGCAAGCGCAAGCAAAATACCGCCCACAATAGCCATTTCCGCAAAAATCACCGAGAGAATAAGCGCTTTAAGCGGGGATGCGGTCACCTGAAGCGCTGCGGCAGACGGAGTAATCAAGAGGGCCAGCACCAACAGGGAGCCAACGACCTGAACCGAAAGCGCTACAGCGATACCCAGAACCACCATAAAGACCAGGGATAGGGTACGCATAGGAACGCCTTTTGCCTGGGCCACTTCGGGATCGAGTGAAGCGAAGCTCAGTGGCCGCCAGACCAGAGTCAGAATTGCGATAATTACAATGGCTCCAGCGATCATGGCGTTCAGCTGATCACCATCGACCGAAACAATCTGACCGGTTAAAAGCGAGAATTTATTGGCGCTCCTGCCCTGGTAGAGCGAGAGAAAGAGAATGCCTAAACCCAGACCAAAGGGCATGAGGGCACCAATGACCGAGTTTGATTCGCTTTTCTTCACGCCCATCATGCCGATCAGCAAGGCGGAGATAATGGACCCAATCATTGACCCGGTAATGACATCGTACCCCAGAAGAAGTGCCAGCGCGGCGCCCGCAAACGACATTTCAGATACACCGTGCACGGCGAAGGCATGATCGCGCATCATAACAAACATGCCGACGAAACCGCCGATAATACCGAGGACTGCACCCGCAAGAATAGAGTTCTGCAACAGCTGAACTAGTTCGCTGTATCGGTCGAAAACGAAAATCCGCGAGAGTAAATCGTTCTGTTGCTGGCTTGCCGCAAGCACCGGAGAGATTACTGTGGAAAGAATCATTGGGGTGTCCCTCCGCCCTTGTGCTCGGCGTGATATTTCGTAGTATTAGAAGAATCTTCTAGGGCACCCGCCGCGCTCGCGGTTTTGATCGGTTTACCCGAGGATGCATCATGATCCGTCTCGACTGCAATTTCTCGAAGGTCCTGATGCGCACCATGAAGGTTCTGCTCCCCACCTACCACATGGCAATGGTCGCTGGCATGGGTCTCCCCTACCACAACGTAGCGCCCGTTGGATTTCAGCACGTTGATGGGGGTTCCATAAAGATCGCTCAGGGTTTCGCTGTTCATGACCTCGGGTACAGTTCCTACGGTAAATCGCCCGTTGGCGAGATATAAGACGCGATCAACATGCTCAATGATGGGGTTAATCTCGTGAGTTACGAAGATAACAGAGCCACCCTGATCGCGGTTAAACCGATGAATCAGATCAGCAACCGCGTATTGATGGTTCAGGTCGAGAGAGAGAAGAGCTTCATCAGCAAGCAGCATTTGGGGGTTATTCGCGAGAGCTTGGGCTATGCGCAGTCGCTGCTGTTCGCCCCCTGAAAGCAGACCAACCGGAACATTGGCGTATTCTAAAGCGCCGACGGCCTCTAAGAGTTCATTGACTTTTGCACGATACTTTCTGCCGCCCAACCGGATTCCCCAGCGGTGCCCGTCGATGCCCAAGCCAACGAGGTCGCGGGCACGCATCGGGGTTGATGGGTCGATTGCTTTTTGCTGGGGAATGTAGCCTACGCCGGGGTTTCCGGCGCGGGCCGGCTTGCCCAGAACAGAGATTGTGCCGGTATTCATCACGGTGAGCCCGAGGGTTACTTTGAGGAACGTGGATTTTCCGGAACCATTTGGTCCAAGAACCGCGAAATATTCTCCTTGGGCAATGGAAAGATTGAGGTCATTCCAAAGGGTACGGGTTCCAAAAGCGAGGCTACCCCCGCGTATTTCTATCGCGGGGGTGCCTGATGGTGTCGTATTTTTCACTTAGGAAAGTGCCTTTTCGAGATTTGAAACGTTAGTCTTCATCCACGACAGGTAATCGGTGTTTTCGGGGAGAGTTTCGGTAAAGGAAACATGGGCAACCCCCGCGTCTTTAGCCGTTTGAAGCACTTCCTTGGTCTGTGAGGTTTCGGTTTGCTCGTTGTATGCCACCAGGGAGACCTGCTTCTCAGTCACCAAATCTTGGGTTTCCTTGAGCACAAGTGCCGGAACGTCTTTCTCAGCTTCGATAGATTCCGCGAATTCCTCAGGGGTTGCATTCTCGGCTCCCGTGGAGGCAATCAGGTAATCCGGCACAGGCTCGGTCGAAATATATTTCTTACCTTTACCGTTGATCTTCTTCGCTGAGGAGTCCAGAGTATCAAGTTCTGTGCCGAGTTTCTTAGCATTTTCGCGGTAGGAGTCCGCGTGCGCGGAATCCAGCTGTGCCAAGTCTTCTGCTACTTCGGTGGCAACTTTCTTCATGGTGTCGAAGTCGTACCAAAGGTGCTCGTTAAACTCGTGGGCGTGTTTATGTTCTTCACCGTCTTCATGATCATGGTGACCGTCCTTGTGGTCTTCGGCGAGATGATCATATTCGCTGTCAGTTAGTTTCCCGCTCAGCTTGACGGCGTTGACAACCTTCTGTGAGCTATTGTCTTTACCTGCCATATCTTCAAGGAACTGGTCGTAGCCGCCTCCATTGACCACAACAAGACCTGCGTCCTTCGTTTTAACACGGTCTGCTGCGGTTGCTTCATAGGAGTGAGGGTCAGTGCTAGTTGACGCAATAATAGGGGTAACGTCTACGTTGTCCCCTCCCACCTGCTTGACAATATCGGCATAAACGTCAGTGGTTGCAACAACTTTTACTTTCCCGCCGTCGTTGCCTGATGACCCGTTGGAACCCGAGTTAGCGGTTGAGCAGCCACTCACCATGAGAGATACTCCAGCCAATACCGTTATGGTGCTCATGAGTTTTTTCATGTTAATTCTTCTTTCGACTGCGGCGCGAATATTTTCCGAGCGAGTTTTACCAGGCTACGCAAGGTGAAAACGATTTTCAATTACGACGCGCCGGGTTTGCTGATGCATTACCACTAAATCACGCCATATACCGTATAAACAACTCTTTATTGTTCATCTTGGCTTACCCCTTCAGAGTGCGATGTGCTGGCTTTACGCCGCTTCGAGTCCTGTGTCGTATCATGAATTTCGCCCACAAGTTCTTCGATCACATCTTCCATAAAGACCACGCCTAATAATGTGCCCGAAGTGTCTACGACCTGCGCCAGATGCGAGCGATTCTGCTGCATGGTGGCGAGCGCATCGTCAATTTCGGTCGTCGGTGTTAGAACGGTCAAAGACCGCAGTTTGTACCAGGGAAAAGGCTGGTCTGTGCGTTCAGGGGCTACGTCTAGGGCATCCTTGAGGTGCAGGTACCCCATATAGATTCCGGCTTCATCGTGGACGGGAAAACGAGAATATCCGGTGCGCGCTACGGCGTGTTCTACCTCTGCCGGAGTACATCCGAAGGGCAGTGTATGCACGTTGTCCCGACTTACCATAATCTCAGAAACATGCTTCCCGCTAAATTCGAGAGCGCCGCCGATAACGCCGGCATCGTCCTCGACGGTGCCTTCTGCCGTGGATTGGGCAACGATAGACTGTAGCTCGCCTAGTGTAAAGGTAGAGGCGACCTCGTCTTTAATATCCACCCGCATCCAGCGTAAAAGCATGTTTGACATACCGTTGAGAAACGCCACGATGGGAGCAAAAACATGCGAAACCCGTACCAACGTAGGAACAATCCACAGGGCAATACCGCGCGCTGCTAGAGTAACTGCAGCATTTTTCGGCACCATTTCACCAAAAATAACGTGCAGATACGTCACCACGATAAGGGTAACGACGAAGGCAAGAATATCGACCGTGGTGTGCGGAAGACCAAGTAACTCTAAAGGTGACCCCAGCAGATGGTGCAGAGCAGGTTCGGAAACGTTCAGAATCAGCAGAGAACAAATCGTAATACCCAACTGGCAGGTAGCCAACATCAGAGAGACGCGTTCCAGTGCGTAGAGCACCACTTTTGCGCGTTTACTTCCCCCATCCGCCAGGGGCTCTATTTGGGCTCGGCGGGTAGACATGATGGCAAATTCACCTGCGACAAAAAATGCATTGCCGATAAGCAAAATAACGAGGAGTGCTATAGCTATCCAGTCATTCATGAGCGCACCTGCCGATTCTGCAAAACCGCTGGCTGCGATACGAGCCCTTCCCCGATGCTGTCGGGGATAAAGCGGATGCGGTCTACCCGGCGTCCCTCAACATGGTCTACGCGCAGAATACCGCCAGGGATCGGTACCTGGTCACCCTGTTCAGGTATGCGCCCCAGCTGCTCCATCATAAAACCGCCCACGGTTTCGTAGGAAGGATGCTCGGCGATGACACCGGGAATAAATTCGTTAACCTCATTCGGGCGACGCAATCCTGAGAACACCCAGTCGCCGTTACCAAAACGTAGAGGCCGTTCCGTTCGCCCTTGATCGTGCTCATCGGATACCTCGCCCACAATCTCTTCAACAAGGTCTTCAAGAGTCACAATTCCCGATGTTCCGCCGTATTCGTCGAGGACGACGGCAAGTTGTAATGCTCCTTCACGCAGCTGAGTAAGAAGCGCATCCACGTGCAGCGTTTCAGGAACCTGCAGCACGTCATCAGCCAATGCACCGGCTTCCAGGGTCTCACGCACATCGGTTGGAACCCCGACAGCTTTCTTCACATGGATAACGCCCACAATATTGTCATGATCTCCACGATAGAGCGGAAAACGCGAATGCCCGGTCGCACGGGCCTGCTCTATAACCTCTGTTACGGGCGCCGTATCTTCGAGCATCGTAACCCGCCCTCGCGGAGTCATCACCTCGGAAGCGGTAAGTTCAGCAAAACTAAGCGTGCGATCCACAAATCGAGCCGTATCCGAATCCAAGGTTCCCTGCTCCGCAGAGCGACGCACCATTGCCGAAAGCTCTTCGGGACTGCGGGCAGCAGAAAGTTCCTCCTGAGCCTCCATGCCGAAGAGACGAAGAATCCTATTGGCAGACCCGTTCATCACGACGACCACAGGTTTCATGATGCGCGTAAATATAAGCTGCGCAGGCGCGACTTGCCGCGCCACCCGGTAGGGTTCAGCGATCGCAATACCTTTAGGCACCAGTTCACCGAGGAGCATTGATAACAGGGTGGCAATTCCCATAGCAAGCACAAGGGTCAGGGTTGAAGTTACAGCCCTAGGAAGACCCCACGAAGAGATAAATCCAGCGGTTAACGCATTAATGGAAGCGTCGAGTGTGTACCCCGTGAGCAGAGTCGTAATCGTAATGCCAATTTGGCAACTTGAAAGCTGTGTTGAGAGAGTACGTAAGCATTGAAGAACGGCGTTAGCGCGAGTATCACCTTTTTTCCGTTCTTGATACACGGTCGCGGTCTCAAGTGCCACAAGTGAGAATTCGACAGCTACGAAGAAACCGGTTCCTAGAATGAGTGCGATGCCGAGAGCAAGAAGTATAAAGTTCATGCGTTCACCGCGCACCCAACGTCATCAGAACGACGAGCGTCATAAAAGTGTAATATTCGACAGTCTGTATTGGGGTAACTGAAGGGGTCATCCATAGCCCATATTCTAGCGAATGTTTAAGGCAATTTTGCAGTGGTCGCTACGCTTTCCTTTAGATATCAATGTAAAACAGAGATACATAAGCTCCCATGAGCACAATATCTCGCAGAACTTACCCACCCTCAAGGTATGTTTTGCCTTCCTACAAGTGTGTTCCCGTGAAGAACAACTCACCGTATCCGCCGGGTTCAGCTGGAAAGTTCGGGTGAGTTCTCACTAAACTAGGTTATAGAGTATTTGGTGCGCTGCAGCTCTTGCAGTCCGCAATGTGTGCGAGACTTGAAGAGGCACACACAAAGCCAACTTATACTCAGCGTGATGATTCGCCCCTCGAAGATGCGGGTCGTCTGTGCCGGATTTCTCCGGACGCGACGGATAAATTCACAGTCAAGGAAGAGGCGTTTACAGTGCCAAATCTGCCAGATCACCTGGTACCTGAGGAATTTGCCGGTAACGAATGGTTCGTCGAAGAACAATATGAACGTTATCAGCAAGACAAAAATCTCGTGGATCCTTCGTGGTGGCCCATTTTTCAGTCTATTGATAAGGCCCTTCAAGGAACTCCGGCGGCCTCCGCCCCGGTAACAGCTACCCAAAAAGCCGAGGCGACACCTTCTGCTCCAGCCGCTGCAGCATCTATTACTACCCCGGCGCCTCAGCCTGCTGCACCAACAAAGTCGACAGCATCGCCCGCTCCTAAAACCTCATCAAAGGCAGAAAACGTGGAACCTTTAGAAGATAAAATTGTACCCCTGCGCGGACCGGCTAAAGCCGTTGCCGCCAACATGGAAGACTCGCTTACCGTTCCAACCGCTACGACGGTGCGCGCGGTACCAGCTAAACTGCTGATTGAAAACCGTTCTGCCATCAACGCTTATTTAGCTCGAACCCGCGGCGGCAAGATTTCTTTCACGCATATCATTGGGTACGCCGTTATTCGTGCGCTCGCTGCCATGCCTTCAATGAACGTCACCTACGGTCATGATGAAAAAGGCAAACCGATTGCTATTCACAATGCGAACGTGAACTTCGGTCTGGCTATCGATCTGCCCCGCCCTGATGGCTCCCGCAACCTCGTGGTTCCGAATATCAAGGGTGCACAGACCTTGAGCTTCTTGGAGTTCTGGCAGGCCTACGACGATATCGTCAAACGTGGTCGTGCAGGTCAGCTTGGGCTGGAAGATTTCCAGGGAACTACGGTTACTCTCACGAACCCTGGCGGTATCGGTACCGTACACTCTGTTCCTCGTCTTTCGAAAGGGCAGGCCGCAATTATCGGTGTGGGTGCTCTTGAATACCCTGCTGAGTTCCGCGGCGTGGCGGAGACGATGGCAGCCCAGCACGCTATTTCCAAGATTATTACCCTTACGAGCACCTATGACCACCGCGTTATTCAAGGTGCTGGTTCCGGCGAATTCCTTAAGATAGTAGAGAGCTACCTCTTAGGCGCCGAAGGATTCTATGACGAAATCTTCCAGGCTATTCAAATTCCCTTCGAACCTGTTCGATGGAGCCAGGATAATCAGGTTAATCCTGATACTGAGGTTTCTAAGGTCGCCCGCATTCAACAGCTTATCCACGCGTACCGCGTGCACGGTCACCTTATCGCCCGCACCAACCCAGTGGGCTACCAGCTACATTCAAACCCCGATTTGAACGTAGAAAGCTACGGTCTGACTCTGTGGGATCTGGATCGAGTATGGCCTACGGGAGGGTTTGGCGACAAAGAACAGCTTCCTTTGCGTACTATTCTGGCGCGTCTACGTGAGGCATATGCGGGTACTCTCGCGGTCGAGTACATGTACATGGAAGACCGTAAAGCCCGTGAATGGTTCCAAGAGAAGCTGGAGCATGGCTACAGCAAGCCTAGCCGTGAACGTCTGATGCATGTTCTGGAGAAGCTTGTTGAGGCCGAGGCCTTTGAGACCTTCCTGCAGACCAAATACCTGGGTCAGAAGCGTTTCTCACTCGAAGGCGGAGAGTCACTCATTCCTCTGCTGGATGCGATCATCAACAAGGCGGCAGATAATAATATGCACGGGGTCGCCATCGGTATGGCGCATCGTGGCCGCCTCAATGTTCTGACCAACATCGCGGGTAAGTCTTACGCCCAGATTTTCCGTGAGTTCAGCGGTACTGCGGCACCATATGAAGGTGGTTCTGGCGATGTGAAATACCACCTTGGCACCGAGGGCACGTTCACCTCTACCTCAGGCAAGCAAACTCAGGTGTATTTGGCTGCTAATCCTTCACATTTGGAGGCTGTTAACACCGTTCTGGAAGGCATCGTGCGCGCCAAGCAGGATGTTCTTAACGACCAGGGTATCGAAGGTCATCCCATTCTGCCCATCTTGATTCATGGTGACGCCGCGTTTGCCGCACAAGGTATCGTCATGGAAACCTTGCAGATGGCTAATCTGCGTGGCTACACTACCGGCGGTACCGTACACATCGTGGTGAATAACCAGATCGGCTTCACGACATCTCCGAAGGATGGACGTACCGCCACCAACGCAACCGATATTGCTCGGATGACCAAGGCGCCTGTCTTCCACGTAAACGCCGACGACCCCGAGGCCGTAGTTCGGGCAGGTCGTCTCGCATTCGAGTACCGCGAGCGCTTCGGTCGCGATGCCGTAATTGATTTACTCTGCTACCGTCGCCGCGGTCACAACGAGGCTGATGACCCGTCGATGACTCAGCCGAAGATGTACCAGGTGATTGATAATATGCCTTCGACCCGCACCAAGTATGCAGAGGCTCTGGTGGGTCGCGGCGATATCACCCAGGAAGAAGCAGATGAGGCATTGAGTGCATACCACTCGAAGCTGGATGCGATCTTCAGCGAGACCCAAACGGCCGTACCCGCTCCCGAGACCCCCAATGTCGCTGGACTTGAGCTGCCGGCTTCTCAGCAGAGCACCGAAATTGTTCATGGCGGTAACACCGCGATCTCTCGCGATACCTTCGAGCACATCGCAAAAGCATTCGGTGAAGTTCCCGAGGGTTTCACGGTTCACAAGAAGCTCAAGAAACTGTGTGAACAGCGCGTTGAGATGGGCACAAACGGCAAGGTCAATTGGGGCATGGGCGAGCTTCTGGCCTTTGGCTCTCTGCTCATGGAAGGCACCGATGTGCGTATGAGCGGCCAAGACGTTCAACGCGGTACCTTCGTGCAGCGTCACGCGGTGCTGCATGATCATCTCACTGATGACGAATGGTCACCGCTGCAGCATCTCTCGGATCATCAGGGCAAGCTGCGTATCTACAATTCACTTCTGTCTGAGTACGGTGTCATAGGCTTCGAGTATGGATACTCGGTTGAACGTCCCGATTCGATGGTGGTGTGGGAGGCCCAGTTCGGTGACTTTGCGAACGGTGCCCAGACGATTATCGACGAGTTCGTGTCATCGTCTGAACAGAAGTGGGGTCAGCGTTCTTCGCTGGTTCTTCTGCTCCCCCACGGTTATGAGGGGCAGGGCCCGGACCACTCATCAGCACGTATAGAGCGGTACCTGCAGTTGTGCGCTGAAAACAATATGACGGTTGCTGTGCCTTCTACCCCGGCATCGTATTTCCACCTGTTGCGTCGTCACGCACAGCACCGCCCGTATAAGCCGCTTGTGGTTATTAGCCCTAAACAGCTCTTGCGTTTGAAGGCTGCCTCATCCTCAATTGAGGACTTCACGGAGGGATCGTTCCAGCCCGTTATTGGCGATCGTTCCGGTGTTACTCCGGCTCAAGTTGAGCGTGTAGTCTTTGTCTCTGGTCGTCTCTACTACGATCTTGAGGCTGAGCGTGCAAAGCGCGGTGATACGAAAACCGCTATCGTCTCCGTTGAGCAGCTTTACCCCCTGCCCGAGGCAGAGGTCAAGGCACAGCTGGATTTGTACTCGAACGCCACCGATATTGTATGGGCACAGGATGAGCCCGCTAACCAGGGTCAGTGGCCGTTCATGGCTTTGAACCTGCTGCCACTTATTGACTACCGGATGCGTTTGGTGTCCCGCCCTGCGTCGGCATCTCCCGCAGCAGGTACGGGTAAACGCCATGCCGCTGAAGCTGAGGCACTGATGAAGCAGGTCTTCGAAGGCTAAATCCTTTGTGGGGTAAAGCCCCATCACAACCGTAGCTTCACAGCGAGTTTTATAACTCGTGCGATTGTGGAAGGCTGTAGTGATGGGGCTTTTCCTATGCCTCAAGTGGATTTTTCATCACGATTGGATCAAAAATTTTCGAGGAGTTCGAAAACATAACTCGAACACCTTATGCTTAAACAAAAGGACAGAGCGTTTACGTACTGCAGACGCAAGATATCAACGGAAGAAAGAACCCCGTGGAGCAACGCAATATTCGACTTGTAGCGGTTGGAGACGACCTGCTCGCCGGTGTCGGTGACCCCCGCACCCTAGGTTGGTTTGGTCGCGTGATGGCACGTACCCCGCAAACTAGTGCATCCATTTCAGCCTATAATCTCGCCGCCCCGAATGAAGGAAGCGAGCAGTTGAGTACTCGATGGTTTGATGAGGCACGCCGCAGGTTCCTTCCCGGTGCCGATAACCGTTTGGTCATAGCTCCCTCAACTTTTGACATTGATTTGGGACTCACCAGTGCACGTTCACGCTTGAATCTTGCCAATATGGTAGACATGGCGTCTCAGAACAGCATCCGTGTACTTGTGGTGGGCCCTCCCCCGACTCTCGACCCGGAGCGTAACCGTCGTATCGCTGATCTTTCGGCGGCTTATGCAGATGTAGTAACCCGCCGTAATCACGTGTATGTCGATACGTTCAACCCTCTTTTACACCACGAACAATGGCGCAATGATCTGGCCGCTAATGATGGGCGTCCGGGACAATCTGGATACGGTCTCATGGCGTGGCTTGTACTCCACCGCGGTTGGTACAGCTGGCTTAACCTTCCCGAGCAATAAGATCTTACGCAGACAGAGTATCTAGATCTCCATATTTTTCGCATCAGCCTGTTGGTAAGATGCATTCAAGCCGTTTCTATGAAAAAATAGACGGCGTTGCCCTATGCGTTTAAGCCTGTGCTAAGACTCGGGGCGGTTAGTTTAGAGCCTCGCTGGCTTTCTTTGAGCAGAGGTTCACAATTCTGAAGGAGGCTCCTATGAGCAAGCGCGGTCGTAAGCGCAAGGACCGTCGTAAAGGCGGCGCAAACCACGGTAAGCGCCCCAACGCATAAGGTATCTTGCTATACGTAAGAACCCCGGTGGTCTTTCACCGGGGTTTTGCTTTATCGAATTATCTGGCCTTTCAGCTAATGATCGTGCTGCGGATACCGGGAATAATTCATTCGAGCGAGCCGTTACATTCCCCGAAGCCTCACACGAAGGTATGCTGTACACAGGCCCCCGAAAGTCATTACACGACAGAAAAGAGCACCTATGAGCGAGTCCAACGCCGCAGAAGCGACGGCGACTCTCACACCTCGTGAATTACGTGAGCGCTTCACTGCAGATGCCATGCAATACGTCGATCAGCTTTATGCCGCTGCCTTACGCATGAGCAGGAATTCGGCAGACGCCGAAGACCTCGTTCAAGAGACGTATACGAAGGCCTTTGCCTCTTTTCACCAGTACAGGCAAGGTACCAATCTCAAGGCGTGGCTGTACCGTATTCTGACCAATACGTACATTAATCTGTACCGTAAACGCCAGCGAGAGCCACAGCAGGCCCATACGGAATCCGTCGAAGACTGGCAGTTAGCCCAAGCGGGCGCTCATGATGCTTCAGGGCTACGCTCAGCCGAGATGGAGGCTCTGGATGCGCTCCCGGACACCGAAGTACGGCAGGCTCTCGCCTCACTCACCGAAGACTTCCGCATGGTGGTGTACTACTCCGACGTCGAGGGGTTCTCATATAAAGAGATCGCCGAGATTATGGATATTCCATTAGGAACGGTCATGTCGCGGCTGCACCGCGGACGCCGCATTCTGCGCGAAAAATTACTGGATTATGCTCGCGAAAATGGTTTACGCCCTTCGACTATCGCAAAGGTCGAAGCAAAAGCGGCGAAGAAGAAATAGGCTCAGTTTTATAAACTCGGAAGAAAGGAGTCTGCTATGGAAGAGCAAACACCCGAGAATAGCACGGCACTTACCGAAGATTGTGGCGGCAACCCCTGTTCCACAACACTCAAAAACCTTTATGAATATCTTGATGGCGCTCTCACCGCTGAGGAAATACAAGAAATTCAGAGGCACCTTGATGCTTGCTCGCATTGCACCGAAGCGAAGGATCTTGAGGTCCTTTTGCGTGCGAAGATCAAATCTTCGTGTGACGAGCAGGCGCCTGAATCCCTCAAAGCCAGGCTTTTGGAACATATTGATGAATTTTGTTCGGCGAGTGCCTAAGCCTTCACCGCCTTTGGTCTAAGTTCGCGGCATACTACGGCGAGGAGAAAACTCGACTACCGGGTTTCTCCTCGCTATTCTTCTATAAACCCGCATAATATTGTGTGTTCACCGCGAAAAATGATACACCGTTTTACCTGGATTCTCACCCGTTTGGGGTACCCACCCGGTAGAATGGTTGAAGTGTATGGGCGCGAAGAAGAGCGTCCTCAGGTACAGAGAACCGGCGAGTTCCAGCGCAAACACCAGACAGATTATGGGAGGCAGAGAGTTATACCGATGAGCGAATTGAGTACGGCGCAAAATACCATGGCACATGCATGGGAAGC
Source organism: Rothia sp. HMSC058E10 (assembly GCF_001809415.1). Taxonomy (NCBI): domain Bacteria; kingdom Bacillati; phylum Actinomycetota; class Actinomycetes; order Micrococcales; family Micrococcaceae; genus Rothia; species Rothia sp. HMSC058E10. Next base: position 89,247 of record NZ_KV797632.1, on the reverse strand, counting down.
CCCCACGTACCGGGGTGCGCCTGGGATGAGCGCACGGATGCGCATCCCCGGCTCCAAATCGCTCACCAACCGTTACCTGCTCCTCGCGGCTCTTGCTGATTCTCCCTCACGGTTGCGTGCTCCCCTGCATTCGCGAGACTCAGCCCTCATGATTTCCGCTTTAGAGGCACTCGGAGCCCAGTTCGAGCGTATCGAGACAGGTTCGGAGTTTGGTCCTGATCTTCTCATAACCCCTCTAAATCTTGCTTCGGCTCCCCCAATGGTAAAGATTGATTGTGGACTTGCGGGAACGGTCATGCGTTTTGTACCCGCTCTTGCTGCTTTGATTCCGGGTGATTACAACTTTGATGGTGATCCACAAGCCCGCAAACGGCCGATGGCGGCGCTCTGCGATGGTCTGCGTCAGCTAGGGGCGCGTATTGAACGATCGGGCAATGATTCCGTAGATACCTTGCCTTTCACTCTGCATTCCCCCGGACTTGCGGCCGCATCCGGTACTCCCGCAGAGATCTTTATTGATGCTTCGGCTTCATCGCAATTTGTATCTGCTCTGCTCTTGATTGCGCCTAGGCTTCCTCAGGGGTTAACGATTCGTCACCGGGGAAACGCCGTGCCTTCGATATCTCATATTGAGATGACCCTGCAGACCCTCCGTGACTTGGGGGTACGCGCCGAAGCCGTTGCTGATGAATACGCCTGGCGTGTATTCCCAGACACTATTTCCGGGTTTGATGTCACGGTTGAACCGGATCTTTCTAACGCTGGTCCTTTCCTTGCAGCTGCGATGGTAACGGGCAACTCAGTGACTATTCCCGATTGGCCCGCTCCTACAGCAGACGGTTCCCCCGGAACAACGCAGGGAGGTGATGAGTGGCGTACCATTCTGCCCCGTTTAGGCGGTGCCGTTGAATTCTCTAATGGTTCGCTCACAGTCACCGGGCCCGAAGATATAACCCGGCTTTCCGGGGTCGAGTTTAACCTACAGACTGCAGGCGAACTCGCGCCCACAGTTGCCGCTCTCGTTGTGCTTCTTGACTCCCCGAGCACTCTCACTGGCATTGGGCACCTGCGTGGGCATGAGACTGACCGCCTCGCGGCTCTCGTCGCTGAGATTAACCGTTTGGGCGGGCTTGCCAAAGAAACAGCTGACGGTATTCGCGTTCTTCGCCCCGTTCGACGTCTGCCTCAAGACTCTCCTGTGACGGTACAGACCTATGAAGACCATCGAGTAGCAACGTTCGCGGCGGTTATTGGACTTCACGAACCCGGAGTGCGCATCGAAAACGTTCAGACAACCGCAAAAACACTCCCACAATTCACAGCGCTTTGGCAAAAAATGCTTTCGCAATGGGAAGGAGCGCGCTCGTGAATCCATCCCGAAACCGGTCTTTCGACGAGTGGGATGAATCCGACGTTCGAGTTCGCCCCAATAAAAAGGGTTCTCGACCCCGCACTAAGGAACGCCCCCGGTACAAGCATGCTATACGCGGTCGCGTCGTCACCGTCGATCGTGGTCGGTGGTCAGTAGTTGTCGATGAAGGCACCCCACAGGAGCGGACTCTTATCGCGGCACGGGCACGCGAATTGCGCCGTACCCCCATTGTCACTGGAGACTTTGTAGATGTAGTCGGAGATATATCCGGCGCAAAAGACACCCTAGCGCGCATCGTTCGTTTGGGAGAGCGTTCTTCGGTACTGCGCCGCAGTGCCGATGACACAGATACAACCGAACGTGTGGTGGTGGCCAATGCAAACCAGCTGGTCATTGTGGTTGCTGCTGCGAATCCGCAGCCGCGCACAGGTTTTATCGATCGAGCCGTCGTTGCCGCATATGATGCCGGGATAGAGCCTATTTTGTGCATTACAAAAACCGATGTTTCTCACCCTCAGCAACTACTCGATTATTACAGTGCCTCCGGGCTAAAAATTGTACTCTCGGGGTCAGCTGACGGTCGAGCCCCAAGTGAGTCTGGAGCCGAGGGTCTTCTGCATGCCCCCGTTCATAAGCTTCTCGAAGAGCTTGTGGGTAAGGTATCTGTGCTTCTCGGGCATTCGGGGGTAGGTAAATCTACTTTGGTGAATGCACTCACTGGTGCGGACCGTGCGACTGGGCACGTTAACGCCGTTACGGGGCGGGGTCGTCATACATCTTCGTCAGCTCTCGCCTTACAGCCCGTATCCACGCCTGAGCTTCATGTACCACCCGGAACCTGGATTATCGATACTCCGGGTATACGTTCTTTTGGACTGGCTCATGTTCCGCCGGAGCAGATTGTACAGGCATTCCCCGATCTGGTTCCTGGCGAGCAGGACTGCCCTAAGGGCTGTCATCATACGGCTCAGGCAGTAGACTGCGGTATAAATACTTACGTGCAGGCGGGTAAAGCGGGAGCTAGTGGCGCGGCGCGTTTGGATTCATTGCGAAAACTTTTGCAGGTTGTTCCTGATGAAGAAGCTGATTCCGATAAAGAGCTTGGGGCACTCGTGTAATCGCTCGTATCCTGTACATAAGTACCCAAAGACATAGACCATAGACCACACACGGTAGCATTTGACGACTGATGAGAGATTCATGAACTTTACGACGTCATACACTGATGATTTGAGGCTGGCGCATATCCTGGCGGATAACGTGGATCGCGTCAGCATGTCCCGGTTTAAAGATCTGTCTTTTACCGTGGAACACAAAAGCGACGGCACTCCAGTGACCGAGGTGGATCGTGAGGTCGAGGAACTTCTGCGTGCACAGCTCTCGCGGGTGCGTACACGCGACGGTATTATCGGTGAAGAGCTAGGATCAACAGGTACGGCTGCCAGGCAGTGGGTTATCGATCCTATTGATGGCACGCAGAATTTTGTGCGTGGTGTTCCGGTGTGGGCCACACTCATCGCTCTCCTCGATCAGGGTGAACCGGTTATGGGTCTTATATCTGCCCCGGCGTTACAGCGACGGTGGTGGGCTGCACAGGGTACGGGCGCATACGCTGGTAAATCGCTAACTCAGGCTACACGACTTCAGGTTTCGAGTGTCCCCACGCTCTCTGGAGCCTCGCTCTCCTATGCCGAGTTCAAAGGATGGGAGGGGTTGGGACTCGAGCAGAGTTTTCTCTCGCTAGTCCATGCGGTTAACCGTTCCCGTGCCTATGGTGATTTCTGGTCATATTGTCTGGTGGCCGAAGGGGCTGTTGATATTGCTTGTGAAGCTCAAGTTGCGCTCCACGATATTGCCGCGCTAGTTCCGCTTGTGCATGAAGCAGGCGGAACCTTCACAACAGCAACTGGTGACAATGCAGTAGCTACAGCGCAGGCAGAAGGTACCGCCAGTACTTTGGCTACTAATGGAACCTTGCATCGTTCTGTGATAAGCCACCTTACGCCCGAGTAACCATTCGGACCCTGTGGTAAGGGACGGCGAAGCCCCGGCGGGCCACCAGATTTATGCGTGATAATCCCATCGGGGCTTTTACATAGGCTTTGGCTTTGGTGCACGGGTAAATATGCACGTGTTGGCAGGCTAATTTCTAGGAAATCGCAAGAAGGTAGAGGAAGAAGTTTCCAACTATTCCTAAAGCTCCTAAGGCTCCCATGATGATGCCAAGGGAGGCAAAGGCGCGCATCCTGCCCGTCATGGGGGTAATACGTCCTTTATTCACAGTAAAGGAAAAAATTCCCAGCCATATTGATATAACTATAGGTACCAACGCTAGAAGCATGGTATTTGAGATTGTCGTAAACTCATAGGCACCATAGCCCATAGAGTCGTAGTCGTCGTGGAGTATGGCGATCCCCAGTACCTGAAAGCCACTAAATCCGGTAAGTACGAGTCCACAAAGCGAAGCAGCAAAAGAACCTATCGAGTAGAAATATCCAGGTCCACGAATTTCGCCGGTAGGTTCCCCGTAAGGTCGCCTGTCCTCGGGTGGAACCTCATATTGGCGAGGAACCCTACGGTAGCCAAAGTCGTAGGCGGCAGCCACGTTTCCAACTGGGGGTACGGCTTGCTGAGCCTGAGGATGAGACGCTCCATCCGTTGCTGAAGCATAAGCCGCCAATGGCACGTCTGAAGCTGCAGAATTCTGCATATCGTGACCCTCCTGTAGCGTTGGAGCTTCGACTTGAGGATATGATGCCTGAGGTGTGTTTGAATCTGGCATAGGATCCTGTCGCGGGTTTTCTGTCATCTTTTTCTCCATACGCGCTGAGTCTTCTTTCTTGATATTACGTTATTCCGGGCTGAAAATCATGCTCTTGCGGCTTTAGCCGTTGCATACTTCCCATATTTTGTTCGGCGCGAAAAAGGCCAAATATAACTGAGCCGCCCACCAGCGATTCTGCTTGTGGGCGGCTCAGTTATCAGGTTTGGGTTTTAGTTCCCTGCCCCTTTAAGGGCTTTTGTGGAGATGCGGGGAATCGAACCCCGGTCCGATGTGGCTTCAACAGGGCTTCTCCGTGCGCAGTTTGTGAAAGCGCTATTTCTCGGCTCCGATGTTTGCACAAACACTTACATCGACAAACCTATTCGTAATAAAAGTCCCATCAGCCCCTACGACGAGGGCTAACAGCAGTGGCCTTTTAAGTCGATGCCGGGTTCTGAGCCAAAGGCATGCTCAGACCGACAGACTGCAACTCGCGCTTAGGCAGCGAGTGCGAAGTCAGTGCGCTTAGATTTTGCACTTATTTTTTTGCAGAGGGCGTTAACGAGATAACCCTGCGTCCTCGGCACGCTTCACCCATCTCAACCCACATCGTCGAAACCGATCATCCCCCTATACTTTTATCAAAAAGCACCATCTACAAACGTTCTCTTCATTGCCCTGAATGTACACAGTACCGTTCGCGATGGTAATGGTTAATTATATCAAGGGGTCTGTCTCTACACAACCACCAGGTTCTTTTACTACCAACACACCAGCATTATTTTACTTATGCACAAGGGGGCGGAACACATCCGTAACGAGATGCTCCGCCCCCTTCATTCAGCGAAAAACCGCTACCTGCCGCTACTGAGCAGGAACAGTCATACGGCTATCGGGGTTATCCCCCACCTGGCAGACCTTGTTGCCGTTACCATCCGGAGTACCGACCTTCTGGCATTCCTGAAGAGTCTGCTGCCCCAGCACAAAAAGGATAGTCGCGATAATAGCTACGATGATACCCACGCCACCGGTAATAATACCGGCGATGGACATTCCCTTACCCTTGCCCAGCTGACGTGACTGGCGAAGCCCCAGAGCGCCCAAAACAATAGCGCCAATACCGAGCAGACCTCCGACGATGAACCATCCGCTCACAATGGCAAGCACACCAAGTACCAAGGAAATAATTGCCATAACCGGAGCGGCCTGCGAGGGACCGCCTGCGTTCTGAGCATTTGCGTCAAACTGAGAAGAACCGTAGGCGGGCTGCCCATACTGCCCCTGCTGGTTCTGGGCACCATAATAGTTTTGATTCTGACTTGTGTATCCCGAATTTACAGCTTGGTTCTGGTATCCGCTCGTCTGCGAGTAAGAATTCTGTTGACCGTAGCCCTGCTGAGCATTTTGTTGTGCAGGTTGGGAACCAGAAGTTCCGTAGGGGGCCTGCTGCTGTGGCTGAGCGTAGGAAGAATTTCCGTTATAAACAGATGATCCGCTCTGCTGCGTCTGAGCAGAGCTCTGACCGTAGCTGTTCTGCTGTGGAGATCCCTGTTGCTGGGCGTTCTGGTATCCCGCAGAATTTTGGTAATTCTGTGCCGAATTACTATTCTGCTGGCCAGAGTTCCCCTGCTGAGAGTAATTCCGTGATTCCTGGGTCGGCTGATATTGGTTGTAACCTTGTGCCGAATTATAACTCTGCTGTGAGGCGTAGCCCTGTCCTGAAGCATTCTGCCCAGTCTGCGAAGAATGCTGGGGTGCAGAATGCTGTTGCTGCCCCGAAACCATGTTCGAGGAGCTAGAGTACTGCGTGTTATAGGAGGGCTGCCCTGCTGATGGAGTAGGCTGCTGATTTTGTGCCTGATCACCGTAGAAAAGATGCTGATTGCCCGAGCCCTGTTGCGGCTGCTGAGGGTACTGCTGCTGGTATGAGTTCTGAGCACCATTGCCCTGGTAGTTCCCCTGCTGGGAACTATTACTCTGGGGAGCCTGCCCCTGATATTGCTGTTGCGCTTGTGAACCCTGATTTTGAGAGTTCTGATCTTGACCAGGCTGTTGCGACTGCCCTTGCGGCTTGTTCTGACCGTAAAGGTTTTCTGACATGCTTTACTATCCTTTGTCTTCGGTGAGGCCGTCGGTTATCCCGGCGTTATTGCTGAGTACCAACTTTCATTATACGAACTTTTATATCGAAAACCATTGGTTACAACACCCTAAACTTCATAAAAATTAGGATGCTCTATCTCACCTATTCCACTATCCTTGAAACACAAACGTGTGGGGTGGGTAGCTTTTTGAGCTACCCACCCCACACGATGAACAATAACTTGGCTACCGAATAGAAGTAGTCCCATCGGTACGGACAGTCATCTTCTGTCCGTTAATCGAACAGGTGACAGAACCGTCACTATTCTGTACACCAGTATTCTTGCAGTCCTGAACCATCATCAAGGTGATAATGACAAAGATAAGAACCACGGCTGATAATATAAAGCCGATAGCACTAGTAACAACACCACCGATAGCCATACCCTTACCACCGCCGGTACCTTTGCTGACCTTACGGAGCGCAATAATGCCAAGGATCAGACCTACAAGGGCAACAACGATAGTGACGAAGCTTAAAGGGATAGCCCCAACTATACTCACAATACCCAACACCAGCGAGGCAATCGCCAAGCCAGCAGGGAGCTTCGTCGGAACGTAACCGGAGTAAGTATTTCCTGCAGGCGCAACGGGTGGCGCAGCAGGAACAAATTTCGGTTGCTCGGGCTGTCCTTCAGAGCGACCGGGTGTATTCTCAGACATAAAACTCCTCCATATTTCTGTCTGTTGTGTTGTCGCATACTTACACGTCCCATCGAGTAAATACGCGTTTATGTCTTGTTAGTAAGTATATCCTACATATGCATTAATGGTGCAGATTTCTAGCTAAAACAGCTAAGTCTTGATGTCCCCTAATGGCAGTGTTTCAGAGGCATCAACCAGTAACGCCCAACTCATCTAGCCTAGATAACTATCCCAAGTTGCGGTACCGCATAGCACGTGCCGCCTCCAAATTATCCTGCCTCTCACGCAGCGCCTGACGCTTATCGTACTCACGTTTACCTGTTGCCAAGGCAATCTCAACCTTCACACGCCCACCGCTAAAATATAGCTTGAGGGGCACCACTGTATACCCGGTTTCTTTAAGTTTCTGCTCTAACCGGTTAATCTCTGAACGATGCAGTAACAGCTTACGGCTGCGGCGTGCCGAATGATTCGTCCACGTACCATAGCCATACTCAGCAATATGAATACCTTCCAGCCAGAGTTCGTGATCCTTCACATGGCAGAACCCGTCAGTGATAGAGGCTCCCCCGTCGCGCAGAGATTTCACCTCTGTTCCTAAAAGAACCATGCCCGCTTCATAGGTGTCGACAATATTGTAGTTATGTCGTGCTTTCTTATTCTGCGCAATAATCGAATTATTCGGGTCCGTTTTAGAGCCTTTTTTCTTTTTCTGAGCCATGATATTCCTTATGTATTAGCCTTCGTTAACACGGCGACCGGAGGCGCGCCAACGAATGCCCTCTTCAATAAATCTGTTGAGTCCCCCATCAAGCACGCTTGATGTGTTGCCTTCCTCATATCCGGTACGCAGATCCTTCACCATCTGGTACGGATGGAGCACGTAGGATCGCATTTGATCGCCCCAGCTTGCTTTAATATCACCCGCCAGCTCTTTCTTTTTGGCGTCCTCCTGCTCTTGACGAAGCATAAGTAAACGCGATTGCAGCACGCGCAGAGCCGCAGCCCGGTTTTGAATCTGCGATTTTTCATTCTGCATTGACACGACAATACCCGTCGGAATATGCGTCATACGCACCGCTGAGTCCGTTGTATTGACGGATTGACCACCCGGCCCAGAGGAGCGAAATACATCAACCTTAATCTCAGACTCGGGGATCTCAAGCGCATCGGTCTGCTCGATCAGAGGAATAACTTCAACCGCAGCAAATGAGGTTTGCCTGCGCCCTTGATTATCAAATGGAGAGATACGTACTAGCCGATGGGTGCCCGCTTCAACAGAAAGGCGGCCAAAAGCGTAGGGCGCGTTGACCTCAAAAGTTACGGATTTCAGCCCTGCTTCTTCAGCATACGAGGTGTCCAGCACCTTCGTCGGATAGCCATTCTTTTCAGCCCACCGCAAGTACATGCGCAAAAGCATCTCTGCAAAATCTGCCGCATCCACACCACCCGCGCCTGAACGAATCGTTACAACAGCCTCACGCTGATCGTACTCACCAGAGAGCAGCACCAACACTTCAAGTTCATCCAGCTTCTTCCTCAGCTCTTTACACTCGGCTTCAGCCTCCGCCAATAGGTCCTCTTCGGATGATTCATCTTCGGTCTGTGCTAGCTCGACCATGACCTCAACATCATCAATACGAGACGCTAAGTTCGTTAGACGATTCAGTTCAGCTTGCTTATGGGAAAGCGCGCTTGTTACCCGCTGAGCATGCTCAGGATCATCCCAAAGCTCAGGTGCTGAAGCTTGCTGAGACAGATCTTCAAGAGCGCGCTTGATACCCTCAAGGTCACTCACCGCAACAATTGAGGCGTATATGGAACGCAGATCCTTAATCTCAGCCGAAAAGTCGAAAGATGCCATAGCATTTAAGACTAGCGTGAATCATGCGGAAAGTCCCGCCGAATTACCTTACAACGCTACAGGCACATTTACTTTTCGTCCTTCTGTTGCTGGTGGATGCGGGCGCGAGCCTGAGCCTTCACCTCAAAACCATCAGGAACCACGGCCGAAACGATCGGAGGATGAATCCTAGCACGTAACGTGACATGAACAGTACGGTCATCGCTAATCTGCACCGAGTCTACTTGCAAGTTCACGAATTCGTGAGAAGCTCCACTCTCCTCCAGATATTTGGCAGCAAGCTGCCTAGCTTGAGCGTTGTCTGCAGATTTATCGGAATATTCCGAGAATCCATGTTCTATAGTTCGTGCAATAGAAATGGCTTGCGCATCCGCAAGGTCTTCGAGTCTGTGGGTTTGTACGTGAGCACCCGTGACCGCTAAAGTCACTGATGCTATCAACAGTACCAAAGCGCACATACCAACGATGAGCGGGCTAATGCTCCCCTCATCATTATCACCGTCACGGCTCTGAACGGCATGAATATACGAAACTACCATCTAATTTTCCTTACGGAGTTTCCCGGAAAGCGGATGAAGCAGCAGAGCCTATCTCAGCCTGTCCCCAGGTCACTGATTGTGAGGATACCGGGATAACGCTTGCTCCTAACCCCTGCGGAATTAGGGGAAGGTGTGCATTTACCTGAACCTGGACTTTAATACTCTCTCGCGCGCTACACGACCCTGAACAGCTCAAAGATACCGAGATATCAGATTCTGCAACCCCAAAATCGCGTGCCACAAGCGCGCTCAAACGTTGAGCCTGTTCCTGCGACATCGAAGTCTCAGGCGGCAGCTCCTGAATATATTGAGCTACCTGCGCGCTTGCGGCGTGCGCCCCCAAGATCGAAGCCTGCACTGAAAAAATCGTCAAGACCCCATACATGATAGGGAGCAGCAGCGTAACACCGAGCCCGAGAAATTCAACAATTGCGCTTCCGCGCTCATGTTCATGATCGGTATTCTCTGAATCCTCTGCACGAGTCCGCAGACACAGCGCCAGGTTTCTAAGACTGAATATATGCAGCATGACCACTTACCGAAATAGAACCTGGGAACCCCCATGGCCCCAGTACTGGCAAAGGAGCAGTAACGTGAACCTCAAGAATACGAATTCCAGACGGATCAACATACACCGACGTATGAACATCTTGCGCATAACTCTCAGGCAAGTTCCCCCGAATAATCTGCTCTGCTCGTTCCCGACCTTCCTCAGGGGTGCGATCATACAGCGTGCCGTAGCGAGCGCCCGCGCTTGCCGCATCCAATAGAATATTGCGCGTGTAAAACGCATAGGAAACCTGCAAAATTGCGACGGTCAGCAGTACTAAGAGAGCAGAAACCATCACGAACTCGGTACTGGCATCCCCTCGTTCTGATGGCGGTGCTGCAAGCTCTTGTTCTTGATGTCGGCTCATACGACTAGGGACGAATAAGCGCGATAGCATCGTTAAACATCTTGATCAAAGCTGGTTGGGCAATAGCTAAAATCGCGGCGACCAAGATGGCGCTCATCATGGTAATCATGACCCATCCGGGTACATCTCCGCGTTCTGGGTCGTCTTGCAAGCCTCTATAAGAGGTAAGCAGGAAAGCAATACCGGGAACAGACAGAAACAACATACGAAGTCGAGTAAACATAGTATTTTCCTTATGTGATTGGACTGTTATGGAACCCACCTTAACGGCGAGGTTATGATGTGCTAAAACGCAAGTTTCATCAGTGAAAGACCGGGGAAAATCGCAAAGACTACGGTCAAAGGCAGAATTAAAAATACGACAGGCGCCAACATGGCGATCTCCTTTTTCCCGGCTACTTCGAGAAGCTCGCGTTTCGCGTTGTCGCGCACATCTTGGGCCTGTGCCCGTAGAACATCTGCCAAAGGAGTACCGCGTTCGATGGCTACGGCTACACCATCGACAAATCGGCTAAGGGCTGGAATTTGTGTACTCTGTGCGAATTCGTTGAGCGCCGCCAGTAGGCTGGATCCAGCTCGCGTTTGCGCAAGAATATCGTTAAATTCTCGGGCCAATTCCCCGCGAGAAGTACGGCAAATGCGCTCCAGGGAAGCAAGAGCAGATTCACCCGCAGCCACCGAAAGCGCCATCATCTCTGCAAGCGCGGGAAACTCCGCAATGAGCTGTTTCTCACGACGTACAATAATCTGACCCAGCCACCAGTCTCGCGCCAGAAAACCGGTAACACCACCCAGGATAATGAGCATCAGGCCGCTCCAGAGTGACAATTGGTTTTCCAACAGCCCAATAACGCTCAATACTCCTAAAAGAGCCACCGAACTAACCGCCCAGAGGATTTGTTCGGCACGAAAAGCACTTACAGTCTGATCACTTCCCGCGCGGCGCAAGCGAGCAGCAAGGGCTTCGTCCCTAGACTCTGTAGAACGTACCCGCCCTAGGAACGACTGCATCATAGGTTCCAGGAACGAATAAAGGGCATCTAAAACGCTAGTTCCTGAGGCCTGATTCTCACGGTGCAGGGATTCGCGTATCGAAACGGAGCGCATCTGCGGCGCAATACGTTCTCCAAAGTTCGGCCCACGTCTCTTACGCAATGAAGATGCTATGAGCATTACACCAAACGCGAAGAAAAGCCCGAAGATAATAGCAAAGTTCATGCAAAAACCCTCCTTTCTTGAGGTAGCGCCCCAATACGGAGCATGATGCGGTACGCGATTACCGACAGTCCAGCACCCGCGAACATAAGAACGAAACCGGCAAAAGAGTTATAAATATTTCGAACCGCAGGCTGTGTGGCCATCAGCATCAGTACTACCCATGGAGCAACACAGGCCAACCGGGCGGCGTTGACAGTCCAAGATTGGCGTGCTTGAAGTTCTGCTCGGGTACGCGCATTTTCTCGTAAGAAATTACTCAATGTGCCCAGTAGTCGTCCCAAGTCACTGCCGCCGACTTCACGTGCTATTTTGAGTGCTTCAACGATATTATCGGCGACTGGATCAGCAACATATTCCTTAAGCCGATTCAAGGAAGCTACAAAGTCACCGGTTGCACGATAATCCGATCCAAAACGTGCAAAAGCCTCTCGAAGTTCATAAGGTCCGCGGTATGAAAGCTGGATAAGAGCCTCTGGCAGTGAAAGCCCAGCACGAATAGCCGATCGTAAGTGATCAACGGCATCCGGCCAGAGCTGCCAGAGCTTACCCTCACGTACTTTCGCACGGTGATTTACGACCACGCGAGGCATGATGAAACCACCTCCCATCCCTAGGAAGGCGAAACTCCACAGCCCGGTCAGAGCGAAAAGAAGCACTCCTGCTAAAACCCCACTGAGGATACTCACTCCGGTAAAAGCCGAGGGAGTAATAGTGTGCATCCCAGCTTTACGAAGAGTTACCGCTATCTTCGGTTCCCGTCCAGTCTTGACGGCTCCTTGCGGCATGCTCCAGCATGACCACCATACGAGGAAAACCCCGATCCCCATTGCTAAGCCATAGATAACACCCATTAGCGTCCCACCTTTGCTGCTGCTAATACTTGATCGGGCCGGTGTCCGGCGCGAACCCATTTTTCGGGTGTTGGGATTTCTAAGGCTACGCACACCATTTCACCTTGTTGACGGGTAAAAAGCGGTGACATCTCAATGACGCCGTCTTCTACACGACCGCCCAGCATATAGATCTCTTCTACCTGACGATGCCCGTGGGCGTCGCGGCCACAATGAATTACGAGGTCGAAACAGCTCGCTACGGTGGGCACCACGAAGGCGGATGAGATGTTGTCTCCTGCCAGCAACGGAAGAGTACAAATTTTAGTGACTGCATCCCGTGCAGAATTCGCGTGAATAGTACACATACCCGGTAAACCCGCGTTAAGAGCGATGAGCATATCGAGGGATTCCGCTTCGCGGACCTCGCCAATGAGTAGTCGATCCGGTCTCATACGCAGAGCCTCTTTGACGAGGCGGCGAAGAGCTATTGCGCCTTTACCCTCTAGATTAGGCTGTCTGCATTGCATTCCCACGACATCACGCAGAGGAATAGAAAGCTCAAAGATTTCTTCACAGGTCACCACCCGTTCACGCGGCGGTATAGATGCTGCCAAACAATTTAGCATTGTGGTTTTACCCGCTTGAGTAGCCCCGGACACTAAAATATTGACTCCGCTTTCGACAGCAGCGTGTAAAAACGATGCGGCTCCCGCGCTCAGGGAACCAAGCTTTACGAGGTCGGGAAGACGTTTGGCGCGCACCACAAATTTACGAATGTTGAGGGAGGTGTGGGCTCTCGTAATATCGGGAATCACGGCGTGCAGACGAGATCCATCCGGTAACGAAGCATCGACGAAGGGAGATGATAAATCGACACGTCGTCCCGAAGGCTTAAGCATACGTTCCAAGAGCTGTTGAATAGCCTCATCGCTAAGGTGCAGCCCTGTCAGTTCACTCTCGCCAGCACGAGCCACAAAGATTTCATCGGGTGAATTGATCCAGATTTCTTCGACCTCTTCATCATCAAGATAAGGCTGAAGCGGGCCATATCCACAGAGATCGTTACGCAGCCGATGGATAATCTCTTCGACGTTCTCAAGAGGAGGAAGGGAAGCGCGTACCATCCGTCTTTCGTAGGCGGAAACAGTACTTCTAATGAGCCCTTCGACGGCATCCTGTGACGTGTAAGGGTCAAGGTCTCCGTCGCGAATCGCATCACGGATCTCGGCATCGAGCAGAGAATAATAATCTGGCACGACAGCAGATCTCGGGGTCTCCATTGTTGTTCTCCCGGTGAAGTTTAGTGTGGTTGGTATTCTCAACGCTCTCTTAAATCAAAAATTTCGCGTTGATGTCACAATATATCCACCGGAAAACATTCACCAAAACTACATATATTTTATGCGTAATGTTCCTCGAATAATTTCTGACTCTCCTGCTAAGACTTATAGGGCTGTCAATTAATGCGTAGACGGGGTGAGGGGAGAACAACC